>NZ_CP017078.1 GCF_001742225.1 Novosphingobium resinovorum | reverse complement strand
TTGAAGGACGGCGCCGATGGCGTTGCCCAGCTGCGCTATCACGTGGAAGCCCTCGAGATCACGAACATCCGCGTGATCCGCAAGATCGGCGTACTGACCGGGAACGTTCTCGAGATACTGGCCGGCAAGCCGAAGGAGATTGTCGACAGGGCCATCACCTCGGTCGCACTGGCGGGATGGTCGGTATTCGAACCCGATCGAGCGCCGTCGCCAGAAAATCTAAAATCCTTCGACCCGCTTGTGGACGAGCTCGTACGCGAGCCAGGCGATGGCGGCGCAGGTGCAGCGCAGAAAACATCACCTGGCGCCGGCAGCTGGCTCGCCTGGGGTTCTCCTACCAGGACGAACTGGACGGCATCATCTTTGATGGTGCCGCTCGGGGGTACTTCGATGAAGATGCTATCCTCACGCTCGTCGGTGAACTGGAAGGCGAGCTCAAGGGACATGTCGCGAGCCGAGAGCTATTCTCGGGCTTGGGATGACTACTGGGGGTCCTTTGCTGGCGACGAGGCCAAGGTGGTCGAGCGTATCCTTGAAGCAGCGCGGGAGAACCTCGACGCAATCGACCCGCCCAGTCTCAATGCAGCGGTGAGACTGCTGCGGGATGTAGAACGGGGCGAGGATGCTTCGATCCTTATCGCGGACTACGCAGCGAAAAGGCAGGGCAATCATCTTGATTTCACCGTCGGTCCGACATCGGAATTCGCGAAGGGCAATGTGGACCCGGAGTTGGGAAATGCTTTCGAGCAGATACTCGCCATGCCCGTCGATAGGCGGTCGGCTCTGGAGGTGTTTCAGACGATTGCGCGCGAGAACCGTTGGACGTCGACCAATATGACTTTGCTGTCTCGTCAGACGCCGATCGAACTCGAGCAGATCATCGAGGCGGCCAGTGGCCCGGATTTGAAGAAGATCGTTCAGGTTACCTTGAGCATGATGTCGTCAACCGACGATGAGCATGCCGAACTGCGAAGCAAGCTGCGAACAGCCCTGTAAGCAACTTTTGCACGATCGACATTGCGGGCAAGGCGGCTGCGCGTATGGGGCTTTACGCCAGCCAGCTCGAGTGCGCCGACTGACGAACAACACCTGCCGCTTTGGTCGATGACAGGGCCTCCTGACGTTGGGGTGGTGGAACAAATAGAGAAACAGCTCTATTTTGCCCTCAGGAGCCCTCTGAGTGCCTTGCGGTGTAACGGGTAACTCGGGGCCATCAAGTCACCCAAATGGCCGCCAGGGGGCTTCACAGGGAAGGTGCGGGTTAGGCAAAAAGGTGCCAAAATCGTGTCGGAACCCGGACAAGATCCAAGATCACCCGAATAGCAGATTTCCTTCGCGCGCGCCCTTTGAACGGGAGAGCAAATGCATGCATTGCTCGGGCCTCAGCCATGGAGGATAAAGGCCAACCGCAACGGTCAGACTTCGGAACGAATGATTTGGCTCTGATGCTCACGGGATCCGACTGAAGTTCATCGGGGGGTACCGCTTATCCCATTCGAACTGCTCTCTAGAGCCCGCACAGCAGCCTGATGTTGGTTCCGGCATTCTAAGCCTGCAGCGGGCGTAACGGTCGAGCATCCTGCGCAACAGGTAAAACCCTTCCGTGTTGCGCCAGAGGTTTCATGCGTGGGGCGGGCAATGGCCGAAACGATGCCTGCGTGATCACGCCGCGCTGTGCCTCGCCGAATGTAGTCCCGAGCTAACGCAGATCTTTCATGGGACGGGTCGTGGCGCGACGTTCAGCTTCTGCCAAAGCTGCGCCTTCGTGCAGCGGGGGCCGGCGCCATACTCGGGCCAGTGGGGAAGCCAGGCCGACAGGTATTACCATCTTTTGGGACGATAGCCGACAGTGCTGCTGTCGCCGGCCAAAGAAGGCTGCAAGCAGCATAAATTACGTAAAAACAACCAGATACATCAAAGGTATCGCAGCATTCAATGACGCACGTGCGAATCTATTTGCGCACTGTGCCATAATAGATGACATTGAGCGTGAAATTTCTGGTGGAATTCAGCACCATGATTGCACGCAAGCCGCCGCCTTCGGCTCGTCGTTCAGAAGCTGCATTGGCAACAGGCACGGCGCTGTATCCAGCGTTTCGCCAGTACGTTCCGCTTGATGCGCCTTTGACGGCGCAGGCAGTCGTGGCAATTTCGACCGTAACCGGACTCAAGGAACGACGAATTCGCGAACTCGCCCGGCGATTCCGAGATCACCCCGTCGCAGAATCGTTGGCGTCGTTGCCCAAAGGACCCAAACCAGGAAGCCGACGTGGTGGCCCAACCGTGCTGGCTGCGATCGACACGCTCATCGGCGAGATTCACTTGCGCAAGGCCGGCGCGAGCATGAAGGAAACTGCTCGTCAGGTTCGCGGACTCCTAATCGCCGACAACGGCGATTATCGTTTTGAAGCCAGTGAAGTGCCAAGCGAACGCAGCATTGAGCGGGCGATTGCGGCGATATCGGACCCGGTGCGGGCACGCACCATGATGGGCTCGAAGACGCGCAGTGCACATGAGCCGCATGCGGGTGAGTATTTAAGCCGGGGCTTCCTGGACCTCGTTCAGATGGATCATACGCGGGCCGATGTAATCCTTGTCGACAGCGTGCAGCGCAAAGAGCTGGGGCGCCCTTGGGTGACCTTGCTAATCGAAGTGCGGACCCGATGTATCCTTGGCTTCTATGTGAGCTTTGGGGATCCCTCGATATTTCGATGCGGGCGTGCGATCGCCAATGCGATCCTGCCAAAGCATAGCCTTTTGCAGGCGTTACAGCTTGATGTCGACTACCCAATGCATGGGCTATTCAAGCGGCTACACGCTGACCATGCGGCAGCACATCGTGCACAATCCTTCCGGTCCGCGTGCCTTTCCCACGGCATCGATCCGGATGTCAGGCCACGTGGCCCCGCGCATTTCGGTGGCCATATCGAGCGCCTGATTGGAACGATGATGGCCAAGATGCGCTTGTTGCCCGGTGCGACGGGAGCAAACGCCACCAAGCGCGACGGTTATGACGCTGGTGCGGCCGCTGCGATGACCATCGATGAGTTTGAACGCTGGTTTGTTCGGGCAATTTGTCTCTATCACGCCGAGCCGCACGCCGGCTTGGGCGGCTGTGCGCCGGCGCAGGCTTGGGCCGAGGAGGCGAGGAGCCAAGGGCCTTTGGTTCCGCTCGGCCTCGACGAAACGGCTCTCGTCCGCCGTTTCCTGCCATGGGTTGAGCGAACGGTGAAGGCCTACGGAATCCAGATTGGCTATCGTCGGTACTGGCACACCAGCCTTGCATCGCGGATCGGCCAGAAAGTCATGGTTCACTTCGACGAGCGCACCATCCAGGAGGTCTATCCGGAAGTGGAGGGTGGCTTCGTCTCAGCAGCGGTTGTCGGGCATTATCCCGATGTCAGCCTGGCGGAATGGGAAGCGGCGCGGAACGAACGGTTCCGGGCCGGCAGGGCCTATCAGGATAACGGCGCGCGCGCCGAAGCCGCGCGCCTGATCCATGCCAATCGCAGCGATGTTCTCTCTGCAACTGCGAAGACCCGGCGCGCCCGTGAGGCCCGAAAACGAGCGGAGCGCGAGGGAACATCCCATACACGGGCACCGGCGCGAGCCACGGCAGAACCCGCGTCGAATTGGCTTCCCGTGGCGGAGTTGGGGGAAGATACATGGCTGAAACGGATCGAATGACTGCCCCTATGTCTGGCGGCTCGGCGCTGTCGCAGGCCTTCTGGATCGATTTCGATGAAGCCCGCCAGCATGTCGAAACTCTGGTCGAACTTGCCCATGACGAACCCGACGAACGGCCGACCTGTGTGGTATTGGTCGGGCAGTCGGGCATGGGCAAAACCTCGATTCTGCGCGAGGCCCAGCGCCGGATTGCCCACGATTTTCCCGAGCCGCTCAGCATTGATGATGCCCGCTATCAACCGATGCTGCGAACCGTCATCCCTTCGGGTTCGACCGCCCTCAAGATCAACCTGACCCTGCTGTGGAAGCAAGGCTGGCCGATCACCGGAAAGACCCACCGCATTGCAGACCTTAAGGTCGTCGAACTCTTGCGGCGTCAACACACCCGGCTCATCGGGATCGACAATGTTCATGCGATCCTCACCGCCAGCGGGAGAGCGCGCCGCGATACGCTTGATGCGTTCCGCTTCCTAATGAGCGAGGGCAATGTACCGATGGTGGTCGCAGGACTCGACGTCGCCGCCGATATCTTTACCGAGGACGTCGAGCTTGCCTATCGCTCGATCATCTTGCGACTTAAGCCCTGGCCACAGGGAGCGCCGACGCAACGTCTCATTCGGGTACTCGGGCAGGGGATGGGACTGATCGAGCCGGATCGCCTTGCCGAGCCGGAGGTCGCCGGTTTTCTCTGGGAGCAAAGCCTTGGGGTGACCGGAAACTTCAAGCGCCTGCTGCACTGGGGCCAGAAAGTGGCGTATCAACATGGCAGAGCGCGCGTGGAATTCGCGGATATTCGCGAGGCGGCGGTGTTGCTGCCGAACTATGCGGCGCGATGACCGTACTGGCGTTGGAGCCGCAGCCGCTGGCGTTCCGGGTCCGCCCGCAGGCCGACGAGTGCTTTGATTCCTGGATCGATCGGGTTGCGGCCGCGCACGAAACCACGCGACCCGCGCTGTTTCGGCACCTTGGTCTTGAAGCGGCGATTGCCAGCCTGGATCTGGCCCGCGGCACATGCGGCTTGTCCAATGAGCAGTACTTCGCCGTGTATCAAGTGATTGGTCAGTTGGCCTGGGCGGTTGAGATTGAGGTCCAACAGATCGAAGGAACCTTCCTCAACGTCGAGGCTTCGGTGGTTCTGCCGCGCCGCCAGCGCCGATATGTCTGTCCGCTCTGCTGGCAGCAGGCCCTGCGGGATGGCCGGGCCCCAATCATCCGCAAGGAATGGATCTTGCGCATGAGCTGGCGGTGCCAAGTGCACGCTCTCCCGCTCTGTGCACTGCCGGTGGCGGATGGAGCGATGTCGGAGCAGGCTGTCGGTTCGTGGCTGAGCGGGGCGGTGGCCCGCGCAGAGAGTTTGCGCTGGAAGCTCGGGGCTCATCCGCGCTTGGTCGAATGGAACGCCGAGGGCGTCGACACACTCGTGCGGGCAAGCCGCGAGCGGTTCAAGGGGGAGAAGAAAGCCTATGTGGATCGCTTTCAGGCGAACCTGTTTCACTTCGCACACGATCGGATCGCGATGCTGGCACTGGCGCACAGCCGGGTGGGCAAGGCGACGTGGGGATTCGAGCGATTGGTGGCGCTGGAATTGCCCGGGCGTCCAGGGCGAGAGGTGATGACACTGCAGCCGCCGAAACTGCCACCGCGTCGCTGGCGCATCAGCAAGGGCAGTCTACGGCCGGGTAGTCATGACGCTGGCGTGCTCGACCTCGTGCTCGCGTATGCCCATCTGCGGGTGCGCCGCGATGCCCAGACTCAAGTTGAAGCCCAATTTGGCCGATTTCCCTCGTGAGGGTGCCAATCCGGGGCCGCCTTGGTGGACGAAGGGGCGATCATGTCGAAATCTGCCCTGAGAAGCTCGTGGAGCGCATTTACGGCATTTGCATACTCCGGGCAGCCCGAGGCCGGTTATCGCGCTGCAAGGGGCGTTTCCGGCGGCCTCATAATTGCCAAGCTATATCAATTGTTTATAGTCGAACCAGCGAGATCGGGCCCGCCAAGGCCCGCAATGCGAGTGTCGAACTCGGCCAATTCGGCATCAAACGCTGCAAGGACCGAATCCAGCGTTGGTGAGGGGGCAGGCACTAGACGGGGGCGTCCCCGCATCGGAGCGACCAAGCCGAGCGAGACGGCGATGTCGGGGGTGACATAGGAGCGCCAGGTTCCGCGCCCGGATATTTCGACCAGCAGGCCGAGGCTGGTCGCACGCTCGAGTAGCTTGCCTGCGCCCGACACGGTGAGGTCGAGCTCGGGAGCGAGTGAGCGAGCGGCCAGGCAGGGACGGGTGAGGGCGAGCCGGCCAAGGTCGGCAAGCTTGCCGGGACGATGCTGCGCGGCGATTGTCGCCGCGCCTCGCTGCACGGTATCTTCGAGCCGTTCTAGCCGGGTCAGACCGTCCTCGGCGCTGCGGCGTAGCTGCTTCAGCAGCCGCTTGAGCAGGGCAGGGCGGTCACCCTGCACAAAGCGCTGTCCGGGATCGCCCATGACGAGGCAGGGCAAGGTGCGCTGCGTTAACCCCATGCGCCGCAGAACCATCGGGAACGCCAGCCACGGCGTGATCGTGCGGTCGCGCCGTGCCCAGTCATCGAGCAGCGCGAGCGCGCGTGCGAGGGCAGGGGCTTCGTCCCACCCTGCGGGCAGATCGAAGCTGAACGGCAGATCCTCGCGCCAGTGCCTGCCCTCTTTCTCGGCGAGCCGGTTCCGCCAGGGTTCAAGCGCGGAAAATGGAGCCCCTGCCGTTTCAAGACGCGGCCTTCCGGCCAGCTGAAGGCCACATTGCCGCGAAATAATATCGATTTCCTCAATTTCGAGATGTTGCAGGCTGAGCGCTTTGGCGTAGCCGGTCCAGCTGGCGCGCAGGTGCCAGGCAGGAGCGAGCGCAGTGGCGGAAATCCTAGCATCAAGCCGCCCGATCGCGCTGCTGGCGTCGGCGAGTGCGCTCACAAGGTCAGGGGTCCAGGCGATCGCGCTGAGCGGCATGGGAGGGCGGTTCATGACGCGATACTAGACGGAAACCGTTCTTCAGTCCACGAGCCCTACGTCCTAGTGTTGATAATAGATGCTTATCGTGAGGCTATACATAAGCGAAACGCCCGGTTATCGTCGTCCCCATGCCGAAAAAGCACCCCAGACCCGCCGCAGGCAGCGCCCTCGTGCCGCTGAGCGTCGAGCCGGCCGATCTCGTTGCCGATGTCCGCGCCCTGATTGGGACGGGAACCCGTCCGGGTGGCGGTATCGACGAGGCCTTGCTCGACGCCGCGATGCGGGGCTGGTCGATCAATACCCGGCGCGCGTTCCGCTCGGACCTGACTTTGTGGGGACAGTGGTGCCACTCACGCCGGATTGTACCGGGTGCGGCCGAACCCGCCGACGTCGCCGCCTGGATCCGTGCGCTTGCCGGGATCGATCCATCGTCCGTAAAGACCCGCGCCATGGCCACGATCGAGCGCTACCTCGTCCATGTCGGGTGGGCCTACCGCATGGCAGGGTTGACGGATCCGACCGCCGCAGCGCTGGTCAAGTTCGAGCGCAAGGCGGCGCGCAATCATCTCGGCGTGCGCCAGAGGCAGGCGCGCGCCATCCGGTTCAAGGGCGACATCGCTGATCTCGACAGTCCCGCCTCTGGCGTGTGCCTGGCCCATGTGCTCAAGGCCTGCCGCCGCGATGAATTGGGGATGCGCGACGCGGCCATGTTGCGCATCGCTTACGATACAGCCGCGCGGCGCTCGGAACTGGTCGCGATCGATGTCGGGCATATCGAGGGGCCCGACAGCGACGGAGCCGGTTTGTTGCACATCCCTTCAAGCAAGACCGACCGAAAGCAAGCCGGAGCCGAGGCTTATCTTTCTCCCGCGACGATGGCGGCGATTGCCCGCTGGCGTGAAGCGGGCAGGGTGGACAAGGGTCCGCTGCTGCGCCGCGTGACGACGCACTTCGACGGCTCGATCGACAGCATCGGCACCGAGCGCCTGCACCCGAACAGCATCACACTCATTTACAGGCGGCTCATCCGTCGCGCCTGGGAGAAGGGCCTGCTCGGTGAAATGAGCGAAGCCGAACGCGACCGCTGGCTCAGCACGGTCTCGTCACATTCGATCCGGGTCGGGGTGGCCCAGGACAATTTTGCGGCAGGAGAAGGACTGCCAGCTATCATGCAGGCCTACCGGTGGCGCGATGCGCGTACCGTCTTGCGGTATGGCTCAAAGCTTGCCGCTAAAAGTGGGGCAAGCGCCAGATTGGCCAAGCGGTTCGCCGATCAGTAACCGGATCTGCCTGCCGCTGCTGCGCCCTTTGAATGCAGTCTATTGTGGCGCTCAATAACAGCGCATTGCACGCCATTGCGCTCTATTTTGGCGTCCGACACCCGCGCTTGGGCCGATTTTCAACGATGCGATCGATGACTGGCCGGAGCATCTTGGGAAGCTGACTGCGTTCTGGTCCTCCGTCATGCTCACCAGTGGCCGATACAAGGGGCAACCGGTGCCGGCCCATTTGAAGCATAAGGCCAGGATAACGCCCGCGCTGTTCGAGCGCTGGCTCGCACTCTGGGTTCAAACGACCAATGACAGGATGACGCCCGAAGCGGCAGCGGCGCTACAAGCGAAGGCGCGGCGCATCGCCGAGAGCCTGCAACTGGCGATGTTCTTCCAACTGGAGGAACGGAGTGCTGCATCGGTCGCCAACGCGGAACGTAAGGATGCCATCGAGCGACCAGGGCAAACCCATGGCTGAAATCTT
Source organism: Novosphingobium resinovorum (assembly GCF_001742225.1). Taxonomy (NCBI): domain Bacteria; kingdom Pseudomonadati; phylum Pseudomonadota; class Alphaproteobacteria; order Sphingomonadales; family Sphingomonadaceae; genus Novosphingobium; species Novosphingobium resinovorum. Next base: position 346,465 of record NZ_CP017078.1, on the reverse strand, counting down.
GCCTTACCGTTCCACGCCGGTGTTCAACCAGGACACTCTGCCGGCTGCCTTGCGCGCGCGACATGACACGAAGGCTGGTGTTTGGGGCGTGATCCGGGTTTTGGAGGGCGAACTCCGGCTAACCTACCTCGAGCCACCTTCGGAGATCGTCCTGACGCCTGACCAGCCTGGCTTGATTCTCCCTCAGCAACCGCATTTCGTAACGCCGACAGGGCCGATGAAGATGCAGGTGGATTTTTACGATCACATTCCCAAGCTCTGACATTCCGGGATTTTCAACGCATTCAAAAAGGAGAAGTTGATGACGCAGCCCCTCAGCGATCAGACCATTGCGCTCGTCAAGGCGACCGTCCCCGCGCTCGAAGCGCATGGCCTCGACATCGTGAACGAGATGTATTCCCGGATGTTCCAGAACCCGAACATTCGCGACCTTTTCAACCAATCGCACCATGGTGATGCCGGTTCGCAGCCGCGGGCGCTGACCGGCGCCATTCTCGCCTATGCGAGCAACATCGAAAATCTCGGTGCGCTTGCCCCGGCGGTCGAGCGGATCGCGCAGAAGCATGTCGGCCTGCAAATTCTGCCCGAACATTATCCGCACGTTGCCGAGGCGCTCCTGGGGGCGATCAAGGCGGTGCTGGGGGATGCGGCCACCGATGAGATTCTCGCTGCCTGGGGCGAAGCCTACTGGTTCCTGGCCAACATCCTGATCGCCCGCGAGCAGCGAGTCTACTCAGAACAGAAGGATGCGACCGGCGGATGGAATGGCTGGCGCGATTTTCGCGTCGAGGACGTCGTGCGTGAGAGCAGCGTCATCAATTCCTTCGTTCTGCGCCCCGTTGATGGCGGGGCCGTCATGCGGCACAAGCCCGGGCAATATCTGACCTTCTGGCTTGAAATTCCGGGACATCCGCCAGTCAAGCGCAACTATTCGATTTCAGCAGCCCCCAACGGCGAAACCTATCGCATTTCGGTCAAGCGTGAGCCGCTTGGTCTTGCGTCAGGCTGGCTTCATGATGAAGCCAAGCCGGGCACGGTGCTCAAAGTTGCCGCGCCTGCAGGCGAATTCTTCCTGGCAGCGCATGTCGAACGCCCGGTGATCCTCCTGTCGGGCGGCGTGGGGCTGACCCCGATGGTGGCCATGCTCGAAACGCTTGCTGAGGGCGAGGCGGGAGTCCCCGTGCACTATGTCCACGGAACTCATGACCGCGATACCCACGCAATGCGTGATCATGTTCGCGCTGTCGCTGGGCGGGGCAAGTCAATCACCGTCACCGATTTTCATCAGACCCCGCTCGAAGATGAAGTCGCAGGACGGGATTATGACGTCGCCGGCATCATTACCGATGAATGGCTGGTCGCCAACACGCCTGTAGGTGAGGCCGATTACTATATCTGCGGACCACGCCCGTTTCTGCGGCACGCCGTCTCGACCTTGTCGCTGGCTGGCGTCCCATCCGACCGCATTCATTACGAATTCTTCGGTCCGGCGGACGAATTGCTCGCCGCCTGACTGAGCGCGGAGAAGGGCGACATCGCCCTTCTCCGCGTCTACTCAAACCGCCATGTCGGGGGCGTCACATAAAACGGGCACAGATATACGCTCTCATGACTGCCATCCGAGACGCTGGCCGAGTTTACTCCTTCGCTGGCCTCGAGACCAGCGGTCGCATTGACCTTGGCGGGTGTGCCGCGGGCGCCTGATCGACGACGATTGATCATGCTCTCATCCGCGGGTTGATTACCGCACTATCCGTATCCGTCGCTGGGCCTATCCTCCGTATAAGTTCGGGCGTCGGACGAACCTGCCCCACCGTACACCGTGGATTGCCCATCACAGTCGGGTGCCCGCGGCACGTCGGCCAAGGCTATGCAGTTGGTGCGCTGGCGCCTCCTCTCGTTAATGTCGTGGGTGGATCAGCCGGCTATCGCCGGCGACACCCGACGGGCGATGTCCCAGGCATAGCCGAACAGTTCACGCGCGATCGCGGTGGTCACCTTGGGCTGAGGCTTGCCCGTGGCCGCCAGGCGACGGTAGCGCTGGCAATGGTTCCGTTCAGCGAGCCCGAGCTGATCGCCCAGGAGATCATGCGTCTCGTCGATCGATCCCGCGCCGAAGCAAGGACAAGCCTATGACGGATATCCAGCGGCTCCCGCTTCTTCGTCTCTGCGGTATCGCGGGCGTGATCGGCGCGATCCTCTGGACGCTTGGCGACGCGCTGATCATCGGGGCTAGGGCAAGTCCCGACGACTATCCGCTGATCCTGAAGACCTATGCCGATCGCATCCAGTTCGACGGTGTCGCGCTGATGCTTCCATCCTCCGAGGCGCGGCTCGCCGCGGGCGCGCTGGTGGCCGATGCCGGCATCGTCTTCTATCTCGCGGGCTGCTGGCATCTGCTCGAAGGGCTGCGTCCGGCGATGGGCTGGTGGCGCTGGCTGACCTTCGTCCTGCTGGTCGCCGGCAACGCCTGGTCTCCGCTCGGCCATGCGGGCTTCTACTATGTCGGCATGGCCTACAAGACGATCCTCGAAACGCCGGCCGCGGCCCATGGCGCGCTGCTCGATCTCGGCCAGCACTTCTACCATGTCCTGCTCATCGCCTGGTTGATGCCGATCGTGACGCTGGGCCTGGCGCTGCTGCTCCTCGGGATCGTCATCGCGCTGGGCCGCACCGCCTGGCCACGCTGGTTCGCAGCGCTGGCCAATCCCGTCTCGCTGGTCGCGATCGGCATGCTGATCGCGCGCATCCTGCCCGAGCCGGCGCACACCTGGCTTGACGGCGCCGCGTTCAACCTCGGCTGGCTCGTTGTCTATGCCGTCTCGACGGCGCTGCTCTGGAATGGTGGCCGTTCGCCGGTCGCATCACGGGACGAAGCAGCATGACCGAAGCTGCGACAGCGACAGGCGACGAACAAGTGGGGGAGGAAGCATCAGGCGCTTTCAGCATGAAGCCACTGATGTTCGAGACCTTCGTCTGCTCGATGGCGATGATGTCGTTCGTGGCGCTCGCGGGCCCCATCGCGCGCGTGCTTGGCCTCGAGCCATGGCAGGTCGGCGGGGCGATGACCGCGTCGGGCATCGCCTGGATGATCATGGCGCGGTTCTGGGGCGGCCTTAGCGATCGGCGCGGCGCTCGTCGCTTGACGGCTTGATTGGATCGGGGGCGCCGCGATCAAGCGTTACCGCTCGGTTAGAGAATGGGATGACCAAATTATCGCTGCAACTTTGCCATCGCTTCCACTTCGATGGTTGTAAGCTCGTCGATTGTCAGGTCGAGCGCAGAGCGCTGCGTCTTCAAGTCGACCAACCTTTCCCGGATGCGGGCAATCAATCGCTCCATTTGCTCCTTATGCTCGGGATCGGCATCGTAGAGATCGAGAAACTCCTTGATTTCCTTGATGGAGAAGCCAAGGCGTTTGCCGCGCAAAATCAGCTGTATGCGTCCGATCTCACGCCTGGAATATGCCCGGGTACTGCCTACCCGTTGAGGGGCGATAAGCCCCTCCTTTTCGTAGAAGCGTAGCGTGCGAAGTGTCAGTCCGAGTTCCTGAGCGACATCCTGGATGCCGTACACTTGTAAATCCGCATCCTTTGCGCGGGTTCTCCCCTTGTGCGTGGGGTTGTCGCGATCCGCGTCCTTAAGCGTTTCATCGTCCTCGGCGAGGTGGAGCGAGTTCCCCATGCCATCCACTCCCTGTCCTCCAATCACGGCTACCCTACCACTCAAGCGCATAAGCCTCGTAGCTTGACAGGGGATAGAGGCTCAGGCGAGCTTTTTGTTCTCCTCCTCGATCAAATCCTTCTTCGAAAGTTTGCCGATCAACGTCTTGGGCAGGCTGTCCCGGAATGCGAAGGCCTTGGGCATCTCGATCTTGCTGAGGCGATCCTGCAAAAAGACCTTGAGTTCATCGACGGTCAGGTTCGATCCCTCGTGCAGCGCGATGAACAACTTGGGAGATTGACCTCTGTAGGCGTCAGGAATCGCGATTGCGATCGCCTCCTTTACCGCCGGGTGCTGGTAGGCCGCATCCTCGATGATCCGGGGATATACATTATATCCGCCACAGAAGATGATGTCCTTGATGCGGTCGACGAGGAAGAGATAGCCATCCTCATCAAAATAGCCGATATCGCCGGTTCGTAGCGCGCCATCGACGAAGACAGCACTGGTTTCTGCAGGGCGCTGCCAATAGCCCTTCATCACCTGAGGGCCGCGGGCGCACACTTCTCCGCGTTCTCCCTGGGGAAGAACCCGCGAGGGATTCTCCGGATCTCGGATCTCGATGATGGTGCCGGGGAAACTTGGGCCGCAGCTATTGTCCTTCACCGTCCCAAACAACGGGTTGCAGGCGATGATCGGGGCGGTTTCGGAGAGCCCATATCCTTCCACGACCCTGGCACGCGTGCGTGCCTCGAACTCCTCGCGTACCTCGAGCGGGAGCGGTGCGCCGCCGGATATACAGGCGCGCACGGCCGAGAGATCGGGTATCTCGTCGTCCGGAAGCGCGTTCAGGGCAACATAGATCGTAGGCACGCCGAAGAACTGTGTCGGCGGCTTGCGCTTCATCGTGTTGAGAACCTGCTTCATCTCAAACCGTGGCAGCAGGACGATTTCGGCGCCGATTTCGACTGAGAAGTTGAGCACCGTCGTGAGTGCGAAGACGTGAAACATGGGCAGGACGCCGAGAGTTCTCTCCTGCTGCGGGCGAAGTCCTCCCACATGCACCACCATCTGGGCGCTGTTCGCCGTGAGGTTGGCGTGGGTCAGCATTGCGCCTTTGGGCACGCCGGTTGTGCCTCCGGTATATTGAAGGACCGCGACATCATCAGGGTGACGTTCTACCGCGTCAGGTTCGGCATCATGGGCGAGAAGCGCCTTGAGCCGGACATGAAGGCCTTCGTCGAGTATCCGCGCGTGGTCTTTTCGCTTGAATAGCGCAAAGCCCAGGCCTTGCAGCCAGGGCAGCATATCCCTCATGCCGCACAACACGATCTTGTCCAGCCCGGCACGTGGCGCGACGGCTTGCACTTTCTCGTGGATTATCCGGACGTCCGGTACCGCCATCATGCGCGTTCCCGAGTCCCGGATCTGATGCTCCAGTTCGCGCTCCGTGTAGAGCGGGTTGAAGTTGACCACGATCGCACCCACGCGCAGCGCCGCGAAGTACAATATCGCGAAATAGGGGCAGTTCGGCAGGCACAGGCCGAACCGATCGCCCTTGCGCAGCCCCTGATCCTGCAATCCACGTGCTGCACGGCGAACGAGTTGCCCCACCTGCGCATAAGTCCAGGTTCGCCCGAGAAAGTCGATGGCGACGCGTTCGGGATAAAGGTTCAACGCATTGTCGAGGAGGTCGGTCAGGAGCCGTGGCGGAATTGCCGGTTCCGGTATCGACGGGAAGGCGCTGATGGCGGGCTGGGGCATGGCGATCTCCAGCATCAGAAGTGGAAACGTCCGCCGAGCGACAGCACGACGGCGTGCGCGTCCTCGAGCTTGCCGTCCATCAGGATCGGCGTCTGCACGGCCGTGCCGGCATAGGCCGCTGTCGTGCGATCAATAGTCGTATCCTTGAACGTAATATACGCTGCGCCCGCATCGAGCGTGAACCGGGAAGACACGGCATAGCTTGTGCCGGCAGCGAAATTCCAACGGTTGCTGTCAGGCACTCGAGCGTCCCGATTGCCGTTGCGCGTCGGGGTCTGGGCGTGTTGAACGCCGGCACGAACGGTCCAGGCTGGTGTGACCGCGTAATCGATGCCGCCTGCGAAGCTCCAAGTGTCCCGGTAATTTTCCGGGATTGAAACGTTGAGCGGCGCGCCGAGCCGGATAGCGTCGAATTTCGACCAACCCATGCGGGTCACCTGACCGTTGAGGGTGACCTTGGGCGACACCGCCACGCGCGCTCCGAAGATCGCCTGCCAGGGGGTCTCGAACGTGGCGTTTGCATTCACTACGCTGTTTTGCCCGGCGAGCGGACCAAGAAGACCGGTCGTCGTCACCGAACCGTCGAGATTATGCTTCACGCTCGACTTGTAGCTGGCGCCCAGTTGCATGGGGCCGGCGCGATATTGCAGCCCGGCCGACCAGCCAAGATCCCAACCATTGCCTTTCAGCTCCTGGTGGCCGTCGGCGAGAAGAGGCGATAGGTTCGGCAGATAGTTGGACAATGATGCGTCGGCATATTCGATATTAAGCGCGGCGCCGATGCTGAGATTTGGCGTAACGAGGTAGGCGATCGATGGCTGGATGTCGTATGTTCGCAGCTTGGTCTTGTCGGCGCTATACCGTGCCCAGCTGTCGGCATCATAATTGGTTGTGAAGCTATAAGGGGAGGCGACGGTCAGCCCCAAAGCGAGCCGTGATGTCAGGCCGACGGCTATCGCGCCGGAGGGTAGTACGCCATTATTGATCGGATCACGAGAGCGTTGGCTCCCGCCTACAGCCGCAGCCGACTGCCCGGGACGGACAATGAGCGTGTTGACATTGTCAACCGACCCTTTGGGAAGGATTACGCTTACGGCCTGGTGGGCATCGACTCCTTCCATGCCTGCGATCGCAGCCGGATTCCACCAGAGGGACTGTACGCCCTGGTCGGCGACCTCGCCCGAAAAGGCTCGTCCGGCACCTCTGGACGATTGTTCCTGAAGGTAAAAGGCCTGCGCGCTCGCGGCTTGCGGCGCGAGCAATCCAGCCGCCACGGCCGATGTTGCGATCCCAACTTTCCAATTTTTGCCTGCCACGCCCATCTCCCCTTTCGTGATTGTCAAATTCCTCGTGCTTATCGGAGGCGCGTCCATGTCTGCGTCTTGCACAGGGGCCAGACGATGCAGCCCTTGAGGCGCAAATGATCCCGATCGGCTAACGTGACCGTCGCGCTGTATGTACCGCCATCCTCAGCGTTGTAGATGGAACCACCCGACCAACTGCCCGACTTCCACGTAAAACCCTGCAGAATCTGCAATCCACGAAGCTTACGACCGCGCAACGCAGCGGTCTTGTTCTTTTCGTCACGTAGTTCGGGGTTGGCTTTGATCCCGTCGGAACTGATCAAGGCACCGCAGATCGATTGCCCGCAGCGGGTGATTTCCACGACGCCATGACGGCTCTCGGTTTGCCAGCGACCGACAACGGTGTCGGCGGGCAATGCAGTGCTCGAAGCCAGTAGTGTCAGAATGATCGACATTGTTCCTCTCCGCGCGCCTTCAGGCGACCGTCTGTTTCACGTCTGGAGCCAATATGCGGCAAATCAGCGTCCCATAACCATCTCGATGACGTATAGGTAAGTCAATAGCTCAATGCGTCATCAAAATGCCTATTAGGTTGTGTGCGAATTGGAGGGGTCAGGCGCTGCTGGCCCCGTCGTCAGGGTTCGGGCGTGTTCGTGTGTGACGCCGTCAAGCTATTGATCTGTGCGTGCCTTCAAGCAAGGAAAGATTGCGATAATTGCCCAGTTCCTGAATGCGCTGGATGGAACGCGACACTTCGCCGTCAGCCGCCCCGTTCGCGGCAACGACCAGGCGCCCGTAGCCGCCGGCGTGAATGCGAAAGTGGCTCCAAATCCGGACGCTATCCCCGATGATGCAGGAGACGAGATGGCCCGGATGGAAGTCGGCCCGATCGACAACCGGCTCGGCGTAGCGATCGTTCGCCACAACGACGATGTGGGTTGCGCGGATGACCAGGCCCGGCAGCGTTTCCATCCACTGCAAGGTATCACTGAAGGGGCCGACGTCGGGAGCAGACCAGAACTGCGCGTCCGCGCTGACCGAGGTTGACGTTAGCGTCGTGGTGACCGCTTCACTGTGCCTTTCCCAGGCCAGCCGCCCGTTGGCGGACCACTCCGTTTCCAGGTGGCGCAGGTTGCGATCGAGTCCAGAGGCACATCGCTGCTCCAGGATCAGCCATTCCTTCTCCCGGTCATTCTCATCGACCAGGCGAACCGTCTGAAATGCCATGGCGGGCAATTCGAGTGCAGGAAAACGGCGCAGATGCATTTCGCCGACGATCTGACGCCGGAGGGGATGCTCAGAAAATCGCATGTGTGCGCCTTCGAAAACAGGTGCAGTGGCGCTTGGGGAGAGGCGCAGCCGTCGATAAGACGGGCGCGAGCATCATCGCCGGGATGAGAGTGCGCGGTTTTTCACTGGCGAGCATCCGTACGTTCCTCGGCCAAGACCTCCGATATCAAGCCTCCCGGGAACCGGTGCATGACGATTCCCTCGACGGCGTGAGAAGAGTGCCAAAGATTTTAGTTGACGTAAACGTCATTTCACGCACCATTAGGTAATCAGATGTCCGATTCCCTGGAGAGGCTATCATCGATGCGTAATGTGGTTGTTGCGGGCTATGCCCGGTCCCCCTTTCACCTGGCAGGCAAGGGCGCGCTGGCGCGCGTCCGCCCTGACGATCTGGCCGCTCAGGTCATTCGCGGACTGATTCAGCAGACCGGCGTGAAGGCCGAAGATATCGAGGATATCGTGCTGGGCTGCGCTTTTCCTGAAGGCGAGCAGGGCTTCAACATCGCGCGCCTTATCGGTCTTCTCGCCGACCTGCCGCTCTCTGTCGGCGGCATGACCGTTAATCGCTTCTGCGGATCGTCGATGAGCTCGGTCCACATCGCTGCGGGCCAGATTCAGCTTGGCGCCGGCGAGGCCTTCATCTGCGCGGGCGTGGAGTCGATGAGCCGCGTGCCGATGATGGGGTTCAATCCGCTGCCGAACCCCGAGCTCGCGAAGAAGAGCGCCGCCTATATGGGCATGGGCGACACGGCGGAGAATGTCGCGACCAAATATCAGATCACCCGTGCCCAGCAGGAAGCCTTTGCGGTCGCCAGTCAGGACAAGGCGGCCGCGGCTATCGCGGCCGGCAAGCTCGAGGCCGAGATCGTGCCGATCACGACCAAGGCGGGCGTGGTCGACAAGGATGGCACGCCGCGTGCCGGCACGACGACGGAAACCCTCGCCGGGCTGAAGCCGGCCTTCAGCCAGGACGGCACGGTAACGGCGGGAACGTCCTCGCCGCTGACCGATGGCGCAAGCGCAATCCTGGTCACGAGCGAGGATTATGCGCGCGCGCATGGACTGCCGATCCTTGCTCGCATCAAGTCGGTTGCTGTCTCTGGCTGCCAGCCGGAGATCATGGGCATCGGACCGGTCGAGGCCTCGCGCAAGGCGCTGCAGCGGGCGGGGCTCAGTGTGGACCAGCTTGACGTTGTCGAGCTCAACGAAGCCTTTGCGAGCCAGTCACTGGCCTGCATCAGCGACCTGGGGCTTGACCAGTCGAAGGTCAATCTGGACGGCGGCGCCATCGCGATAGGCCACCCTCTGGGGGCGACCGGTGCGCGGATCGTGGGCAAGGCCGCGGCTCTGCTGAAGCGCGAAGGCGGCAGCTATGCGCTTGCCACCCAGTGCATCGGCGGCGGTCAGGGCATCGCCACCGTGCTGGAGGCGGCGGAATGAGCGAGCAGGCCATCAAGCCAGTCGGCGCCCCGCCGGAAACCATCAAAAAGGTCTGCGTGATCGGCGCAGGCGTCATGGGCGCCGGCATCGCAGCGCAGGTCGCCAATGCCGGGGTGCCGGTGCTGCTGCTCGATATCGTGCCCAAGGAGGGCGGCGATCGTGACGCCGTGGCGAAGGGTGCGGTCGCGAAGATGCTGAAGACCGATCCGGCGCCCTTCATGTCGAAGGCTGCGGCGAAGCTCGTTGAAACGGGCAATATCGACGACCATCTCGAGCGGGTGGCCGAATGCGACTGGATCGTCGAGGCGATCGTCGAACGGCTCGACATCAAGCAGGCGCTCTACGCCAAGCTCGAGCAGCTCAAGCGTCCGGGCACGGCGGTATCGTCCAATACCTCGACGATTCCGCTTGGCCATCTGGTCGAGGGGCGGGACGATCAGTTCAAACAGGACTTCCTGATCACCCATTTCTTCAATCCGCCGCGCTACATGCGGCTCATCGAAATCGTGACCGGCCCCGACACTGATACGGCTGTGGCGAGGCGCGTCTCGGATTTCGTCGATCGAAAGCTCGGCAAGCGCATCGTGCCGGCGCGGGACACGCCGGGCTTCATCGCCAATCGCATCGGTACCTACTGGCTGGCCGTCGCGATCAATGCCGCGATGGACCAGGGGCTGACGGTGGAGGAAGCCGACCAGATCGGCGGAAAGCCGATGGGCGTGCCCAAGACCGGCATTTTCGGCCTTGTCGATCTCGTTGGCGTCGACCTCATGCCGCTGCTCACGAAGAGCCTGTCCTCGACGCTGCCGGCAGGTGACGCCTATTTCGACACGGTGAGGCCGATGCCGCTCGTCGACAGGATGATCGCGGAAGGCTTTACCGGGCGGAAGGGCAAGGGCGGTTTCTACGCGTTCGACAAGGCGACGAAGACCAAGAAAGCGCTCGATCTCGCGACCGGCGAATATCGCGTATCGGTGAAGCCGGCTTCCTTGCCGGGCCGGGCCGAGAAGGACCTGGCAGCATTGGTTGCTGCGCCCGGCAAGGTCGGCGCCTATGCCTGGGAAATTCTCGGCAAGGTTCTTTCCTATGCCGCGAGTCTGGTCGGTGAAGCTGCGGACAACATCGTCGGCATCGATGACGCGATGAAGCTCGGCTACAACTGGAAGTTCGGGCCGTTCGAACTGATCGATCGCCTTGGGCCGGGCAAGCTCGCCGAACGGCTGGCCGCCGAGGGGCGGGATGTTCCCGCGATCCTCAAGGTAGCCGGAGATCGGCCTTTCTACCGGGTGCAGGACGGCCGTCGGCAATATCTCGATGCCGCCGGCGACTATCATGATGTCGTGCGGCCCGAGGGCGTGCTGCTGCTGGAAGACATCAAGCTCCATAGCCAGCCGATCCTCAAAAATGGTTCGGCGGCACTCTGGGATGTCGGCGACGGCGTTGCCTGCCTTGAGTTCACCGGCAAGATGAACGCGCTCGACGGCGATGTGATGAAGCTGATCGGTCAGGCGATCCCGGTCGTGCAGGACAAGTTCAAGGCGCTCGTCGTCTATAATGAGGGCAGCAATTTCTCCGCCGGCGCCAATCTCGGTCTTGCTCTGTTCGCACTGAACATCGCGGCATGGGGCGAGATCGAAAAGCTCGTCGCGGGCGGGCAGCAGGCCTACAAGGCGCTCAAATATGCGCTGTTCCCGGTCGTGAGCGCTCCGGCCGGCATGGCATTGGGCGGCGGTTGCGAGATCCTGCTCAACAGTGATGCCGTGCAGGCCCATGCCGAAAGCTATGTGGGTCTGGTCGAGTGCGGCGTGGGTCTGATCCCTGGCTGGGGCGGATGCGGTGAAATGATCGATCGCTGGCGCTCCAGTCCCGGCATGCCCAAGGGGCCGATGCCGGCCGTAGCCAAGGTCTTCGAGACGGTATCGACAGCCACTGTGGCAAAGTCGGCCGCCGAGGCGAAGGAGCATGGCTTCCTGCGTCCCTCGGACGGCATTACGATGAACCGGGACCGTCTGCTGGCGGACGCCAAGGCGAAGGCACTGGAACTGGCCGACGGTTACAAACCGCCTGTGGCTCCGGAATTCCGCTTGCCTGGCGCGGGAGGCAAGTCCGCTCTTTCGATGGCTGTCGAAGGCTTCCAGGCCCGTGGCCTCGCCACATCTTACGATGGTGTCGTATCCGGCGCGCTCGCCGACGTCCTGACGGGCGGCGAGAAGGATCTCATCGACATCGTGACCGAAGAGGATCTGCTGGCGCTCGAGCGCAAGGCCTTCATGCAACTGGTGCGCGACCCGCGGACCCAGGCGCGCGTCGAGCAGATGCTCGTCACCGGCAAGCCGCTGCGTAACTGATTGGCGGCCGGCGGCCGGATGGCCGACCGGTCAGGAGATATAAATATGCAAGTCTATGACGCCCCGTTGCGCGACATGCGCTTCGTGCTCAACGAACTCCATGCCGATGACGGCTTCGGGGATATTCCCGCGCTGTCGGAGTTCACACCGGATCTCACCGATGCGATCCTCGAGGAGGCGGCGCGCTTCTGTCGCGACGTCCTGTTGCCGATCAACCGGTCGGGCGACGAGGAGGGGTGTCATCTGGAAAACGGCGTCGTGCGGACGCCGGCGGGGTTCCCCGAAGCCTATAAGCAGTTCGCCGAAGGTGGCTGGACCGCGCTCGCATCCGATCCGGAATGGGGTGGGCAGGGGCTGCCGGAAGCGGTCAACAAGCTGGTCGAGGAGATGATCTGCTCGTCCAACCTCTCCTTCGGCCTCTACCCGGGCCTCACCCATGGTGCCACCACTGCGATCGAGGGCCATGGCAGTGACGCGCTCAAGCAGGCCTACCTGCCCAAGATGGTGAGCGGCCAGTGGTCCGGCACGATGTGCCTGACCGAGCCTCATTGCGGTACCGATCTCGGGCTCCTGCGCAGCCGCGCGGTCCCGCAGGGCGATGGCAGCTACAAGGTCACCGGTTCCAAGATCTTCATCTCCGCCGGTGAGCATGACCTGACCGAGAATATCATCCATCTCGTGCTCGCCCGCCTGCCCGACGCCCCCAAGGGCGTGAAGGGCATCAGCTTGTTTCTCGTCCCCAAATATCTGCCCAGGGAGGACGGTACTCCCGGTCAATCGAACGGCGTCGCCTGCGCCGCGATCGAGCACAAGATGGGTCTCAAGGCGTCGGCGACGTGCCAGATGAACTTCGATGATTCGATCGGCTGGATCGTCGGTGAGCCTGGCAAGGGCATGGCCGCCATGTTCACGATGATGAACACGGAGCGTGTCTCCGTCGGCATCCAGGGCCTGGGTGTGGGCGAGGCGGCGTATCAGGCGGCGGCCTGGTATGCGAAAGATCGTATTCAGGGTCGGGCGCTCTCGGGACCCAAATATCCCGATCAGGCAGCCGATCCGATCATCGTTCACCCCGATGTTCGCCGCATGTTGATGACGATGCGGGCTTATAATGAGGGATGCCGGGCGCTCTCGGCCTGGGTCTCGCGCGCCCTGGACGCGGAAAAACATTCTCCCGAACCCGAAGTGCGCCAGCGTGCGAGTGACTTCATTGCGCTCATGACCCCCGTCGTCAAAGCGCTCTTCACCGACCTTGCGTTCGACAGCGCGAACCTTGCGGTCCAATGCTATGGTGGCCACGGCTACATCCGCGAAAGCGGCGTCGAGCAATATGCCCGCGATGCCCGGATCACCATGATCTATGAGGGGACGAACGGCGTTCAGGCGCTCGATCTCGTCGGCCGCAAGCTCGGCGCCCATATGGGCCGCTATCTGCGCAGCTTCTTCCATCCGGTGTCGGCTTTCATCGAGGAAAACAACGTCGACGGACCGATGAAGCCGATGATCGAGGCGCTCGCCAAGGCGTTCGGGGCGCTGCAGCTTTCGACGGCCACGGTCGCGCAGCGGGCGCTCAAGGATCCCGAAGAGGCGGGCGCGGCGTCGGCGGACTATCTGCGTCTGATGGGCCTGGTGGCCATGGGCTATTGCTTTGCCAAGGCGACCAAGATCGCAGGCTTGCAGCTCTTCTTCGGCAGCGAGGACAAGCGCTTCTACGATGCCAAGATCAAGACGGCGACGTTCTTCTTCGAGCGTATCCTGCCTCAGGCGACCGCCAGCTTCCTGGCGATCAAGGCGGGCAAGAAGTCGCTGATGGCGCTGGAAGACGACGTGTTTTGACGCTTCCGGCAAGCCTCGAAAAGCGGCTGGCCATTCCAGCCATCGTTGCGCCGATGTTCCTTGTGTCGGGACCGGACCTTGTCGTCAGTTGCTGCGAGGCGGGACTGCTTGGTACTTTCCCGGCGCTCAACCAGCGCACCAGTCAAGGTTTCGGTGAATGGCTGGATGAAATCGAGGAGCGGCTGGCTCCCATGCCGGGAGCGGCGCCCTTCGGCGTCAACCTCATCGTCCATAAGAGCAATCCGAGGCTCGACGCCGATCTGGAACTGATCGTTCGGCACCATGTGCCATTGGTCATCACCTCGCTCGGCGCCATCGCCGATCTTGTCCAGGTGGTTCAGGGCTATGGCGGGCTGGTCTTTCACGACGTGACGAACGTGCGTCATGCGGAAAAGGCGCTCGAAGCTGGCGTCGACGGTCTGATCGCGGTCGCTGCCGGCGCGGGGGGACATGCCGGCACGATGAGCCCGTTCGCACTGGTTGACGAGATACGGCGCTTCTTCCAGGGGCCGCTGGCGCTTTCCGGCGCCATCACGCGCGGCCACCAGATCGCGGCCGCGCAGATGATGGGGGCCGATCTTGCCTATATCGGATCCCACTTCATCGCGTCGGAAGAGAGTCTCGCCTCGCCGGCACAGAAAGACATGGTGATCGGGGCCGGACCAGCGGATATCGTCTATACGGACCGGGTCACCGGCGTCGGGGCCAATTTTCTCCGGCCCTCGCTGGAAGCCGCGACTCTCCCTGAGCCACATGGCGCGCTTTCGGTTTCGGAGGAGGCCAAGGCCTGGAAGACGATCTGGTCGGCAGGCCACGGTGTCGGCGCTACCACTGCCGTCCAACCGGCCCGATCCATCTGTGAGAGACTCATTGCCGAATATCAGGCGGCATTACAATCAGAGTAGGATTGATCCATGAAGGTGCTTGTGCCCGTCAAGCGGGTTATCGATTATAATGTGAAACCGCGCGTGAAGGCGGATGGGACGGGCGTCGATTTGGCGAACGTGAAGATGTCGATGAACCCGTTCGACGAGATCGCCGTCGAAGAGGCTATCCGCCTCAAGGAAAAGGGAGTCGCGACCGAAATCGTGGTGGTGTCGATCGGCGTCGCCAAGGCGCAGGAAACGCTGCGCACCGCGCTCGCCATGGGGGCCGACCGCGCGATCCTCGTCCAGACTGACGATGAGGTCGAGCCGCTCGCCGTCGCCAAGATCCTGAAGGCCATCGCCACCGAGGAGGCTCCGGGCCTGGTGATCCTCGGCAAGCAGGCCATCGACGATGATGCCAATCAGACCGGCCAGATGCTGGCAGCCCTTCTCGGTTGGGGGCAGGGCACATTCGCCAGCAAGGTCGAAGTATCGGGCGAGACTGTCGCGGTGACCCGTGAGGTGGATGGCGGTCTGGAGACCGTAAGCCTCAAACTGCCGGCGATCGTGACGACCGATCTGCGTCTCAACGAACCGCGCTATGCGAGCCTGCCCAATATCATGAAGGCCAAATCCAAGCCGCTGGCGACGAAGACGCCGGCCGATCTCGGTGTTGAGATCGCCTCGCGCCTCAAGACGCTCAAGGTGACCGAACCCCCCAAGCGCTCGGCGGGCATCAAGGTGGCCGACGTCGATGAATTGGTCGCCAGGCTCAAGGAAATGGCGATTTGATAAACTTTCAAACGCGCCGAACTTGCCGAACCTCTCCCATGCAAGTGACGGCGCACCCCGCTTCATCCTGTGCGCACAGAGATGAAGCGGGGGCGGATTTCTCGGAGAATAAGTTATGAATACGCTCGTCTGGGTTGAACATGACAATGCGTCGGTCAAGGATGCGACGCTATCGGCCGTCACCGCCGCTGCCAAACTTGGTGAGGTCCATCTGCTGGTTGCCGGTGCGGGCATCGGCGGCGTGGCCGAGGCTGCTGCGAAGGTCGCGGGTGTCGCCAAAGTCGTAACGTTCGACGATGCGGCGTTCAAACACGCTTTGCCCGAGAATGTCGCGCCGGCCGTCGCGGACCTGATGCGCGGCTATGACGCGTTCGTGGCGCCTTCCACTTCGAATGGCAAGAACATCGCGCCGCGCGTGGCGGCCTTGCTTGATGTGATGCAGGTCAGCGACATCCTGTCGGTGGAAAGCGCTGACACGTTCACGCGTCCCATCTACGCGGGAAATGCGATCGCGACGGTCCAGTCGTCTGATGCAAAGAAGGTTATCACGGTGCGTGGCACAGCCTTCGAGAAGGCGGCCCGCGAGGGTGGCTCGGCCAGTATCGAGGCTGCGACGGGCACGGATGCGGGACTTTCCAGCTTCGTGGGTGCCGAGATCGCCCAGTCCGAGCGCCCGGAACTCACCTCGGCCAAAATCATCGTCTCGGGCGGGCGAGCGCTGGGCTCGGCCGGGCAGTTTCATGGCGTGATCGATCCGCTGGCCGACAAGCTGGGCGCGGGTGTGGGCGCAAGCCGCGCAGCGGTCGATGCTGGCTATGCGCCCAACGATTTTCAGGTCGGCCAGACCGGCAAGATCGTGGCGCCGGAAGTCTATGTCGCCGTCGGCATATCGGGTGCGATTCAGCACCTTGCTGGCATGAAGGATAGCAAGAC
Source organism: Novosphingobium resinovorum (assembly GCF_001742225.1). NCBI lineage: Bacteria > Pseudomonadati > Pseudomonadota > Alphaproteobacteria > Sphingomonadales > Sphingomonadaceae > Novosphingobium > Novosphingobium resinovorum. The sequence goes on along the minus strand of NZ_CP017078.1, from coordinate 330,229 downwards.
CATCATCGCGATCAACAAGGATGAGGACGCGCCCATTTTCCAGGTCGCCGATATCGGCCTGGTCGGCGACCTCTTCAAGATCGTTCCTGAACTGACCGAAAAGCTTTGAGGTAAGCGATGACCGGTCTGGAAGAGATCGAACAGTTCATGGCGGCCGGCACCCGGCCGCCCATGATGGACCTGTTCGACATCGATCTGCTTGAGGCGGAGGAGGGGAAGGTCGTCTTTGTCGCGACGCCCACCTCGCAGACCTACAATTTCATGGGCATCGCCCATGGTGGCTATGCCGCGACGCTCCTGGATTCGGCCTGCGGCATCGCGGCGAACTCCGCGGCCCAAGTGCCCATCAACTGCGTCACGCTCGAACTCAAGGTCGCCTATCATGCGCCCTTGACCGACAGGGTCGGGATGGTCCGTGCAATCGGCCAGGTGGTGTCGATGGGCAAGAGGGTGGCGCATACCGAGGCGCGTCTGATCGACATGGCCGGCAAACTCTATGCCTCCGCGACATCGACCTTGCTGCTCGTCGATCGGGCGGCCTGAACAGGAAAGAAGATATGGAAGTCGTTATCCCGCACAGCCTTGGTAAAATCGAAGCGAAGAGCAGGATCGAGGCCGGCCTGCCCAAGCTGGCAGCGCATATCCCGGGAGGCGGTTCGCTCAGTTCCGAGTGGGTATCGGACTACGCACTACACTTGGTCATCGGGGCGATGGGGCAGAATATCCCGGTGCAACTCGACATTGAGGATAGCGAGATTCGCGGCGACGTCAGCGTACCGCTGTTCCTCAAAATGATGTCAGGACAGATTTCGGATTTTGTGAAAACGAGCGCCGAGAAAATGCTCAGCAAGGCATGATGAATTTACTGGCCGCAGGACAATATCGTTGCTCTGCGATGATTGAGTTTACGAGAATCTGCCCTGTTTCCTAGGGTCAGGACCCATTGATATGATTAGGTTTGTGTGATTCAGGCTCCGTGAGGAGACTGGATTTGAGCGACCTATATTGGCTGACGGACGAGCAGATGGCACGGCTTGAGCCGTATTTCCCGAAGAGCCACGGCAAGCCTCGGGTTGACGATCGCCGGGTGTTGAGCGGGATCATTTTTGTGAACCGCAATGGGCTGCGCTGGCGCGATGCACCGAAAGACTATGGGCCACACAAGACGCTGTACAATCGTTGGAAGCGGTGGGGCGATAAAGGCGTATTCCTGCGGATAATGGAAGGTCTGGCTGCGCCCCAGGCATCCGAACGCAAGACGGTGATGATCGACGCGACCTATCTCAAAGCGCACCGCACGGCATCGAGCCTTGCGGTAAAAAAGGGGATGCGGGCCGCCTGATTGGCCGCACGAAAGGCGGCATGAACACCAAGCTTCATGCCGTGACGGATACCAATGGTCGGCCGATCAGCTTCTTCATGACCGCAGGTCAGGTCAGCGATTATATTGGCGCGGCGGCCTTGCTGGACGAACTACCCAAAGCCCAATGGCTGCTCGCCGATCGTGGCTATGATGCCGACTGGTTCCGAGACGCCTTGCAGGAAAAGGGCATCACCCCCTGCATCCCGGGCCGGAAATCCCGGAACAAGGCCGTCAAATACGACAAACGTCGCTACAAGCGCCGCAACCGGATCGAGATCATGTTCGGCCGCCTGAAGGACTGGCGGCGGGTCGCGACGCGCTACGACCGGTGCCCCAACGCCTTCTTCTCGGCCATCGCCCTCGCTGCCACCGTCATCTTTTGGCTCTGATCAGTGAGTCCTGAGCCTAGGATGAAGGCGACGGCAACGATTGCCAGCCCGATCGGCGCAAGGCCGATCCACAGCATGGTCGCGCCCATGACAGCGGCCGTGCCGAACGCCGCCAGTCCGACCCTATGGCCAATAACCCTTTCGGCCAGCCCAGCGCCGATCAACATCCCAACCGCCCATAGTGCCGTCAGCATTCCAAACGCGGTCGGCCCGCTCCCAGCGTCACCATCACGAGAAACACGAAAGCAACGTCGGCTATGGCGGTCGCAAACACTTCGAGGCTGAGCGCACCCGTAACCACCATCAACCGTCGATTGCGGAGCAGCGGCAGGTAGTCCGCGAACAGGGTCTCTTCCTCCTGATCGTCCCGTTGTGGCTTGCGGCGAAGCCTGCTCGCCATCACGACGAGGGCCAAAAGGGCAAAACTGGCGGCATCGGCTAAAAGCGCATTGCGCGATCCGATCCATCCCACCAGTACGCCCCCAGCGACTGGACCAGCGAGCATTCCAAGGCTGCGAACCATTTCCATAAGGGAATTGGCGAGTGCGAGGTCATTCCAAGCCGCTCGCCAGCACTGGAATCAACGCGAATGTTGCGGCGCTGCTGATCGTGAACAGCACGCTCAACAGCGCGGCCCCGGCGAGCGTGAACATGGGATAATAGGCGATAAATGCTATCACGCCCGCTTGCAGAACTGACACCATGACCAGAATGCGGGCCGCCTCCCGGCGGTCGATCAAGCGGCCCGCCCAGGGTGCGGCGATCAGACCGGGTAGCAGCTCCGCGGTCAGCAGCGTCGGCACCGCATAGCCGGATGCGTTCTCGGCAGTGCGGAACATCAACGTCAGCAACGTGATTTCATCGCCGGTCGTCGAAATCGTAAGCGCCACAAGGACCAACCATCCCCAGCCTTGCCGAAACTCAACTCCCACTCACTTAACCTTCCGCACAGCCCCGCACTTTCCGGGTCACTCTGCACACTTCAAATCTCAACCGACAATCAGGTGAATAGCTTTAGCGTCGTTCTGCCAACCACTTAAGCGCCGATAGGCTTGGCATGAACAGATATTCGCCTCCCTTCATGACATTGAAAGTCTGCACACCGTCGATGCGCTTGCGCGCGGGCGCCTGCGGGATGGTGAACCGACCGTCCTCCTCATGCAGGCCGACGATTGGATCGCGCTCTTCGCCAAGGTCGACGAAATTCCCGCGATTGATCCATTCCTGCTGCATGAACTCGATCGTGTCATAGGCACGCGCGCTGATGAAGATGAAGAACAGGCCGCGATCGCCTTTCTTATCGTCCTGCGGCGTGACATCCTCGGAATAGACCGGCCCGAAGGTCGAGGAACGACGGATGATCCTGTGGATGTTGACGTCGGTGAGCAGCGTCAACTCGGAGTCGCGGGGATTGAGCCGGCGCATATGGCAGCCAAGCGGCACAACGCGACCTTTGGGGTCATCCTTGAAGCTGAAGTCGTTGTTGCGCTGCGGGTCGGCGCCGAGGTCGGGATCGTCGTGATCGGGCGACAGCGTCAAGGGCGCGCCGGAACGCCAGCGACCGAACATCTTGGCGGCTAATAGCTCGCGTTCCTCCGGCGTCTCGCCATGCGCCTTGAGGAAGGCGTTAAAACAGCCGACCCGGCTGTTGTACTTGCGCATAACGACGAAGGTGCCGTTCTTGCCCAGCCCGGCGGGCTCGGGCATGCCAAGCGGTTGGCCGTTCTCGCTTTCATATCCAAGAATGAACTCGCCCGCCTTGATCGGGCGCTCCTCGCCCGGCAGCGGATCGACGCCGCTACCCTCGACGGCGGGCTGGGAGATCGAATCCCGGAAACCGAACGGGTTTTTCGCGCCATCCGGCGCGCCGAAACGATGCTCGCCGAGCAGGGTCACGCCGCTGCTCCGGTCGAGTTCGGTGCGCGCCGTCGCCAGCGCCTTATCGAGCGCAGCATCATCCACGGCGTAGATAGTCAGCGCGAGATGGCAGTTGCCGGGCTTGAACACCTCTTCCCAGTTTTCAGGCGCGTTGGGCCCGAAGTCGCGAAGCTGCTCCGCGCGTGCGGCCATGCCCTGCTGGAAGGGGAGCGGGAATGTCTTGAGCTGCGCTTCGGGAACGCCGAGCGCCTTCAGCCCCTCGAAGCTGAGTGCGGCCCCGATCCAGAAATCAAGATCCTCGCTCCAGTTGTCGGCAGATGCGATATGGGGCGCGAGCCGGCCGAGAAGATCGCGCGCGCCCTCCGCCTCGTCGAAATGGAGCATGGCGTGGATACCGACATAAGGCTCGGGCCGGCTTCGCAGGATCAGCGCCTGAATGTCGTGCAGATCGAGCGTAACGCTGTCGCGCCGGAAGCGCTCTTTCAGTTTCTGAAGGATCGCCATGGCTCAGCCCACCTTGTCCAGGAATTCGTTGACCGCATGCTCCATCCGCTGAAGGCGGCGCACGTCGACGACGGTCACCTGCGGGTTGGCGACGAACCAGCCGGCAGCGGTGATCTGATGCTCGGCGATGAAATCCTTGACCTTGGGGCTTGCGATGCCAGGCCAACCTTCGACCGAAGCGAAAAGCAGGTCCATCAGGTCGGGGATCTTGGTGGCGAAGTCGTTGATATAGGTGTCCCAGTCGCCGTCATAGGCGGTGGCGAACAGGATGCGTGTGTCGTTGTCGAAGAACACGAACCGCATATTGTGGAGCGTGCCGACCTTCTGCGCGCCATCGAAATTGCCGTTCACCAGCCCGAAGATGCGTTTCAGCCGGTCCGCGCCGCCTGGCTTCAAGTTTGCGATGGCTGTGAGCTCGGAGACATTGCCGGACTGGGCGCCGACACGGCCAGCCGAGCCCGCCGTGCCCTTGAGGTCGGGATTGTGCTTCGTCACCATCTGCTCAAGGGCGAGCTTGGCGAGCTGCGGCGCGTCGCCGGCCACTTCCTCGATCCGCCGCCGGATGGCTTGAAGGCGGGTTTCGTCGATCTGCGGGGTGTCTTCGGTTTCGGCCATGGCTGGCCTCCTTTCGTGATTGCGTGTGACGATCGGTGCGTCAGTCCGGGATGGCGTCGATGTTTGTCGGCTCGACACGAGGCTGGGCGTTCATCTCATGGCGGTAGCGGGTGGATCGCTCATAGGCGGCGATGCGCACCCGCATGATCGATCCGAGCGGCTGATGATCGCGGATACCGTGCCAGGGATTGAACGACAGCACGTCATCGCCATAGACCCGCCGCGCCGGCGAATAGGCGTCCTGCGGCGGGATGCGCAGCGTGGCGATCGGCTGGTGTGGCGACAGCTCTTCGGGCCAGAGCACCGCCGCGTCCTCGACAGGCATCTTGTCGAGATCAGCGCAAAGTTGGGCGCGCAGTTGATACTCAGCACCTTGGTCGCGGAAATGCTCGACAACCAGATCGCGCATGGTGGCATCCTCCACCGTGCCGACGTCCTTGCCGGTGAGCGCGCGGACATTGTCGGAAAGCGGCGCGGCGCTGATCTTGGCGATGTAATCGCCAAAACGGATCGCCGCCATCGAGTGATAGGTCTCGCCAAGCAGATGGTCGTTGTCGCGCGCGAGACCGCGCAGCGTGGCGCCGGGCTCGACGCCGACCGCTTCGACCGCAGCTTCCACGCCGCGCGCCACCCCAGCCATCGCTCGCTGGAGAAAGACCGGGTTCTGGGCATTCTTCTCCAGAAGGCTGATGAGCTGGCGATATTTACCGATCGTGCCGAAGCTCAAGGTCGGGATGTTGACGAGCAGGAAATCCTGGTTTTGGCCCTGGTCTTCGGGGAGAAGCCGCTCGCCTTCGACGCCGATCACCTTGATCGCCATGCCGCGCGGGGCGGGAATCGTGTCGGAGTGAATGTCGCCCGGCGCTGATGAGAGGCGGATCACCATGGAATAGGTGGCCGGGCGAGCGAAAAGCCCCTGACGCAGATGCTCCGGCAGTTCCGGCACGACGAGTTCGCCCTTGAGGAACCCGTGGCTCTTGGCATGGGCGTCGCGCACCGCATGGCGGTGGCGTTCGAACGCCTTGCGGTTGGTATTCGCCATGATCTCAAGGATCTCGGCGGTCAGCCGCTCCTCGTCCTTGCCGAGAACCTCCACGTCCGGAGAATAGCCAATGTAGGTTTGAGCCAAGAGCGCTCCTTCACACTGAGATTTCGTTGCCCAGGAACGATTTCGGGTCGAAATCGCCGTTGATTTCGGATATCAGTTGATATCTGGTCTCACTGAGAACGCGGAACCTCCGAAAAGGTTTCGCACGTCTCGCCCGTTGGTTGGAGAACGAACCCATGCCGCTTACGCGCAAGGACACGCAGCGCCAGACGCGGGACCGGCTGATCGCGGCCGCGCATTCCTCGATTATCGAGGAGGGGGTCTCTGCCATGTCGATTCGCAACATCTGCAGCGCCGCAGGGCATTCGCAGGGCGCCTTCTACTCGAACTTCGCCAGCAAGGATGATCTGCTGGTCGAGATCCTGCAAAGCCATATCCAGGACGAGGTCACACTGCTTCGCGACCTGGTCGCGCACTGCTCCGGCGACGATATCGAGGCGACGCTGCAGGTGCTGGCCGCGCGGCTCGCGAAGTTGGCCGACGAGGCACAATGGTCACTGCTCTCGATCGAATTGCAGCTCCATGCCCGGCGCGATCCGGCTTTCGCCGAGCGGCACCGGGAGGGCAAGGCGGCCTGCTATCGGATGTTCGGTGAGCTCGTCGCCGATCTGACGCAACGCTTCGCACTTCGTCCGGCCTTGCCGCCGATGCAGACCGGTATCGGTCTTTACGCGGTCTGGATGGGACTGGCGGTGCAGGGCGATGTCGAAGGCGCCATGCCGCGCGACGAGATGCTCGTCGGCTTCTTCCGCGCCATGGCAGGACTGGGTTCGTCGCATGAGGAGCAGGCGTATTCGTGAGCGGGATCGTGTCAGATCGTCGACGCATCGGCTGCGATGAGCACGGACACCCGCTCGTCGGCGAGGTGGATGAGCATCGGCGCTTCCATATCCGCTTCCGCGCCCGGGACGCCGACATCGACGAACTCGGCCATGTCAACAATGCGGTCTGGGTGACCTGGATTCAGGATGTGTCGGTGGCGCATTGGCTGACGGCCGCGCGGCCGCAGGATCGCGACCGGTTCGTCGCGGTCGTGCTGCGCCATGAGGTCGACTATCGCGGCAATGTCCGGGCGGGAGACGAGGTCAGTGCGATCACCTGGGTCGTCCGAGCGCCGCGGGGTGCCCGCTATGCACGATGTGTCGAATTCCATGCCGAAGACGGCCGGACGATCGTCGCCTCGCTGACCCAATGGGCCCTGGTCGATCGGGAAACCGGCAAGCTGGCCCGCGTCCCGGTGGAGGTGGCGGCTCCGTTTCTAAGTGACGATACCGCGCAGAAGGAAATTGGATGAGCGATATCAGGAAAGTGGCGGTTCTCGGCACGGGAGTCCTCGGGAGCCAGATCGCCTTCCAGACGGCCTTTAGCGGCTTCGATGTTGTCGCCTACGACATCAGCGAGGAAGCTCTCGAACAGGCGCGCGCACGGCTGGCGGCGCTCGTCGAAACCTACACGAACGAGGTGTCGGGCGCGGCTGGCGGCAAGGCGGCCGGGGCGCTCAAGCGGATCGCTCTGCTGAGCGATCTCGGCGCGGCCGTCGCGGACGCGGACCTCGTGATCGAGGCGGTTCCGGAGGTTCTTTCGATCAAGCAGGCGCTCTACGAGAAACTGGCGGGGCTCGCGCCGGACAGGACGATCTTCGCCACCAATAGCTCGACCCTGCTGCCGAGCGGCCTGAAGGCTTACACCGGCCGACCGGACCGGTTTCTGGCGCTGCACTTCGCCAACAGCATCTGGAAGTTCAACACCGCCGAGGTGATGGGCACGGACGACACCGATCCGGCCGTGTTCGATGCCCTGATCGCCTTCGCCTCCGCCATCGGCATGGTGCCGATCCCGGTGCGCAAGGAGAAAGCGGGTTACGTCCTCAATTCGCTTTTGGTGCCGCTCCTGAACGCGGCCGCCGATCTGGCGGCCGGCGGCTATGCCGAGCCGGAAGATGTCGACAAGGTCTGGCGGATCGCCACCGGCGCGCCGATGGGGCCGTTCCAGATCTACGACATCATCGGATTGAACACCCCCTACAACATCCTCTCGCATGGCGACGAGCATGCTCAGTCGCTCGCCGCCTGGCTGAAGGAAAACTACATCGACAAGGGCAGGCTCGGCATCGCCTCGGGCGAAGGCTTCTACAGCTACAAGCCCTCCGCAGACTGATCCCAACAAGAAGAACAGGAGTTCGCCATGCACTATAGCAGCGGAAACTATGAAGCCTTCGTGCGTCCCCGCAAGCCCGAGGGCGCCGACAAGAAGACGGCCTGGTTTGTCGGTTCGGGGCTGGCGGGGCTTGCCGGCGCGGCCTTCCTGATCCGCGACGGCGGCGTTTCCGGCGACCGCATCACCATATTGGAAGAGCTGGAAATCCCCGGCGGCGCGCTCGATGGTCTGGACGTGCCCGAAAAGGGCTTCGTCATTCGCGGCGGCCGCGAGATGGAGGAGCATTTCGAGTGCCTGTGGGACCTCTATCGCTCGATCCCCTCGCTGGAGATCGAGGATGCCAGCGTGCTCGACGAGTTCTACCGGCTCAACAAGGACGATCCCAACTTTTCGCTGCAGCGAACGACGCAGAACCAGGGTCAGGACGTGCCCGACAAGGCGCTGCTAACGCTCAACGACAAGGCGCAGAAGGATCTCCTCTCGGTCTTCCTTGCGACGCGGGAGGAGATGGAGAACAAGCGCATCAACGAGGTCTTCGGCGAGGACTTCCTCAAGAGCAATTTCTGGCTCTACTGGCGCACCATGTTCGCCTTCGAGGAATGGCATTCCGCGCTGGAGATGAAGCTCTACCTGCACCGCTTCATCCATCACATCGGCAGTCTCGCCGACTTTTCCTCGCTCAAGTTCAATCGCTACAACCAGTATGAATCGATGGTCCTGCCGCTGGTGAAGTGGCTGACCGATCACGGGGTTAAATTCCGCTACGGCGTCGAGGTCACCGATGTCGATTTCGACATCCAGCCCGGCTCCAAGCAGGCGACGCGCATCCACTGGAAGGAGCGCGGCGTCGAAGGCGGCATTGATCTCGGGCCCGACGATCTCGTCTTCATCACCATCGGCTCGCTGACCGAGAATTCCGACAATGGCGACCACAGGACACCGGCGAAGCTCAACGAAGGACCGGCGCCGGCCTGGGACCTGTGGCGGCGGATCGCGGCGAAGGATCCGGCCTTCGGCCGCCCGGACGTATTCGGCGCCCATATCCCGGAGACGAAATGGGCCTCCGCGTCGATCACTGCCCTCGACGCCCGCATTCCGGCCTATGTCGAGAAGATCACGAAGCGGAACCCCTTTACCGGCAAGATCGTCTCCGCCGGTATCGTCACGGTGAAGGACTCGGCGTGGCTGCTGAGCTGGACGGTTCATCGCCAGCCGCATTTCAAGAAGCAGCCCAAAGATCAGATGATCGCCTGGTTCTACGCGCTCTTTGTCGATTGCCCCGGCGACTTCGTGAAGAAGCCGATGCAGGAATGCACCGGTGAGGAGATCACCCAGGAATGGCTCTATCACCTCGGCGTGCCGGTCGAGGACATTCCCGAACTCGCGGCATCCGGCGCCAGCACCGTTCCCACGATGATGCCCTATATTACCGCCTTCTTCATGCCGCGCCAAGCGGGTGACCGGCCGGACGTGGTGCCGGAGGGCGCGGTCAACTTCGCCTTCATCGGCCAGTTCGCGGAGTCGAAGCAGCGGGACTGCATCTTCACCACGGAATATTCGGTGAGAACCCCGATGGAGGCCGTCTACACGCTGATGAATGTCGAGCGCGGCGTGCCCGAGGTCTTCAACTCGACCTATGATATCCGTACACTTCTTGCTGCGATCGGTCCGCTGCGGGACGGCAAGGGCATCGATCTTCCCGGGCCGGCCTTCCTGCGCAAGCTGCTGATGAAGAAGCTCGAAGGCACCGAGATCGCCAAGCTGCTCGAAGAGTTCCATCTGATCGAGGAGTGAACAAAGACCGGAAGGCACGCGCGGCGTGTGAAAGGTGATGAATGGCCGACGACGATCAGAAGAGCGAACGCGCCGCCGAGGTGACTGGGGCGCACGGCCATCATCACCATCATGAGCCGGACGGCGAAACGCCGTCCGGTCACGTCGACCATGATCCGGTCTGCGGCATGGTGGTCGATCCCGCCAGGACCGCTCACAATGCTGAGTATGAAGGCGAGCGCTACGTCTTCTGCTCGGCCGGCTGCAAGGCGAAGTTCGACGCCGACCCCGTGCATTATGCGGCACTGGCAGCGCATGCTGCACATCACCATGAGGGTGCTGCCGCCCATGGCGATCATTCCCACCATAGCCACACGCATGGACCTGATACCCATGAGCATCACCACGTTGCGGCAGTAACGGCAACCGCAACGGAAGGGACGATCTGGACATGCCCGATGCATCCGGAAATCCGCCGGGATGCGCCGGGTAGTTGCCCGATCTGCGGCATGGCGCTGGAGCCGCTGATCGCGGCGGCGGATGCCGGACCAAGCCCCGAACTCGCCGATATGACCCGACGCTTCTGGATCGGCCTCGTGCTCGCCTTGCCCGTGTTCCTGCTGGAGATGGGCGGTCACCTGATCCCGGCGCTGCACCATTTGGTGCCGATGCGCATCTCGATCTGGATCCAGTTCGCGCTGGCGACGCCGGTGGTCCTGTGGGCCGGATGGCCGTTCTTCGAACGTGGCTGGGCGTCGATCGTCAACCGCAGCCTCAACATGTTCACGCTGATCGCGATGGGCACCGGGGTCGCCTGGGGCTACAGCATCGTCGCGACATTCGCGCCGCAGCTCTACCCGCAGGCTTTCCGAGGCGCCGATGGCACGGTCGCGGTCTACTATGAGGCCGCGGCCGTGATCACCGTGCTGGTGCTGCTCGGTCAGGTCATGGAACTGCGCGCCCGGGAGCAGACCTCCGGCGCAATCCGCGCGCTTCTCAATCTCGCGCCGAAAACCGCCCGGCGGATCGGGCGGAACAATGCTGAAGAGGATATTCCTGTCGAAGCCGTCGTCATCGGTGATCGGCTCAGGGTCCGGCCCGGTGAAACCGTGCCGGTTGACGGCGTGGTCGAGCAGGGTCGCTCATCGATCGATGAATCGATGGTGACCGGAGAATCCATGCCGGTGACGCGTGTAGTCGGCGAAGCGGTCGTAGGAGGTACGCTGAACCAGACCGGCGCGCTCGTCATCCGGGCTGAAAAAGTCGGGCGCGACACCATGCTCGCCCGCATCGTCCAGATGGTCGCGGATGCCCAGCGCTCGCGCGCGCCGATCCAGCGCATGGCTGATCAGGTGTCGGGCTGGTTCGTGCCGGTCGTCATCGCCGTCGCGCTGCTCGCCTTCGCGGCCTGGGGTGTATGGGGGCCGGAGCCGCGGCTGGCGCATGGCCTGATCGCGGCCGTTTCCGTGCTGATCATTGCCTGCCCCTGCGCGCTCGGGCTCGCGACGCCGATGTCGATCATGGTGGGTATCGGCAAGGGGGCGGCCGCCGGCGTTCTGATCAAGAACGCGGAGGCGCTCGAGCGGATGGAGAAGATCGATACTCTGGTGGTCGACAAAACCGGGACGCTTACCGAAGGCAAACCGGCCGTTACCCGGATCGTCGTGGCCCCGCGATTTGTCGAGGAGACCATCCTGCGGCTTGCAGCCGGCGTGGAGAAGGCGTCCGAGCATCCGCTTGCGCGGGCGATCGTGGCGGCTGCCGACGAGCGAAAGATCACCATCCCCGATGTCGCCGACTTCGACTCGCCGACCGGCAAGGGGGCGATCGGTCGTGTCGAGGGCCGGCATGTGGTGCTCGGCAGCACCACCTTCCTCGCCGAACATGGGGTTGATACAGCGCCGCTCGCGGCACAGGCCGATGAGCTACGCCGCGACGGCGCAACCGCCATCTATATCGGCATCGATAAAGCCATCGGCGGCATCTTCGCCATCGCCGACACGATCAAGGCGACCACGCCTGAGGCACTGAAGGCCCTGCATGCGGAAGGCATCCGCATCGTCATGCTGACCGGTGACAATCGCACCACAGCCGAAGCCGTTGCGAGAAAGCTCGGCATCGATGAGGTCGAGGCCGATGTGCTGCCGGACCAGAAAGCCGCGGTCGTCGAGCGCCTGAAGGCGCAGGGCAAGGTGGTGGCGATGGCGGGTGACGGCGTAAATGACGCGCCGGCGCTTGCCGCCGCCGATGTTGGTATCGCCATGGGATCGGGGACCGACGTTGCGATCGAAAGTGCGGGCGTGACGCTGCTCAAGGGCGATCTCACCGGCATTGTCCGCGCGCGACGCCTGTCGCAGGCGACGATGGCCAACATCCGCCAGAACCTCGCCTTCGCGTTCATCTACAATGCGGCAGGCGTACCGATTGCGGCCGGTGCGCTCTATCCCACGTTTGGGCTGCTGCTGTCGCCGATCATCGCTGCTGCCGCGATGGCGCTGTCGTCCGTCAGCGTCATCGGCAATTCGCTGCGGCTCCGGACAGTGAAGGCATGACGGACCAAGGCCCCGACCTTGTGGCGGGGTCTTGCGTGGGGTCTTAGTCGGCGCGCCTGCCGTTGGGGCGGGACCAGATCAGCGAGAAGGTGTCTTCGCCCTCGTTGTCGAAGAGGTTGGCATAGATCAGAGCGCCGATCTTCTCATGATGCCCTCGGCTGTCAGGGCGTCCGCGATCTGACGGTCGAGTGATCCCACAGCATTGAGCGTTCGCACCATCTCCTCGATGCGTGCGAAGTGAGCCAGATCGTCATAGTTGGCGGTATTGCGGATGATCACATGCTCTGTTCGCGCGCCGGTCTGCCACAGGATCGCGAACCAGATACGGCCTTGCGCACGGCTCTTGTCGACCGTCACGCTGTCGATCACGAGCCGCATCATCTCTTTGCGTTCGTCGATGCCAGCCCGCTTCGAGAACGCGGGCAACAGGGTCGGCAATGGTCAGGATACGCGTTCGCGCGGCGGCGGCCAGGGCGTTAACCTGCTCGACATGCCACCGCGCGTAATCCTGTTCGACGCGTCGGCTTCGCGTATTTTCTCTTCCCACAACGTTTCCAGCGAACGTGCGACGAGCCGCTTTTCCGACTCCACGGCATCATATTGTCGGCGTGCACGCTCCGCTTCGTAATGCGCCTTCTCCCGATTCAGCGCCCATTGACGTTCCAGGAGCCGGTTTTCGCCGTTCATCTGTTCATGAGCCGCAAGCGCAAGGTCGATGCGATCGGGTTGCAGAGCTTCGATCAACAGCCGCTCGACCTCTGCATCAACCTGGTTTGCGCACATTCTGGCAGTGCCCGCTCTGCTCGCTATCGATGCAGTGATAGACGGGGGTCTTCTTATGGGCAGAGTGAGTGAAGACCCATGCGGTGTCCGCATATCCCGCAGACCACGATGCCTTGAAGCATCGCTGCGCCACGCAGGGGCGCTCCGCGCCGGCCAGCGCTGAAGTTGCCGATATTGTCGGCGAGCCGCCCGACGTTGCTCATGTATGCCTCCCATTGGCTATGCCGATGAGCCCGCGTAGGTGGTGACGCCATAGCCATATAGACGACTGGTCTATTATTCGTTATATATGCTGATCATGAATTTGACACCCAAAGCATGATCTGCCCCCCGCTGAGTGGCCCAGAGACTATGATAGTTTGGACCACGAAAGGGACGATGAATGCCGAGCAAGAAGCACAAGCCGGAAGAAATTATCGGCAAGCTGCGTGAAGTTGAGATTGTTCTGGCGCAGGGAGCCTCGACAGCAGAGGCGTGCCGCCGGATCGCAGTCAGCGAGCAGACATACTATCGCTGGCGCAAGGAATATGGTGGCCTGAAGACCGACCAGGCGAGGCGGATGAAGGATCTGGAGAAAGAGAACCAGCGGCTACGCCGGGCGATTTCGGATCTGACGTTGGACAAGCTGATCTTGCAGGAAGCTGCCAAGGGAAACTTCTGAGCCCCGCGCGGCGGCGGCGCTGCATCGATCAGTTGCGACGAGATTTGCCGATCCGGGTGTCCGAGCGACGGATATGCCGGGTGCTGGGGCAGCATCGATCGACACAGCGCAAGGTGCCGCGTGGGGCAGATGACGAACAGGCGCTCACGGAGGACATCGTCGCGCTGGCGAAGCAATATGGCCGCTATGGCTACCGCCGAGTGACGGCGTTGCTATGCCATGCGGGGTGGACGGTGAACCACAAACGGGTCGAGCGGATATGGCGACGCGAAGGACTGAAGGTCCCGCTGCGTCAGCCCAAACGGGGACGCCTGTGGCTCAACGACGGATCATGTATCCGCTTGCGGCCTGAGTATCCCGGGCATGTGTGGGCCTACGACTTCGTCGAAGGGCGCACGCACGATGGCCGCAAGTTCCGGATTCTGACGATCATCGACGAGGCCAGCAGGGAATGCCTGGCACTCATCGTTGCCCGGCAGCTCAAACACGAGGATGTGCTGGCGGCGCTGGCTGACCTGTTCATCTCGCGTGGGCCACCAGCGCATATACGATCCGATAATGGTAGCGAGTTTATCGCGACCGCCGTCCAGAAATGGTTGGGGCAGATCGGCGTGAAGACGCTCTATATCACCCCGGGATCACCATGGGAGAATGGCTATAACGAAAGCTTCAATGGGTCGCTTCGCGACGAACTGCTCAACGGCGAGATCTTCTACAGCCTCGCTGAGGCCAAGGTGCTGATCGAGGCATGGCGGCGGCATTACAACACCGTTCGCCCTCACAGCAGCCTGGGCTACCGACCGCCGGCACCGGAAACGGCGACACCGCCATATCCGGCCTCCGGTTCCGCTTCGCTCCACCTCCGTCCGGATATGGCGGCGATGGGCTTAATCCACTAACAAACCAATCGGGCCACTCGGTGGGGGCAGATCAGCCGCACGTTCGAGAAACTCCTTCATGGCTCACCTATTCTGTTCGGCGCATGCGCGCTCTCATAGCTCTAAAGCAGGAATAGCACAGTTGACCTTTAGATTTTATTCCACTGTGCCTGGCACCTAATTGATGACTGGAAAATTGATACGAGGCCGCATTTTTCCCAGTCACATCATGAGGTTGATCCTGCAGCGTCACTCAGCGACCTGCATTTTGTCGTGATCGGTCAGCTGAGTTCGTCGATCTGCGTGGCCCTCAAAAGGCGGAAAAGCAGACCTCGACGCTGGCCGAGCGGCCCGGCGCAACCTTACCAGCCGCCCCCCAGTGCACGATAGAGCTGAACGGTTGCCGTTCCTTGTGCGATGCGGGTCTGTTCCATCTTGTCCTCGTCCGAGAGCGCATCCAATCGGGCCTGCAACACATCGCCCAACTGCGTGCGTCCGGCATCGTACAATATCGCCAGCTGGTCGGCGCGTCGGCGGGCCATGTCGGATGTACGGATAAGCCCGGCCAGGCGTTCGTCCAGCCCCGCCCGAAAACCATAAGCGGATTCAACTTCCTCGAGCGCCGACAGCATGGCCTGGTCATAATTGGCGAGAGCAGCCTCAAGTTCGGCATCGCCCGCCTTGACACTGGCCTGCAACCTTCCGGCATTGAAAAGCGGCATCGATGCGGAAAGGCCGACCAGACCTCCGGTTCCGCCATAGCCCGGCAGGGCGCCCAGTTCGATATGCCCGTTCTGCCCCAGAAAATGGATGGCGAAGCGCGGAAGCAGATCGGCCTTCAGGCTCTTGAGGCGCGCCGCACGCGCGTTCACCAGCCATGATCGCGCCGCGACATCAGGCCGGCGATCAAGAATGTCGGAAGGAAGTTGCCCGGTGGGCGCATCTGGCGTCTCAAAAGTGGCGGAGGCGACCATATCCGGCGCCTGTTCGGGGACGTCGCCCGCCAGCACGGCCAGTCGCCGCTTGCGCGCATCGACGAGGGATGTGAGGGCCGGGCGGGAGGCGCGCAGCGCCTCCAGTCCATTGCGGGCGCGGGTGACATCGGCCGCTGTCGCGGCGCCCGTCCGCTGCCGGGCGGCCGCATAATCGACAAGGCGACTGGCCGTAGCCTCGCTGCGATCGAGGACATCGAGGCGCCGCCTCAGCCCCTGCAGCTGCTGATAATTTTCGACGACATCGGCGGCGACCATGAGCCTGACGCCATCGGCCGTTCGTGCGGTGCTTTCGGAAAGCGCGCGCGCCATTTCGGCGTCGGCATGGCGTCCACCGAACAGGTCAGCCTCCCAGGTGGCTCCAAGACCCACCAGATATCCACTGCCGCTGTTTCCGGACAGCGACGGCAGCATGGCCTGCCACTTGTCATCGATCCCGGCATCGCTCTGACTGGCCCACGCTGTGCCATTTGCGGCAACGGTAGGATAAAGCGCCGATTCCGCGACAGTGACTAGCGCACGCGCGGCGGCGACATGGGCCTTTGCAGCGCGGATATCGGCGTTTGCTTCGAGCGATTTCTCGACCAGCGCATCAAGAGCGGGATCGCCCCACGCCGTCCACCAGCGGTCTGTCCCGGTTATTGCCGCGTCGTTCGCCGCCGCCGCATCCAGGCGATTGGGCGGAGTGATGCGTGGCGCGTGCGCGGGCGTGTTCGGGACGCTGGCGCAAGCGGTGAGCAGCAGCGCGAGCGATGGAGGAAGCAATTGGCTATGCATTCTGATTTTCCTGGGTGATGTCATCCATGACCTTTAGCCCTGCCTTGAGAGCATCGAACGGAAGCGGCTGACGGCCATCGCCACGAAGAACACGCCCGAGCCGCAGATGATCGCGAGTTCCGGCAGGATCGTTCGCACGCCCGCGCCGCGATAGAGGATCGCCTGGGAGAGGCTGACGAACTGGGTGGTCGGCAGACATAGCGCAATCGTCCGGATCGCCGAGGGCATGCTCTCGAGCGGCGTTGCCGCTCCCGAGAGCAGATAAGCGATGGCGTAGACGGGCACTGCGAAGAGCCCGAACTGCGGCATGGATGGCGCGAGCGTTGCCATCCACATGCCGAGCGAGGTGACCGAGAAGAGGTAGAGAAACATCGCGGCAGTGAAGAGCAGGAGAGATCCGGTCAGCGGCACGCCCAGAACGCCATGAACGACGAACCAGAGGGACGCGATCGAGGCCAGCAGGATGACGAGGCCGTTGGCAAGGATCTTGGCGAAGGCGATCTCGCTGGCGCGCACGGGCATCACCAGCAGATGCTCGATCGTGCCATGCTCACGCTCACGGATCACCGCCGCGCCGACGAGGATGATCGAGAGCACCGTCACGTTGGTGACGATCTGCATGACCGAGGTATACCAGGCCGACTGGGCGTTGGGATTGAAATGCATCCGGCTTTCGACCTGGACCGGCAGCGCCTCCAGGAGGCCCCGGGCATGGAGGAAGTCGAGCGTTTCCTGCGCGAATATCTGCTGGAAATAGGCAGCGCCCAGACCTGCCTGCGTCATGGCGGTCGCGTCGACGAGAATCTGGACGGAAGGCGACCGGCCCGCGAGCGTATCGGCTTCGAAGCGGGGCGGGATTTCGATGACGAAGATATATTTTCCGCTGTTCATCGCAGGGCCGATCGCGGATCGCTCGATGTCCTCGGGTGGTTTGAAATAGGGCTGCTGGATGGCATCGCGCAGCCGGCGCGACAGTTCGGAATGATCCTCGTCCATGATCGCGACCGAAGCGTTCATGACCTCTGCGCGTACCCCGTTCGCAACAAGCTGGATCGCCACGGTGAAAGCGAAGAGGATAAGCGCCATCAGCGTCACATCCTTCATGACACTGCGCAGTTCCTTGCCGCTCAGAAGCGCAACGTTGAGAATCCAGCGCGTCATTTCTCCTGCTTTCCCAGCATCAGGCGTGCGCCGCCCACGAAGAGGAATGCGAGCGCCATCAGGGCCAGATAGGCCTGGCCGAAACTGGCCATGCCCAGACCCTTGGTGAATGTGCCGAGACTGACGATCTGGAACCAGGAGGAGGGGAAGGTCAGCCCGATGATATGGCTCGGGCCTGTCAGGGTGGAAACGGGGTAAAGGAGCCCGGAGAAGTTCACCGACGGAATAAGACAGATGAGGGATGTCGCGAAGATGGCGGCGACCTGCGAGCGCACAAAGGCCGAGATCATCAGCCCCAGCCCGGTGACAGACAGAATGAAGAGGAACCCGCCGATCAGAAGGGCCGGCAAGGACCCCTTGAGCGGTACTCCCAAAATGAAGACAGTCACCAGGATCAGCGTCACGAAACTGGTCATCGCAAGAAGGGCATAGGGCATCTGCTTGCCGACCAGGAATGCGCCCAGGCTCGCCGGCGAAGCGTAGAGATTGGTGATCGAGCCGATTTCCTTTTCGCGCACGACCCCAAGGGCCGTCAGCATCGCGGGAATGAGGATCATGCAGAGCATCAGGACGCCCGGCGCCATGGCGTAGATGCTGCGAAACTCCTGATTGTAGATGAAGCGCGGTTCGATTGTGGACGAGAGATCAGGCACAGCGAAGGGCTGCGCGGACCGCAACTGGTCCATTGCGTAGCGAAGGAGAACAGCCTCGGCATAAGCGCGGGCGTTCGACGCGGGGAAAGGACTCGCGCCGTCGATCCGCACGTCGACCGCGGGCCGCCGCCCTGCGGTCAGATCGCGTCCGAAGCCGGGGGGTATGTCCAGCACCATCTTGGTCGATGCCTCGCGCAGCGCCTGATCGGCGGCCGCGTCGCTCGCAAGTTCGGGCTCAACCCGGAAATAGCGTGACCCTTCAAAATAAAGTTGCAGGTCACGGCTGGCGGCACTGCGGTCATGATCGAGAACGGCAAGGCGGATATTCTGGACGTCGAAGGAAATGCTGTAGGCTGCAATGCACAGCAGGATGATCGGGCCGATCAGCGCGAAGGCGAGCCGGATGCGATCGCGCATGAGTTCGGTCGCTTCGCGCCGGGCAAAGGCCCAGGCGAAGCCCGGCCAGCTGCCGGCAGCGGTTGGTAATCGCGGCCGGCCGGGAGCCGTCGATCGCGCACCGGCGGCAGGAGTGGACGAAGCGACCGAAGCATCGACCGGCAGATGGGCGGAAGCAGTCGGCGCTTCGTCATTATCCTTCTCGAGGACAGCGATAAAAGCATCCTCGAGCCGCTGCGCATCATATCGCTGTGTGAGTTCCGTCGGCGCGCCGACCGCCAGAACCCGCCCGCGATGCATCAGCGATATGCGGTCGCACCGTTCCGCCTCGTTCATGAAGTGGGTGGAGACGAAGATCGTTACCCCTTCATCGCGCGAGAGGCGGATCAGATGGCGCCAGAACATGTCGCGCGCCGCCGGATCGACGCCGGACGTGGGCTCGTCCAGGATCAGGATCTCGGGTCGATGGAGGCAGGCGGCGGCGAGTTGCAGGCGTTGCCGTATGCCGAGCGGCAGAGCGGCGGGAACGGCATCGGCATGGGCTTCGAGCTCGAACTGGGCAAGCGCGGCCGAAACCAGTTCGCCTGCCTGCTGGCGTGGCACGCGATAGAGCCGCGCATGAAGGACCAGGTTCTGGCGAACCGAAAGCTCTTCATAGAGCGAGAAGGCCTGCGACATATAGCCCACGCGCATGCGCGTCTCCATGTCTCCGGGGGCGATCGGCCGCCCGAAAAGGCTGGCCGTTCCGTCCGTCGCATCGAGCAGGCCGGTCAGCATCTTCATGGTCGTGGTCTTGCCGCAGCCGTTCGAGCCCAGAAAACCGAATATCTCGCCGCGTCCGATGCGAAAGCTCACATGATCGACCGCTACGAAATCACCAAAGCGCCGCGTCAGATCATGCGCCTCGATTGCCGGCGCTTCGCCCTTGTCCTGCCAGGCCGGCACGACCAGCGCGTCGCCCGATGGCCGCTTGTCTTGCGGAAGCAGGCGAACATAGGCGGCTTCGAGCGTATCCGCGCCCGCGTCACGCATGATCTCGCGCGTATCCCCTTGCGCGATCACCTTGCCATCGTCCATCGCCACGAGGTGGCCAAAGCGCTCTGCCTCTTCCATGTAAGCCGTGGAGACCAGCACGGTCATGTCCGGCCGCTCCGCGCACATCGCATCCACCAGTTCCCAGAACTGCCGTCGTGAAAGAGGGTCTACCCCCGTGGTGGGTTCGTCGAGGATGAGCAGATCCGGATCGTGCACCAGCGAGCAACACAGGCCCAGCTTCTGCTTCATGCCGCCCGAAAGTTTGCCGGCGGGCCGGTCCGGAAAGGGTGCAAGCCCCGTCGCGTCCAGCAAGCGCCGCATATGCGCTTCCCGCTCGACTGCAGACAGTCCGAAGAGGCGACCAAAGAAGTCGATATTCTCGCGGACGGAAAGCGTCGGGTAGAGATTGCGACCAAGCCCCTGGGGCATATAGGCGACGCGGGAAAGGAACTCCTCCCGCTTGCGACGCTCGGTGAGATCGAAGCCGAGAACCGAAAGACGTCCCGTTTGCAGCTTTTTCACGCCGGATATGAGGCCGAGCAGCGTCGACTTGCCTACGCCATCGGGCCCGACCAGCGCGGTGGTCTTCCCCTTGGGCAGGGAGAGCGAAACCTCGTTCAGGGCGATGATACCGCCATATCGATGCGAAAGGCTTTCGATCCGTATCGCCTCTTCGGGGAGGATCTGAGCGGGCGGGATCATTTGTCGATCTTGGTGAGGTCGGGCCAGGGCTGGCGCGTATCGGTGCGCACGAACCCGTCCGCCGTCATGCCGGCTTTCAGCCTTCCGTCCAGGCCACGGGCGAGATCAGGCGCGATCTGCAGCTTCACCCGGTAGGACAGGTTCTCGCGTTCGCTGGCCGTCTCGACGAATTTTGGCGTGAACTGCGCATCGGGCGCCACGAAGCTGACGCGCGCGGGAATGGCGTCGCCAAAACCCTGCGGAAGAATGCGTGCCTCGTCGCCGATCCTGATCTTGCCGGCGACCGAAGCGGGCAGGAAGATGGTGAGCCAGGCATCCTCGGCATTGACCAGCGACACGATCTTGCCGCCCGGTGGCAACATGGTTCCAGGCTCGACGATCCGATATTCGACGCGCCCGGGCGTCGGTGCGATGATCCGCAGGTCGGCAAGGCCGGCTCTGGTTTGCGCGATCAGGGCGTCGGCCTGGGCAATGGCCGAGCGTGCCTCGCCGACACCGCCGCCCGCCGCCTGGGCGCCACCTTGCGCAGCAACCAAGGCCAGGCGACGCTGCTCCAGCTCGACGTTCGAGACCATGTCACGCTCCCGCAGCTTGCCGGTCTCGACCCAGTCGATGCGGGCGAGCTGAGCCTGACTGTCCCGCGCGGCGAGCTCCCCTTGCGCGCGCATGAGGGCGGATACTGCCTGTTCGCGCTTGGCAAGCGCTCCGGCGAGTTGGGTTTTGAGGTCTACATCATCCTGCCGGGCGATGACCTGACCCGCCCCGACGAGATCACCTTCATGGACGTCAAGCGACATCAGGCGGCCAGGATATTTGGCGGCAATATCGGTGCGCGTCATCTCGAGACGGCCGTTGCCGCGCACGATGGTATCGGGGAGCTTGTCGGTGCGTCCAAACATCCACCACAGCCCGAAAGCCAGGGCGATGAGGACGACGGCCAGAATGGGAATGACGATAGGGCCCCGCAGCTTCACGCTATACCTCCTTGAGCGTTCATCGCACGAGCGCCACGCCGATCCGCAGGCGCGTCACGTGCTTGTTATAGTCGAGCAGATTTTCGCCATAGCCGGTGAAGCCCTGGCCGAAGAGATAGAAGTCCGGGCCTCCGCCCAGGATACGCCGGAACGGGTAGGAGAGCTCGGCGGTCAGAGCTCCCTTGCCGCTACCCAGGTTGAGACGGGTAGAAGCCGAGACGCGCAGCCCATCATCCTCGCTGGCCTCAATGAAAAGCCCGCTATTGCCGCGATATCGGCGAATGTCAGGATTGTCCGAAAGGTTTCCGAGATAGAGCCACAGCCGCGGCGCGATCGTCAGCCTTCGGTCCTCGCCGAGCGAGAAGCCGGCCATCGGGGCCAGATAGAGCATGTTGAGGCTGCGCGAGGCTGCGCCATCGCGTCCATTGGACTCATGGCGAAGGCCGATCTGGCCGCTGATCGTGGCCTTATCTGACACGGGCAGGGCAGGCGAGAGATAGAAGAGCTCGGGTTGATAATCGATATTGCGGAAGGGCGAGGATTTCGCCGCCACGTCCCAGAACATGCGCTGGGTATAGGCGAAATAGAGGCCGTCGATCAGCGAGGGAGAGCGGTCCATCCGCGCTCGACTTCCGAACAGCTGATATTTGAAACTGATCTGGATGCGTGCGTCGGTGTTGGTGCCGGGGCCATAGACCGCATAGATCGGTTCGTAGACCGAGAGATTGGGGATGAAAGCATTGCCCCGGGTTCGGTCTGTCGGCGATGGTGTGACGGAGTCTGGCGATATCTGCGGAGAGGTCGGAGGCGTGAGCGAGGGCGCGGCAGTCAGGGCGACCGGGGCAGAGCGGTCGGCCTCAGGATCGACGCCGATCGTCAGGAGGATTTGCTGCGTTGACCAGGAGGGAATGGACAAGGCCGCGCCGTCCATGACGTCCTGAAAGTCGATCCGGTAGCGCGCCGCCGCAAAGCCATTGGCCCGGATCGTCAGAACCGCAGCCTGTTTTTCGCCTCGTTGCAGCCAGACCTTTCGATACGTGCCGTTGCTGACCAGATCGGCCGCAACCTCGTCGGGAAGGCGAACCTCCTGCGCGGCCGCCCCGGCATTGAGAACGCGCACATCGACAAGGATATGTCCGCTCTGATCGCGGTTGCCTGCGCGCTGGACGACATACTCCAGAGCAGCTTGCGCGTGCGCCTGCGACGCCAGTACGGCGCTGGCTGCGAGGGCAAGAGGGGCAGCCCGAACGATCACGCGAAAAGATGCTGCCCGTTATCGACCGGAATGATCGTGCCGGTGATCCGCTTCGCGGCATCGCTGACGAGGAAGGCGGCCAGCGCGCCGACGTCGCTTACGTCAACCAATTTTCCTGCGGGAACCTGCGCGGCAGCCCGATCGAGCAACTCGTCGAACCGGTCGATTCCGCTTGCGGCGCGGGTGGCAATCGGCCCTGGTGAAATAGCGTGTGCCCGAATGGCTTTGGCGCCCAGTTCCGCGGCGACATAGCGCGTTGCGCTTTCCAGGGCCGCCTTGACGGGACCCATCAGGTTATAGTGTTCGACCACCCGCTCCGAACCATAGAAGGTCACGCAAAGCAGGCATCCGCCCGTTGCCATCAGCGGTTCGGCGAGCTTCGCCATGCGAAGGAAACTGTGGCAGGACACGTCCATCGCCGTCGAGAAGCCTTGCGCACTGCTGTCGACCACCCGACCGTGGAGATCCTCCTTCGGCGCGAAGGCGATCGAGTGCAGCAGGAAATCGAGGCCACCCCAGCGTTCTTGCACCTGGCCGAAAAGCGCCTCGAGTTCGCCGGGGATGCGTACATCGCACGGCGCAGTCCATTCGACGCCGAGCTGGTCGACGACAGGCTGGACCCAGTCCTTTGCCTTTTCGTTGAGATAGGTGGCGGCAAGCCGGGCGCCGCACCGGGCAAATGCCTCCGCGCATCCTGTCGCGATGCTATGTTCGTATGCGATCCCGATGACGAGGCCGCGCTTGCCGGTCAGATCTACAAGCGGTGTCATTGGGCGGTCTCCTGCAGCAGGCTGAGCGTGTGAATTGCGATCATGCGTTCCTCGTCGGTGGGGATGACGAGGGCCTTGATCCGGCTCTCGGGGGCGCTGATCAGCGTCTCACCTGCAGCATTGGCGCGATCATCGATCTCAAGGCCCAGCCATTGGAGCCGGCGACCAATAAGACTGCGCATGCCCGCGTCATTTTCGCCGATGCCAGCAGTAAAGATGATCCCGTCCACACCCTCCAGCGAAGCGGCAAGGGCGCCGGTGTCACGGGCTACCCGCCAGGCGAAGAGATCAATCGCTTCTTTCGCTTCGGGTGCGTCGCTCGCGGCAAGCGTGCGCATGTCGCTGGAAATGCCCGACACGCCCAGAAGGCCCGATTGCCTGTAAAGCATATCCTCTATCGTCTTGGCGCCCATGCCCATCTGCGTCATGAGATGCAACACGACACCGGGGTCGAGACTGCCCGAGCGGGAGCCCATCATCAAACCGTCGAGCGCGGTGAACCCCATGGTCGTGTCGACGCTTTGCCCCGCCGCCATGGCGCAAAGGCTCGCGCCATTGCCCAGATGTGCGGCGATGACCTTGCCCGAGGCCAGCGCCGGGTCGATCGCGGCGAGGCGCCGGGCGATATATTCATAGGAAAGGCCGTGAAAACCGTAGCGACGGATGCCCTGGTCGTGAAGCGCACGGGGGATTGCGAAACGAGAGGCAAGGGCTGGCTTGTCATGATGGAAAGCGGTGTCGAAGCAGGCGACCTGAGGCAGGTCGGGATCAAGCTTGGTGATCGCCCGGACGGCAGCCAGGTTATGGGGCTGATGCAGGGGCGCCAGCGGACAAAGTGCTTCCAGCTTGTCGATCAATTCAGAATCGATGCGCCGCGGGACGGAAAATTCTGTGCCGCCATGGACGATGCGGTGTCCGATGGCGGCGATCTCATAGCCTTCAAGTGGATGCTGCATCGCCCAGGAAAAAAGATCGGCCAGCAAGTCGGCGTGGGTAAGGCCTGCGCCATCCGGCCAGGTGCGATCGAGCAGGATCGTACCGTCCGTCCTTCGGGCCTTCAGCGCTGGCACTATCCCGATTTTCTCGATCTTTCCGCCGGCCGCGAGTTGGAGGCTGCCTCCCGGCTCCATGGCGAAGAGAGAGAATTTGATGCTCGACGAGCCGGAATTGAGGCTGACGACCGCCTTCATGCACTCTTGCCCCCGGGCAATCCAGGGGCTGCCGGCGTCACGGCGCGCGCCATCAGCACCGCCACTGCGCAGGACGCGAGACGCGTGCGCAGGCTGTCGGCACGGCTCGTCAGGATGATCGGCACGCGCGCGCCAAGCACGATACCGGCCGCGTCGGCGCCGCCCAGGAATGTGAGCTGCTTGGCCAGCATGTTCCCGGCTTCGAGGTTGGGCACGACCAGAATTTCCGCATGGCCCGCAACTTCGGAAACGATACCCTTTTCCCTGGCCGCGGCCTCGCTGACCGCATTGTCGAAGGCGAGGGGTCCATCGAGAATGCCGCCGCTGATCTGCCCGCGATCCGCCATCTTGCAGAGCGCCGCCGCATCCAGCGTCGAAGGCATTGCCGGGTTGACGGTTTCGACCGCAGCGAGGATCGCGACTTTGGGCGCCTCCATGCCGATCACATGCGCGAGATCGATGGCGTTGCGGATGATGTCGGCCTTTTCCTCGAGGGAGGGGGCGATGTTGATAGCGGCATCGGTAATGATGAGCGGTGTCGGCCGGCCAGGCACGTCCATGACATAGGCATGGCTGATCCGTCGTTCGGTGCGAAGGCCTGTAGCGGAAGAGACTACCGCGCCCATCAGTTCATCCGTGTGCAGTGATCCCTTCATGACGAGCTGCGCTTCGCCCGTGCGCACCAGTTCCACCGCCTTGGCCGCTGCGGCATGACTGTGCGCCACCGGCACGATCCGGAAACCGTCGATCGCGCGCGAGGCCGCAGTGGCTGCGGCCTTGATCTTCGCATCGGGCCCGATGAGGATCGGGGCGATCAATCCGGCTTGCGCCGCATCGAGCGCCGCAGTGATGGCGGCTTCGCTGCAAGGATGCACGATCGCCGTCGGGACCGGATCGCTACCACCGGCAAGCTCCATCAGCCGGCGATATTTGTCATGATCGTTGAGGCGAACGTCCGGCAGCTCCGCGCGCGGGCGCAGCACCTTTTCGCCGGGCGCGATCACCTGGGCCTGGCCAGTGATGACATCCTCGCCATGCTGGTTGGCGCAGCGGCAGTCGAGGATCAGGATTTTCTTCTCCGCACGCTTCTCGACGACGGTGACCGAGGCGGTGATCGTGTCGCCCGGTGCGACGGGGCGGCGGAAGCGCAACGACTGGTCCAGATAGATGGTGCCAGGACCGGGTAGTTGCGTTCCGAGGACGGCGGAGATGAGGCCGCCGCCCCACATGCCGTGGGCAATGACGTGGCGGAACATGTCGGTCGCGGCATATTGCGCGTCGAGGTGAGCCGGATTGACGTCGCCAGACACCAGGGCGAAAAGCTGAATGTCTTCCGGCTCGAGCGTTCGTGTGACCGATGCGGTGTCGCCAACTTCGATTTCATCGAAGGTGCGGTTTTCGATCATCGCTGGACCGGCCATCGCTCAACGCTCCTTCACATAGTGGCCAGGTGCCGGATAGAGCGCGGGATATCCCTTGTCGGGCGATCCCATCGGGGGAGGCGGGACGGGCTCGCTCGAATGGTCGACCAGCCATTCGCCCCAGGCGGTCCACCAGCTTCCCTCATGCGGCTCGGCGCGCGTAAGCCATTCCTCCGCGTCGAGCACGGGGCCGTCTTCCACACGATCGAGCACGCTGTAGCGACGCCCCCTGTGGCCCGGCTCCGATACAATGCCGGCATTGTGACCGCCGCTTGTCAGCACGAAGCGGATGGAGGCCGGGGAGAGCATGTGGATCTTGTGGACCGACTTCCACGGCGCGACATGGTCGCGTTCGGTTCCTACGATGAACATCGGTTTGCGCAGCGCCGACAGGGAAATAGCCCGGCCGTCGACCTTGTATTTGCCTTCGGCCAGATCATCATCGAGAAACAGACGGCGCAGATACTGGCTGTGCATGGCATAAGGCATGCGCGTGCCGTCGGCGTTCCACGCCATGAGATCGTTCATGGGCGCACGCTCGCCCATCAGATATTCGGTGAGGATCCGCGACCAGACGAGATCGTTCGAACGCAGAATCTCGAACGCACCGCCCATCTGGCTGCTGTCGAGATAGCCCCGGCTCCACATCATGTTCTCGAGCAGATTGAGCTGGGACTCATCGATGAAAAGGCCAAGTTCTCCGGGTTCGCTGAACTCGGTCTGGGCCGCGAGCAGGGTGACGCTCGCCAGCCTGTCGTCGCCATCGCGCGCCATTGCGGCTGCGGCGATGGACAGCAATGTGCCCCCGAGACAATAACCCAGCGCGTGGATATGCGCGTCGCCGCAGATCGCGTGGATGGCATCGATCGCTGCCATCGCGCCCAGCCGTCGATAGGCGTCCATGTCGAGGTTGCGGTCGGCGCTGCCCGGATTGTGCCAGGAGATGGCGAAGACCGTGTAACCCTGGCCCACCAGCCAGCGGACCAGCGAATTGTCCGGCGAAAGATCGAGAATATAATATTTCATGATCCAGGCGGGCACGATCAGCACCGGCTCCGGATGGACCATCCCGCTCGTCGGTTCATACTGGATCAGTTCGATCAGTTCGTTGCGATAGACGACCTTTCCTGGCGTCGCGGCAACAGTCTCGCCAACCGGGAACGCCTCAACTCCCGCCGGTGATTCCCCTCGTGCAAGGCGGCTCATGTCCTCGAAAAGATGCTCGATGCCGTCGATGAGGCAGCGCCCGCCTGTTTCGACGATCCGCTTCTGGAGCACGGGATTCGCCGCGATAATGTTCGTCGGCGCGACGATGTCGAGGATTTGGCGGGCCGCGAACGCAACCATGTCTTCATGATGACGGTCCACGCCCTTTATGCCCGTCGTGGCGGCGTGCCACCATTGCTGGGTCAGCAGAAATGCCTGCACGAGAAGATCATAGGGCTGTTCCCGCCAGGCAGGGTCGTCGAAGCGGCGGTCCTGGGGCAGCGGCTCGATTGCGGGAAGGGTGTCGGGATCGCCGGCGCGCCGGGCTGCATAATCAGCCAGTCGCATATATTTGCGACCCAGCTTGGTAGCCAGTTGCAACTGCCTGCCCGGAGAGATGGCGAGATGGAGCGCCCAGTCCGACCATGCCTGAACAAGCGTTGCGGGAGACAGGCCATGCGTTGCCTGAGCCACCATGGCAGCCGCTGCGTGATCGAGCGTCTCGGCGAGGCCGTCGAGGGGGTCGGTTTGGTGTTCATCGATCGACATGCTCAATCTCCTGCGGCGGCAGAGCGGCAATGCCTGCGAGCAGGCGAGTCCCTCTGCTGTGTTTCTTTGCGCAGGCGCTCGGCAGCCTGCAGAAAGGTTAAGTACCTCCCCTTTGAGGTTCACCGCGGCGGAGCGCATGGCTCGCCGTGGAGCAAAGTCTCGACGATGGTCTCTGCGATGAGAATTCGGGCGGCGTCCTCAGGGATCTCGGGAGCAAGCGATCGCAGGACAGTAGGAAAGCTGGCGGGTTGATTGGCAGCGGCGCTCAGCAACGCGAAAAAGAGCGCAGGGTGACTGGCCCTGATTATGCCCTGAGCGATTCCGGCCTCGTAAAGCGTCCGACAACTTTCATAGGCAGGATGGATCAGTTGTTCCGTAACCAATGTCGACCGCTCAGACCTATCCGCTGCGTGCCGAACGACAAAATCCCTCACATAGGGATGGTCCGAATAAAAATAGATTATGCGCGTAATCGCGTCGCAAAGTCGGTCATGAACCGAACGGCTATCGTCTGAGGCAATCTTGGAAATTTCCGCGATTATTCCGGTCGTGCTCTGTGTTATCGCTTCCAGGCAGGCTTTCCTGAGAACGGCGGAGCAATATTCGGCCACGCTAGCGGCGGGATAGTCCTGCTGCGGGCGGCGTAAAAGTCGTCCACCTTGAAGCCTTTCTGCCAAGTCAGGGAGGTGTGGGGATCTACAGCGTGGAACTTTATCTTCAGGTCCGTTTGGCTTGCGCGGATGGCATGAGCCAACGGGCGGCGGCGAAGCGTTTCAATGTGTCGCGCGATACGGTGCGCAAGATGCTGTCGTTTTCATCGCCGCCGGGTTACCGGCGTCAGTCTGCACCGCAGCGCCCGAAGCTGGACGGGTTTGTGGGGATCATCGATGGATGGCTTGAGGGGGATCGCGGTGTCCCGCGCAAGCAGCGCCATACGGCGAAGCGGGTATTCGACCGTTTGCGCACCGAACATGGTTTTACCGGCGGCTATACGATCATCAAGGATTACATCCGGGAGCGCGAGCAACGCAGCCGGGAGATGTTCGTGCCGCTGGCGCACCCGGCGGGAGATGCGCAGGCCGATTTCGGGGAAGCGCTGGTGGAGATCGGCGGGGTGGAGCAAAAGGCTTACTTCTTCGCGCTCGATCTGCCGCACAGTGATGCCTGCTATGTGCGAGCCTATCCGGCGGCGGTGGCGGAGGCCTGGGTGGACGGACATGTCCATGCCTTCGCGTTCTTCGGCGCGGTGCCGCGCTCGATCGTCTATGACAACGATCGCTGCCTGGTGGCGAAGATCCTGCCAGACGGCACGCGCAAGCGTGCCACGCTGTTCAGCGCTTTCCTGTCGCATTACGTGATCCGCGACCGCTATGCCCGCCCGGGCAAGGGGAACGAGAAAGGCAATGTGGAAGGGCTGGTTGGTTACTGCCGCCGCAATTTCATGGTGCCGATCCCGAAGTTCCCGACCTGGGAGGCGTTCAACCTGTGGCTGGAGGAGCAATGCCGCAGGCGCCAGCAGGACAAGGTGCGCGGGGAGAGCGAGACGATCGGTGAGCGCTTGCAGCGCGATTTGGCGGCGATGCAGCCTCTGCCCGCTACACCCTTCGAGGCCTGCGATCAGACCGGGGGGCGGGTCTCCTCGCAATCCCTGGTGCGCTACAGGACCAACGATTATTCGGTTCCGGTGGCCTGGGGCCATCAGGAAGTCTGGATCAGGGCCTATGTCGATGCGGTGGTGATCGGATGCCGCAGCGAGGTCATCGCCCGTCACCCGCGTTGCCATGCCCGCGAGGAGGTTATCTTCGACCCGCTCCATTATCTCCCGCTGATTGAGCAGAAGATCAACGCATTCGACCAGGCGGCCCCTTTGCAGGGCTGGGACCTGCCCGAAGCGTTCGGGACGCTCCAGCGGTTGATGGAAGGGCGCATGCACAAACATGGCAGGCGCGAATATGTACAGGTGCTGCGCCTGCTGGAAACGTTCACCATCGCCGATCTCCAGGCGGCGGTGGAACAGGCCATCGACCTTGGCGCCATCGGCTTCGATGCCGTCAGGCACCTGGTCCTGTGCCGGGTCGAACGCGTGCCGCCCAGGCTGGACCTGGACGTCTATCCCTTCCTGCCACGCACGACGGTCGAGAAGACCTTTGCCAGAGCCTATATGAGCCTGCTGTCCGACAGGCAGGAGGCCGCATGAGCGATCAGGCACCGGAGATTCTTCTCGCTCACCATCTCAAGGCACTCAAGCTGCCTACGTGCCTGCGAGAGCATCACAAGCTCGCCCGGCAATGTGCCGCTGAAGGCGTCGATCATATCCGCTTCCTCGCCCGTCTCGTCGAGATGGAGATGATCGACAGGGAGCGTCGTATGGTCGAGCGGCGCATCAAGGCCGCGCGCTTCCCCGCCGTCAAAAGCCTCGACAGCTTCGACTTCGCCGCTATCCCCAGGCTCAACAAGATGCAGGTGCTCGAGATGGCGCGCTGCGAGTGGATCGAGCGGCGTGAGAACGCCATCGCTCTGGGGCCATCGGGCACCGGCAAGACGCACGTAGCTTTGGGGCTCGGGCTGGCAGCATGCCAGAAAGGACTGTCGGTGGGCTTCACCACTGCGGCGGCGCTGGTCAGCGAGATGATGGAGGCGCGCGACGAGCGGCGTCTCCTGCGCTTCCAGAAGCAGATGGCCGGATACAAGCTGCTCATCATTGACGAACTGGGCTTCGTACCGCTCTCCAAGACCGGTGCCGAACTGTTGTTCGAGCTGATCTCCCAGCGCTATGAGCGCGGCTCCACCTTGATCACCAGCAACCTGCCCTTCGACGAATGGACTGAAACCTTCGGATCCGAGCGCCTCACAGGCGCGCTCCTCGATCGTCTGACCCATCACGTCAGCATCCTCGAGATGAACGGCGAAAGCTATCGCCTCGCTCACAGCCGGGCCCGAAAGGCCAAAACCAGACCCTGAAAATCAAGCCAATGCCGGGGGGAGTGGCCTTCGGGCTACGCCCTCACGCCACTCCCCCCGGCATGTAACACCGTGGCCTGGTTTTACGCCGCCGAATGGCCGACTTTTGCTCCGCCGTTGACAGCTGCTCTTCCTCCGAGGTCGCCTCCATGATCGAGGGCGTGCTGCGCCATTGCACCGACATGGAAATCCAGCGACAATATGTTGATAGTCATGGCCAAAGCGCGGTTGGCTTTGCATTTTGCCGGCTTCTCGGATTTGAGCTTGCACCCCGCCTGAAAGCGATCGCTCGCCAGAAGCTGGCTCTTCCCGATGTCGGCATGCGAACGCGGCTTCCCCACTTGCAGCCGATCCTCTCCAGTCCGATCAACTGGGATGAGATCGAGCAGCAATATGACGAGATGGTCAAATATGCAGCCGCGATGCAGACAAAAACCGCCGACCCGGAGGCGATCCTGCGCCGGTTTAGCCGCTCCGAGGTGATGCACCCGACCTACAAGGCGTTGAGTGAGCTGGGCCGCGCGGTCAAGACGATCTTCCTGTGCCGGTATCTGCGCGAGGAGTCCTTCCGCCGCGAAATTCATGAAGGCCTGAATGTCGTTGAAAACTGGAACAGTGCCAATGGGTTCGTTTTCTTCGGCAAGGGCGGCGAGATCGCCACTAACCGCATCGATGAGCAGCAGCTCTCGGTCCTGGCGCTACATTTGCTGCAAGCGTCGCTTGTCTATGTGAACACCCGAATGCTTCAGAGCGTGCTGGTGGAACCGAAATGGACGGGCCGGATGACGCCGGATGATTATCGCGGCCTCACACCGCTGATTTACAGCCACGTCAATCCTTATGGCCGCTTCGACCTCGATCTGAATAGCCGGATCGATTTTGGGCGGCTTGCTGCCTGACCGGGGCCTTTCCGCTCGCACCATTTGGGTGCACCCGAACGTGACGATCGGAAGTGACATATACGACATGTCACAAAAGGGTGGTTCCGTCACCAATGTTACTGTACGAGGGCAAAGCCACCCTAATGTGACGGATTTGCCCATGACCCGCGTCGGCTACGCCCGCGTCAGCACCATCGACCAGGATCTCGACATCCAGGTTGCCCGGTTGAAGGCAGCGGGCTGTGAAATCCTCCGCTCCGAAACAGGCTCGGGCGCATCGCGCACTGGACGCACGGAGCTTGAGACGATCATGCAGTTCCTGCGCGCCGATGACGAACTCGTCGTCCTGCGTCTCGATCGGCTCGGTCGCTCCACACGCGATGTTCTCAATCTGGTTCATGAACTCGACCAGAAGGGAGCCTCATTGCGGGTGCTTGAGCCGGAGGTGACGACGGCCGGAAGCATGGGGCGGATGGTGATCACCATTCTGGGCATGGTCGCGGACATGGAACTGACGTTCATCAAGGACCGGCAGCGCGCCGGGATCGAGGCGGCGCGCGCCGAAGGCGTCTACAAAGGCCGGAAGAAAAACATCGATGACGATGAAATCCGACGCCGGATCACCGCCGGCGCGAGCAAGGCCAGCGTCGCGCGCGACCTCAAGATCTCAAGAATGACCGTCTATCGGGCGCTTGACGTCATTCCTTCAAGGATCGGGCTGCCGGAAAAGCCGCCTTCTGTCACCATCGCCCTGCATCTGACCATCGAGAACTTCAACAAGCATGGTCGTGGCAGAAAGCCCGCTCGCGAGCGCATTGAGGCGATGCTGGAGCGGGATTACCAGATGCAAAAGACCGGGAACTGCGATTACACGCTGACCGTCGCCTATGATCAGGGTGCCGATGGCGTCAGCCTCGATGATGAGATCGCATCTCTCCAGACAGAGATGTTCAACATCGCAGAGAGCTACAGGTGCTCGATCGAGACCGATGTTTACGAGATTGGAGGACAAGAGCGAGCCTGGTAGATCGCCATGTTCAATCTTTGTTCTTCAACATGGCCAAAATCGCAGCTTCGGGCCGACTGGGCCTAGAAGAATCCCCTTCGGCACCTCGGCGATCGGCACCGGCTGCATTAGTGGCAGCATGGTGATTCCCTTCACGGCCATTGTAACGCGTGATGGAACGGAAAGGGAACATGGCATATGCACCGTTCGGCGCATCGATGCGAGATCAGATCAATTGCTAGTTGAAACAGCAGAATCCATGTTCGCCGATCAGGGCGATGGCCTCTTGTTCGTCGGGGCCGTCATTGTGCAATTCGATCGCCCGAACCTTGGTCCACGGCCCCAGCTCGGCGGGGAGGTTCGCCCCCTCCCCGTCAATCGTCAGAGCGGATAATCCGTCTGCGCCGGTGAAGAGCCAGACGTTCACGCGCCAGGGCCTTCCCCTTCCGCGCTGATGGCCTCCTGCACCGGCGCCGGGAAATGGCGGTAGAGCGTCGGCACCGATACACCGATCGTCGGCGCGATCTCGCGCACCGTCATCCCCGAAGCCAAGAGCTTGCGAGCTGCCTCTAGCCGCTTGGGCGTCATCACCGTCTTTCGGCCGCCTACCCTTCCCTCGCGCCGCGCCACGATCAAGGCAGCCGTCGTGCGCTCGCGGATGAGGTCGCGTTCCATTTCGGCCATCGCAGCCATGATGTGAAAGACGAGCTTGCCGGCGGTGCCGCCAGTGTCGATGCCGTCCGTGAGCGAACGGAAGCCGATGCCGCGATCAGCAAGGTTCGCGGCCAGATCGATCAGCCCCTTCATCGTTCGGCCGAGACGATCGAGCTTCCACACCACCAGCACGTCTCCGGCACGTGCGTGCGACAGAGCTTCGGCTAGACCAGCGCGGTCCGCCTTGGCGCCGCTCGCTTTGTCGGTGAAGGTCCGCTCGCACCCAGCTTCGCGCAGCGCGTCGAGCTGGGGCGTCAGATCCTGTTCGGGCGTCGAGACGCGCGCATAGCCGATCAGCATGAATCGTTCTCAAAACTCATCCTTCGCGCCTATCACGACAGCACACAATCGAGAAAGTGTTTTGATACGCGCTGCGCGGCTGCTACACATTCTCATATGGTGCCGCTTCAAAATCGATCGTTTGCGAGACGAGTTACTGCCGACGCCGCCTGTCACCACGTCGGTCCGCGAAAGCACGAAGATTGGCACCGATCGCTGGCTCTGCCCTCTGCCTTCCGTGGCGACGACGGTCCGTTTCGTGCTTTCGCGGACCATCCTTCCTCGCCGTTCGTGCTTTCGCGGACCCGGGAAATTGCGGCATGACCGAGCGTGACCTGAGCCAAGGCGACTTGTTCATTCTCGACAGCCCATTGCTGACCGAGGTCCGCGGCGAGCAGTCGTTGATGGCGTATCCGTTTTTCGCTTTGTCCAAGACGGCGTGGAAGCGTTCGCTGATCTACAAGACCGACGCGGTGTCGATCGAGATCGGTCCCGGCCCTCGCGGGGTCGCTACTATCTACGACAAGGAAGTATTGCTCTATATAGCGAGCTTGCTGGTCTCCAAACTTGATGCCGGCGAGGCTGTTGCCCAAGATTTCTATTTTACCGCTCACGATCTTTTCCGCGTGACCGGCGTCAATGGCTCGGCGCGCTCCTACTCGCGACTGTCCGATGCGCTGGAACGACTCCAGGGCACGCAGATCAAGACCAACATCGAAGCGGGTGGCGAGGGCCAGGCTGGCTTCTTCTCTTGGTTGTCGGAAGCGCAGCTCCACTACACCAAGAGCAAAAACGGCGATAAGCGATTGAAGGGCGTCAAGGTTCGCCTGTGCGACTGGCTTTACCGTGCGATCCTGCGCGATCGTCGCGTGCTGGAATATTCGCCCTCCTATTTCCAGCTCGGCCCTGTCGAGCGCCGGCTTTATGAGGTCGCGCTTTCGACCTGCAAGGGTGGTGCAGTCCAAGTCGGGCTAGACGATTTGCGGCTCCAACTCGGCTACCAAAATTCCTTGAAGCACTTCCGGCACGTAATGAAGGGCATTACCGACGCAAATGCCATCCCCGACTTTCACATCATTATGGGCGATACTGCATCCAGTGCGACAGTCGCGGGCAAGGGCCGGAATACCACCGCGACGACTGTGACAATTACGCCGAAGCCGGCGTTGATGTCCGCCTAAGCGCGGGTTGCGAATCGATTCTGCATCGCGGCCTTGTTTGGTCCGCGAAAGCACGAGTGCCGGTCCCCGAAAACACGAAGTCAGGTCCGCGAAAGCACGAACCCGCGTCACCCGGGTCCGCGATAGCACGAACTTTTTCCTGCATTAGTCCGCGAAAGCACGAATTGTAGTTGTTTCGCTGGCGCGTCGCTTCCGGCAAAAAATACCGATGTCGTGCGCAATTGGCGGACGACGAATTAGGGAGCGGCCGTGACCACATAAACGAATGCCCGGCACGAGGCCGGGCACCCTGGAATGTGATGAGCGATGCTTGGCGGCATCGATCGGGACATAAGACACCCCCCTCATACCCGTTCCTGAGCTTCGGTTCAAGGGAGCGCGCTTCGCGCCACGCCCAAGTTTTGCCTGGTCCCGGCCCCGATGAAGGGGACGGACGATGGGAGCAGTTTCACTCGCGCAGGCGAGCTTCATGGCGCTCGACCGCATTGAGCGCGCGCGGCCGAGATCACGATCGGGCGCACCAAACCCGACGCGCGCGCATGTGCATCCGAACAGCCGGCGTGCCGGCACGTTCGAGGATGACTTTTTCTACAGCTACGCGAAGGGCGAAACCGACCGGCTCTATAAGAAGGCTGTGGAGCTGCTGAAGCGCAAGAACGCTGTGCGGCGGCTCGCGCGCGCCGAGGGTCGCCAGCTCTCCGAGGACGAACGGCTCGTCACGCTGATAACGCCAGCGGCGATCCGCGTGTTCGAGCAGCTTACGACGCTTGCCCGAACCTGCGCCGGCAAGGTTTTCCCAACCTGGGAATGGATCGAGGCCGCGAGCGGCCTGTCTCGCGCGAGTGTCGGGCGCGGCCTGTCGATCCTCGCCAAGATGGGGTTGATCGAGAAGCAGCGGCGATGCGTCCCGATCGATCCGCCCGCCGACCGCCACAAGGCGCGCAACGCGCAGACGTCGAACGTCTATCGCATGAGCTTCCCCAACCGGCTCGCTCGGTTCCTTCCGCGCTTTCTTCGGCCCGTGCCGCTCCCCGATGACGTGGTGCAGCGTGAGGTGGATCGTATCGAAGAGATAGAAACCATGCGACTCTGGCGCACCCCTCGCCAGATGGTCGCCGAAGACATCGAGGACGAAGGCTTGCGGCGCGTGTTGGACAGCCTTGCCATCGCGATCGAGAACCAAGAGTCTCAAAAAAATGGTCAACCGCTCCTAGATTCATATTTACTAGGGACAGATGGAGTTGGCCTAGTCGGCCAACGCTCTAACGCCTGACGGCGAGGACGCTCTGACCCAACCCGATACGCCAAATCACTATGACGGCACCTAACCGAACCGTCGGACGCGCCGCTCCGCGTCGCGGTGCTCCCGAGGGGAGCATGCGGCTTCTGCAGCGCTCAAATGGCCACGTTCGTGCTTGGTTGAGCCGTTTTTTTCACCTTGAGCGCGGCCGTAGCGCCAGGTCTTCAAGCCAAAGAGCGCGCGATCTGGATCGAATGCCCTTTTCATCGGCGTTCCCCCTTCCCTTCCCCCGCGGCCATGTCGAACTGGTCGACCATCCCTTTGCCGCGCCACGACTGAGCCGCGGCGCCGAGATCCCCCGCGCGACATTCACGTCTGCCCCTTCGATCGGCTCTTCCTGAATCGATGGGAAAATGGGCGCTGGCCGCCTTCTACGATCAAGCAAATAACCGGCTGCGCCTACGGTTTCCGCTGCGCGGACCCTCCGTTTTTTCGCTTGATCGCGGCGACTGCACTCCCTTTCAATTCCCATCAGGAATGAGCCTGATCAATCGAAAGGACAGGACCATGCAGAACATCGCTGAATTTCGGATCATCGGCCGCGTCGGCAAGATCACGGAGCATGACAAGGTGACGAAGGTGAACGTCGCCGCCAACTACAACCGCCAGGACAATGGCGAGTGGGTGACGGATACCCACTGGAACGAGGTGACTCTGTTCGGCAAGCTGATCGAGCGCGCCGCGAAGGCTCAGAAGGGCGACTTGGTGCATATCACGGGCCGCGTCCGGCAGAACTCTTACGACACTGCCGAGGGCAAGCGCTACACGGTGGAACTGATCGCCGACGGCTTTGCGGTTCTCGCCAAGGGCTCGGAAGATCGCGACTAGGCGCGGTCGGGGCCGCCTACCGGCGGCCCCTCTCGCCGGCGTAGCTCCAGCTCGACCGCCTCGCGCATGAAGTCGGCTTGACTCTCGCCATCCCGAAGAACTGATTTGATGCGCCCCAGCGTGCCTTTTGGGAACCGCGCAAGCGTCTGATCCCCCATTGGAGGGCGACCGACAGAACGGATATTGCTAGACGTCATCCAATGCCCTAGTAATTACCGATACCGCATATTGACGGCATTAGCGGTATCGTATATTACAGGTTGCGCCTTTCATCAAGGCGACGGAGGCGAAGGCCATGTTGGGTAATCTACTGACGATCGGATTGTTCGTCCTGATCGCTTGGACCGTCCTCAGGGGCGGTGGCGGCAAGAGCCTGCGCATCTGGAGTGGCGACACTCCGGACGAGGAGGCGCGTCGCAACACGCGAACGGATTCGAACTATCGCGGTTACGACCACTGGAACAACAACTCCGATCGAGGCTGGTAGCGCGTGAAGACCATCGCCATCAACGTCGAGAAGGGCGGCGCCGGCAAGACGATGATCGCGTGCCATGTGGCATGGCATCTGGCCGATGCCGGCCATCGCGTGCTGTTTCTCGACCTTGATCGCCAGTGCAACGCGACCGATGCACTGGCCGACTTCGAGAGCCTTGGCACGTGCAAGCCGCTCTTTGAGCCGGGCTACACCCCGCCCGCCAGTTTTCCCCGGCTCGCGATCTACTCGAACCGCATGGGCGGCGAGTATGACGCGGACTACCCGCGCGCGCTTTCGAACATCAATGTCAACTTTCCGGCGCTCGATCCGCATTTCGATTATTGCGTCATCGACACGCCGCCCTCTTGGTCATGGATCAATTTCGCCGCGCTGTTGGTGTGCAACCACCTGATCGTCCCCGTCGAGCTGGGGCCGTTCGGCCCTGCTGCAACCAAGCAGGTCTCGGACTCGATCGCGACGGTCAATGGGAAGCGGCGCACGCCGATCCACGTCGTCGGCCTGGTCCCCAATCGCGTGCGAGCCAACGATCGGCATCAGATGGACATGCTCGCCGCGATCAAGAGCAAGATCGGCCGCAATCTGTTCACCGCCGTCCTTCCGGAACGCGCGCACTACAGCCAGGCCATCCAAGAGCATGTGCCGGTGTGGCGCTTCGATAAGGACGTGCGCAATTCGCTTCCCGCAATGCGCGCGTTCCTTGAGGAAGCGATGACCCGGATCGGGAGCCACGTATGACAGACTTCTCCGGTTTCGACGTTTTCAGCGAGAAGGCCGCCGTCGCGGACGCCGATCGCGTCCAGCTCATCGACCCCGAGCTGCTGTATCCCGATCCGGAGAACGTCCGCAGCGAGATCGACCCGGCCAAGATCGACGAAATGGCCGAGACGATCAAGGAGCGCGGCCAGCTCCAGCCAATCACTGTCGCTCCGAGGGATGACGACGGGCGCTACCGGATCATGTTCGGCGAGCGGCGCTGGCGCGCGTGCCAGAAGCTCGGCGTGCCGGTCCGCGCGATCGTCAGCAAGACCGATGATATCGAACGGGTCCGCATCGATCAGTTCATCGAGAACGATCAGCGCGAGGATCTGTCGACGGCCGACATGATCCGGTTTGTCACGGGGCAGGTCGCGAAGGGGCGCTCCCTGGCTGAGCTGGCGCGTGCAACGGGGCGTAACCGCACGCTGCTCACCCGGTATCAGGGTCTCGCTAAGGCGCCGGACTATATCGCGCTGCTGTTCGCCGACATATCGATGCGGAGCGCTGTCGCGCTCACCCAGGCCGCCAAGACGGACGATGCTGCGACACGAGCCTTTGTTGCGAACACCGCGGCCGAGGATATGACCGTGTTGGCGTGCGAGCGTTTCGCGCGCGAGGTTGGCGCGAAGAAGTCGGCACCCAAAGCTGACCCCGCCCCCTCACCGGAAGTCGATGCGACCTCCGATAGCGGCGATGACGATACGCAGAGCCCGGGAGAGACGCCCGCACCGGAGCCCACGACGGACACAATCCGGGATGCGGAGGCCGATCGTGCGCTGGACGAGACGCCGGTGGTTCCTGCCATATCGATCGATCCTCCCGCGCCTGCACAGGCC
Source organism: Novosphingobium resinovorum (assembly GCF_001742225.1). Lineage (NCBI taxonomy): Bacteria > Pseudomonadati > Pseudomonadota > Alphaproteobacteria > Sphingomonadales > Sphingomonadaceae > Novosphingobium > Novosphingobium resinovorum. Next base: position 291,249 of record NZ_CP017078.1, on the reverse strand, counting down.
CCTGCCCCTCGCGCTACGACGAAGCCGAAAGGTGGCAAGCAGCGCGTGGAGCGGCCGACCATCGAGATCGAGGGAAAGCGCGCGATGGTTGTCGAGGCGCTGGTGCACTTCGACGGTGAAGCGGAACCGCGCATCGTGAGCTGGCGCTGATCGCGCCGGTGTGAGTGAGAGCGCCGGCAGCGGCCGTCGCTCGCGCCCTGAACCCAATCCTTCCTTTCCGCGTCTTCATCGCTTCCAAAAGAATTGGGGTGTGCCACGTGGCACACGTGGAAGCAGATTTAGGTGGGGGATTTTTGATGGTGGCAGGATAGGTATTGCGGCGCTCGTTGTATTACATTATCCCCGTTGAGCTATGTCGATCGCGCCGCAGCCTTCATCCCCCAGTAAAGAACCAGCGATGCTGACTGCCCGCGTCGATCGCGAGCTGCTGGCCGCGTTCGACGCCGTGGCAGAGGGGAGGGGAGGGCGCAGCGCGCTCCTGCGAACCGTGCTGCAACAGTCCCTGAAACACGTCGCGGACGCTCCGCGCATCGCGCCCCGGGCCGACAGCGCCGGGAACCGCGTGTCGCTTCGCTTCACCGATGCCGAGACGGCGGTCCTCGATCATCGAGCGGCCGAGCGCGGAATTGATCGCGCGGGTTGGATCAAGGCGTTAGTGCGCCGCCACATCGCGCTGAAAAGTGGCGTCGACGACGGCCTGCGCGACGCCGTAGCACCAATTCGGATGCAGCTTCAGCGCATCGGCCGCAACCTCAACCAAGCGATGAAAGCGGGCAATGCCGGGCTCTGTTGCAAAGATTGGCGGCAGTCAGAGGTAGGCTGTCGCTCTGCGCCGATCAGGCGGCTGCTGCGAAATGGTGGTTGAGCATGCCCATGGCCTCCGTCAGCGCCGAGGGCCCAATGCCAAAAGCTCTCTCCACAAGGCGCACCTCGCCCCTGATGCCGGGCTGCAGGCACCAGGGGCGAGCCTGTCCTTTGCGCAGGGCTCGCATGACTTCGAATCCCTTGATCGTGGCATAGGCCGTGGGGATCGATTTGAAACCGCGCACCGGCTTGATCAGTATCTTGAGCTTTCCGTGATCGGCCTCGATCACGTTATTGAGATACTTCACCTGCCGGTGGGCCGTCTCCCGGTCCAGCTTTCCTTCGCGCTTCAATTCGGTGATCGCTGCACCATAGCTCGGCGCTTTGTCGGTATTGAGCGTGGCAGGCTTTTCCCAGTGCTTCAGGCCTCGCAGGGCCTTGCCCAGGAACCGCTTCGCTGCCTTGGCGCTGCGGGTCGGCGACAGGTAGAAATCGATCGTGTCGCCCCGCTTGTCGACTGCCCGGTACAGGTAGGTCCACTTGCCCCGCACCTTGACGTAGGTTTCATCCAGGCGCCAGCTCGGATCAAAGCCACGCCGCCAGAACCAGCGCAGCCGCTTCTCCATCTCCGGGGCGTAGCACTGGACCCAGCGATAGATCGTCGTATGGTCGACCGAAATGCCGCGTTCCGCCAGCATTTCCTCAAGGTCGCGATAGCTGATCGGATAGCGACAATACCAGCGCACCGCCCACAGGATCACATCACCCTGGAAATGGCGCCACTTGAAATCCGTCATCGTTCCGTCCGTCCAATCTCCGCCAAGCATGCTCAAGCTTCACGATTTTTGCAACAGAGCCAGCGCAGCGGCCCCCTCGGATCGGTGGCGCTCGACGTGCTGCGGCTGTTCGTCAACCTGATCGACTTCCGCACCGGCCGGCTAGAGCCGTCAATCACCACGATCATGGACCGTTTGGGCCGGTCGCGGGATACGATCGTGCGGGCGCTGAAGAACCTGCGGGCGCATGGCTTCATCGACTGGCTGCGGCGCTACGAGCCGACCGGGAACGAGGGGCGCGGCCCACAGGTCCAGCAGGCGAGCAACGCCTATCGCCTGTCCCTGCCGGAAAAGGCCCGGCAGTTCCTTGGCCGGTTCGGCAAGGCCCCGCCCCCGCCTGCCGATCATGGTCAGGATCAACGGACCTGGGCCGAGGCAATCGACGCCTACAGGAAGGCGCTACCCCTCGATGAGCGGACGCAGCTCGACGCAGGCGACGGGCCACTCGGGAAAGCTCTTGTTAGCATTGCTAAAGGCTTGATGAAACGTGAGTCCGATAACCAGACTGAATCCCCCTCTAATTCTATTCTCTATGTGAAAACATAAGCGGTCGCCGCTGTTCGGGCCGCTCTCGCGGCCCTGCGGCGGTCCCGATCCGCTCATAGGGCGGATCGGGAAGCGGACACCTCACAGCAAAACCGCAACGCTCGCGCCTGCGGCCAACGCCGCATGGGCTTTCGAGAGAAAGAGGGCGGCACGGGTAGTGCGAAACATGAAATTATGTAAACATGCTTGCATGTAAGCCTGAAATAGGCCTCAGGCGCGCATGGCGAAGTCGGCCAGCAAGACCCGTTACACCTGCCCGTCATGTGAGTTGAACGCCTGGGCGAAGCCCGGTGTCTGCCTGATGTGTGGCGAGTGCGACGAGCCGATGCCGGCCGCTGAGGAAGCGGAGTAGTTAACCTTTCCGACATGAAAACATGCTTTTATGTATTAGAGAAAGCATGTAGCCTTTATTTCATGAAAGGATGCAATCATGATAACAGTGGCGTTCTGCACGCAGAAGGGCGGGACCGGCAAGACGACGATCGCGACGGCGCTTGCGGTCGCGGCTCACCTGGCCGGGAAGAAATCGGCCTTGCTCGATCTCGACCCACAGACAAACGCCGTCAACTGGTTCGACCGGCGCAAGGGCGACGGCCCGGACGTTGCCTCGATTCAGCCCGGCGCTATCCGGCGCTCGCTGGACGCCTATCGCGGCCTTGGCATGGATTGGGTGTTCATCGACACGCCCGGCAAGATGGAAAGCGCCTCGGTCGAGGCGGCCAAGCACGCCGATATAGTGCTGGTCCCGTCGCAGGCGCAGATATTTTCGATTGAAACTTTGGAGCCGCTAAAGCGGCTTCTCGACATGGCCGGCAGTCCGCCAACGTTCGTTGTGCTCAATCTGGTGCATCCGAACGCCGGGGGCAGGGCGGTTGACGATGCCGCCGCGATTGCCGCGAGCTTCAACGTGAAGGTTGCCCCCATCCATGTGTCGCGGCTGAAAACCTATGAGGACGCCCCGGCCTTGGGGCAGACGCCGCAGGAGCTGGAACCGCATGGCCGTGCGGCCCAGGAAGTCGCCGGCCTGTTCACGTTCCTTTTAGACCAGGCAAGCATGATTACAGGAAATCATGAAAGGATGAAAGCATGAGCCGCAAGCCTTCGCTTCTCGCCGCTGCGATCAAGACCGCAGAGCAACCCGCATCCGCGCCGGAGGCCCCGTCAGAGCCGCAAGGGAGCGCACCAGCTTCGCAGCCGGCCGGGAGCTATGTTGCGCCCTCGCGTGTTAACAAGCTCGGCAGAACGCATTTCCTGCCACCCGCCTATTGGGAGACGCTGGACGAACTCAGTTTTCGCAGCAGGGATGAGAAGGGGAAGAAGATTTCGAAGGAGCGGCTTGTTGCCGAGGCGCTGAATCTGCTTTTCGCCAAATACAATTATCCGTTAGTCCGCGAGGATGGGGAGTAGTTGCCAAGGCGTCATGTTTACATGCAATCATGTAATCATGCAAGTCCCCGACCGTTGTAGCGTTCCCGATCGGGTTTATATGTGATAGTGTTTAGTCCTATTGAGCACGATCCAACGCGGGAGATTCCCATGCGCAGCACACAACAGTTGAGCGTCACGTTGCCGAACGAAATGGCACAGATGGTCAAGAGCAAGGTTTCGTCGGGCGAATATGCCAGCGACAGCGAGGTTATTCGCGACGGCCTGCGGGCCTTGCAGGCGCGCGACAAGGCCCTTGAAAGCTGGCTGCGCACGGAAGGCGTTGCCGCCTACGACAAGCTGAAAGCCGATCCTAGCCGGGCGCTCAGCGTCGGCGAGGTGCGCCAGCACCTTGCCGAAAAGCGCAAGCGGCCCGCCTCAGCGTGACCCATACGGTTCACTTCACCCCGGAAGCTCTCGACCAGCTCGACAAGCTAGAAGTCGATATTTCCGGGGCAGCGTCGCCCGCAATAGCGGCGCGATATGTCGATTCCATCGTGGACTATTGCGAGAATCTGCAAACCTTTCCGCACCGAGGCACGCGGCGCGACGATCTTCGACCGGGCTTGCGAACACTTGGGTTTCGCCGGCGTGTGACGATATTGTTTGAGGTAGCGGACGACACCGTGAATATCATCGGCGTCTATTACGGCGGCCAGGACTACGAGGCGAATTTTCAAGATGACGACGCGCCAGAACACTAGCGGGAGCGTGACAACCATGCGGAGCCGCTGCCTCGCCCGCTAGATCGCGGAAATGGCGGGCGCACAGCGCCGCCTCGGGCTTATGGACGCGGCGACCTATGAGCAGATCATGGCCCGGCACCTTGGCGAGAAGGTCCGACCGATCGAAGCGCCGAAGTAGGGCAGGGCAACATGCTTTCCTGTAAGCATGTAATTTTCCGCCCCCGGCCGTCCCTACGGCCCGATTTGATAGAGCCGGCCGGCCGGGGGCTAGCATTGTGCCGAGCGGCGGAAGCGGCGACCGGCCCGGAGGGAACGCGCTCCCACATAGCGCCGAAGTGACCGGAGGGCCGCAAGAGAGAAGCCCCGGTGCGTCAGCGCCGGGACCGCTTTTCCCATCTGGCCGGCTCGGGCAGGGGGGTTTTGAACTTCTCGCGCAACCGTGCTTTCATTTCCTTGCCCGAAATACCCGGCCGGGGATCATCGGCCGCCGCCTGTATGCTGCGCTTGAGCAGTTCCCGGCGCAGATCGGCATGGGGTTCCAGCTCCTTATGTTTGCCCAGGATCACGAACACGCCTTCGGACGGATCAAGGAACTTGCCCTGTTCGATCAGGTCGAGCAGCCACAGGGCCAGAGACGGCGGCAAATAGGCTTCAAACCGCAACCCGCCCTCGTTGACCTGGTTGCGGAGCCGCTTGGCTTGTTCGACGGCATGGGTCCTGTCGCCGGGATCGGGCCATTCGGGCGCATCGCTGTCGGTCATGGTTTCATCTTTCATGCCTGGTCGAACAGCCCCCGGAACTCGGAATCGGCGTAATAGGCGAGCTTGCCGGCGACGATGGGCCGTTGCCCGGCCAGGAACAGCAGTTCGAGATTTTGCGGCAGGTTGCGGACCTCATCCGGGGTCAGCAGCGGGCGGGCGGTGTGTTGCTCGCCGTAGGTGATGCCGGTCTTTTCGGCATCGAGGGCGCGGCTCATGGTCTGGAACACGACCGTCTCTTGCCCGAGCAGATCGGAGACGAGGCGGGCGCTATCGTGATCGTTGACGCCGAAGACCTGTAGGACGCCGGCGTTCGACAGGAATGTGCCGGCGCGCCGCCCAACGAGCGACGATCCAGTCTTGCGGTATGGCGAGATGCAGCAAACCGACGAGCGCGAGGGCGACCAGGCCGATGAAAAACCCAACCTTGAGCAGGTAGAGGCCGCCGCGAAAGGGCGAGATGATGAGGGCGACGAAGGCCCACACCGGATCACGGGCGGCCTGACGCATCATGTTTTTGAACGCCGTCCATGCAAGTGTCGCCTGGTTCATTCGCCGCTCTCCGTTCGCCTGGCTGCATCGCCGTCAGGGGCGAGCAGATCGTCAAACAGCTCCTTGTCCATGTCGCGGGTGAGGAAGCCGGGCAGTTCGCGGCGCAGCCAGTCGGGCAGGGCGCGCGATAACTCATCCTTGCCATGTTCAAGGCGATGGAGCACAAGCGCACCGAGCAGCACCTTGCGCCTTGTATCCCTGGCGCGCTCCTGTTTGTTCAGCCGCGCTTGAAGCGTCTTTTTCTGCGCTTCCAGTTGCGCAAGCCGTTCCTCGATAGTTTTTCGCGCCATGGGTCTCATCTCCTTCCGATGGGAGCGCGCAGACTATACGAACGGGCCAGACGCTCAAGGATTGGGAGGCTTTGATCTGGTAGCGTTCTTGAAAATTTCACCGGCCTATGATGTAGTCTCGGCGTCAATCGGTTTGCATCGACCTTGCCGCAGCGCCACACCGAGATATGAAAGAGCGAAGCGATTGAATTATAAAGGGCGCACTTACGACTTGCTGCGAAAGTCAGTTGCACCGATCGCGGATCGGAGAAGGGCAGGCGGCGTTTGGCGATCTATCATGCAAGCATGAAGCCGATATCGCGGAGCAGCGGCAGAAGCGCCGTTGCGTCGGCCGCCTATCGTGCCGGCGAGCGCCTGACGAACGAACGCGATGGCCTCACGCATGACTTCAGCCGCAAGCAGGGCGTCGAGCATGTGGAAATCGTATTGCCCGAGGGTGTGAATGCGGAATGGGCAAAGGACCGTCAGGCGCTCTGGAACGCAGCGGAGTTTGCCGAAAGTCGGAAGGACGCGCGTGTCGCTCGTGAAATCGAGATCGGGCTACCGCACGAGCTGACAGCCGAACAGCGGCTGGAGCTGACGCGGGCATTCGCTCAGGACCTAGCGAACCGCTATGGCGGGGCGGTCGATTTTGCGATCCATGCGCCGCATTCGGCAAGTGACGTTCGGAACCATCACGCGCACCTTTTGATGACCACGCGCCAGGTCACAGAGGAAGGGCTTGGCGAGAAAACGCATATTGAGTGGAAGAATGTCCGTCTGCTGAATGAGGGGCTACCAACCACGCAAATGCAGCTCCGCGATATCCGGCAATCGTGGCAGCAACATGCGAACGAGCATCTGGCGATGGCCGGCCTTGATATCAGGGTTGACCATCGGTCGCACCTTGAGCGCGGGCTTGAGATTGTGCCGACCGAGCACATGGGCGTCCATGCCACCCAGATGGAGCGGCGCGGCGTCGACGTGTCGCGCACGCGGCTGGACGAAGAAGCGGCACAGCGCAACGCGGACCTCATCCGGGAGAAGCCCGAGCAGGTGCTGACGCTCATCACAAACGAAAAGAGCGTGTTCGATCGGCATGACGTTGCGCGGACGCTGCACCGCTACATCAACGACGACGCGCAGGCCTTCCGGAACGCTTTTGCGGCCGTCATGGCGTCGCCGGCCCTAGTCGAGCTGCAAGCGGAAAAGATGAACGCGCCGGCCGGGACCGAGCTTGCCCGGTATTCGACCCGTGAACTGGTGGAGATCGAATCCGGCATGGCGACGTCGGCCGAGCGGTTGAACGTGGCGCGGACGCATGGCGTCGATCGCCGGCATGTCGAGCACGCGATCGGGCGGCAGGATGAGGCGATCCGGTCGAGTGTTGCCAGTGACACGGCCGGGAAGGTTGAGCGGGGGGAGCTGGACGCCGGCGAGCGCGAGCGCCAGATCGAAACGGCGCGGCTCAGTGACGAGCAGCGGCACGCGATCGAGCACATTACCGGACCGGAGCGGATTGCGGCCGTTGTCGGTTATGCCGGCGCTGGCAAATCCACCATGCTCGCGGCGGCGCGCGAGGCATGGGAGGCGCAGGGCTATCAGGTTCACGGCGCGGCCTTGTCGGGCAAGGCGGCCGAGGGACTTGAGGAATCGTCCGGTATTGCGAGCCGCACGCTGGCGTCGTGGGATTACGGTTGGCAAAACGACCGCGGCACCCTTGGCCGCGGCGACGTGTTCGTGATCGACGAGGCGGGCATGGTCGGGAGCCGGCAGCTCGCCCGGTTCGTCGGGGAAGCGGAAAAGGTCGGCGCGAAAATCGTGCTGGTAGGCGACCATGAGCAGTTGCAGGCGATCGGGGCCGGCGCGCCGTTCAGGGCGATTGCCGAACAGATCGGCCATGCCGAGCTTTCCGAAATTCGCCGGCAGCGCGTGGACTGGCAGCGGGAGGCCTCCGTTTCGTTCGCCACCCACAAGACGGGCGAGGGCCTGGCCGCCTATGAGCGGCATGGCGCTATCCGCTTCAACGACAGCCGCGAGGGTGCGCGGGGCGAGATCGTGCGCGATTACCTTGCCGATCGCGAGCAGCGTCCGGAGGGAAGCCGCGTTGCCATGGCGCATCGTCGCGCGGATGTGCGCGCCATCAATGCCGAGATCAGGACCACCCTGCAGGAGCGGGGCGAGCTGGCGCGGGGCCAGGAAGACCAAGGCCATTTGGGGCGAGAACTGACATACCAGACCAATGACGGCAAACGGGCGTTCGCGCCGGGCGACCGCATCGTGTTCCTGCAAAACGACCGGGACCTTGGCGTGAAGAACGGGATGCTCGGCACCGTGGAGACCGTCGAGGCGGGCCGCATCCTCGCCCGCCTCGACGGCGCGGCGCGCAGCGGGGAGGATGGCGCGCGCGCCATATCGGTGACGATGAAGGATTATCAGGCGATCGACCACGGCTATGCGACCACCATTCACAAGAACCAGGGCGCGACGGTCGATCGGAGTTTTGTGCTGTCGTCGGGCACGATGGACAGGCATTTGACCTATGTCGCCATGACGCGGCATCGCGACGGCGCGCAGCTCTATGCCGGCCGCGACGAGTTCAAGGATGGCAAGGCGCTTTCGTCGCGGCTCAGTCGTGCCGGCGTGAAGGAAACGACACTCGACTACGCCCGCGACTTTTCCGAGCGGCGCGGGGTCGCGGAACAGCCGGGTATTAGCAGCGAGATCGAGATTCCGCGCGATCGGACGCATGTCCGGATGGAGCGCCAGGCGCAGCGGCCGAGCATGGAATCTGAAAAAGGGGGCGAGGATCTCGCGCGGGAAAACCGCGCCGAGGATCTCGCCCCCGATCGGCAGCGCCGGAGCCGGTTTGCCGGCCTCAAACTCGATCGCGGCGTGGCGGCCGAGGGCCGCCAGCCGCGCGATGGGGCCGAGACGGCCCAGGAGCGGCCGCAGAGGGCCGAGCAGCGCCAGCATGGCATGTTCGCCGGGTTGCAACTCAATGTTGATCGTGGGGCCGCTCAGGGACTGCGCGAGGCATCAGCGGATGCAAGGCCGGAAAGGGAAGGGAGCTTGCGCCCCCCCTCCGCTTCTGCTCGGGAGGCGCCGGCGCAAGCCAAGTCCGGACAGGAGAGGCCGGCCGATCGCTTGCGGCAGCCATCCGAGTTCGAGCGTTCGGTTGACCGCTTCGCCCGCGCCTGGTCGGCGGCCGAGCGTATGGAACGCGACGGACTTCCCGTTCTCGACAGCCAGAAAGCCGAATTGCAGAAGGCCGGCCAGCAGCTCGACCAGGTGCGGTCGGGATCAGCCCGGCTCATGGTATCGGCCATGCGTCACGATCCGGAGACAGCGCACGCCATGACGGAGCTTTCCGGCCGCGAGCGCGTCGGCCAGCTTGTGGCCGGCATGGATCGGGAACGCGCGATGCAGGCGGACCCGACCGTCAGGGCCGACCGCTTCGTGCAGCATTGGCAGCAGCTCGACGGCGAGCGACAGCGTTTGCATGGCTGGCAGCACGACGAGGCGCGCGGCAAGGTCGAAGGCCAGATGCGGACAATGGCCGGCGCGCTCGAACGCGATCCGCAGGCGGAATCCATTGTGCGCAGCCGGAGCCAGGAACTCGGCATCAGCCATGTCAGGCAGGAACAGAATATCGCCCGCGAGATGGAGCGGCAGCTTACGCGCGGCCGCAGTCTCGGGCTTGAGCGATAGGAGACGGCATGACGGACGACGACAGGGAAGGATTCGAGCAGGAAGATCACGACCAGGCTGGCGATCCCGCGCAGGCCTTCGACGCCTTGCGGCGCAAGATCGAGACCCAGGGCGCGCAGCTCGGCGCGGAAATGACCGTCATCCGGCGCGGCGTGGAAGCGGCGTTCGACCAGTTCGAGAAATTCCAGCAGCCGGCCGATTACGGTCCCGATCTCGGCCGCATCGTCCAGCAGCTCGCCCTTGTCGCGGAACGGCTTGAGGCCGTCGAGCAATCGCCGATTCTTCGGCAGGGACCAGAGCACTATGCTCGAGCGCTCGAGCGCAGCGGGGAAAGCTTGGTGAGAACGGCCGCGCAGCAGCTCGAGAACACGGGCCGCGATCTCGGGCGCGAGGCTATCAACCTGGCCGCCTACACCAGGAGCGCCTACGACCGGCGTTCGCAGGACTTGCGCATGTGGATCGTCGGCGCGATCGGCCTGGTCACCGGCGCGCTCTTGGTTCTGCTCTTGCCGCGTATCCTGCCGTTTGCGGCCGACACCCATGTTGCGGCGATCGTCATGGGGCAGGACCGATGGAATGCCGGCGTCACTATAATGCAGACGGCCGACCCCGACGGCTGGCGCAGCGTGGTCGACGCCTCGCAGCTCACGCGCGACAACGCCGAGGCGATCGGCCGGTGCGCCGAGGCCGCGCGCACCGCCAGTGAAGATCAGCACTGCACGATCACGGTGGCCGCGCCGGCGCGATAGTGCAAAAAGCGGGGACTTCTGCGATAGAGCAACGCGCAGGAAAGGAGCTGAACGCCTTTTCGATCGCCCGCGCAAAACCGAACCTTTTGCGCGGTGACAGAAGCGCGAAAATCCTGCTATTCTCTTAGCTTGATGGGGATGGGGTTCCCCCGATAACCGCCGCGAGGCTGATGACTCCTACCGGGCGCTTTCGGCGCGGTAGGTGCTATTCTCCCCTTATCGCAACCCGTCTGCGCCCTGCTGAACAACAAGCGGGGTGATTATGAATGCTTTTCTGACTGTCTTTTTAGGTGCCGGCATCGGCGGGGCGGCCCGTCACGGCGTCAACCTTTTGGCTCTGCGCCTGCTCGGCACCGGTTTCCCTGCCGGGACGCTGATCGTCAATATCGCCGGCTCGCTCATCATGGGCCTGCTGCTCGGCTGGTTCTCTCATAAAGCGGACCTCGGCCAGAGCTGGCGATTGTTCCTGACGACCGGTATCCTCGGGGGCTTCACGACGTTCTCGACATTCTCGCTCGATGTGGCGCTGCTCCATGAGCGCGGGCAGCTCTGGACTGCTGCGCTGTACGCTGCCGTGTCGGTCATCCTTGCGATCTCCGGCCTGTTCGCCGGGCTGTTCATCATCCGCAATCTGAGCTGAGGACGTTCCATGAAACCGATCCTTCTGTCCTGGCAGTTCTGGGCACTGGCCTCGGCCGCCTTTGCCGCGCTGACGGCTATCTTCGCAAAGATCGGCGTCGAAAATGTCGGCTCCGACTTCGCCACCTTCATCCGTACGATCGTCATTCTGGCCGTGCTGGCTGCGATACTGGCGGTCACGCGGCAATTCCAGGCGCTCAGTTCGATCTCCGGCCGGAGCTATACATTTCTGATCCTGTCCGGCATGGCGACGGGCGGCTCATGGATTTGTTATTTCCGCGCGCTCAAGCTGGGAGATGCGGCGCGGGTCGCGCCGATCGACAAGCTGAGCGTCGTTCTCGTCGCGATATTCGGTGTGATCTTCCTTGGCGAGCACCTTTCCCTGCCGAACTGGGCGGGGGTTGCCCTGATCGCGGCGGGCGCGGTTCTGGTTGCCTACAAGGGCTAAGAAGGGCCTTAGGAGCCCGCGCGCCGGAGGGCGGCGCGGATAAGAAGCACGGCGAGCGCGACCGCCAGCCCGGCCGCACAGTCATCGAGCAGAACGCCGACATCAGCCTTTCGAAACAGCTCCACCTGCGAAAGCGGCCACGGCTTGATGCGGTCAATGAAGCTGTAGATCGGCACGATTACGAGCGTCCAGCGCAGGCTTTTCCAGCCGCCAAGCGCGGCCACGAACATGCCTGCTACTTCATCGATGACGATCCTGCCGTCGTCGGCAACGCCGGTCAGGGAAAACCAGACCCCGCCGGAGATTACCGCCAGAGCGGCGACGGGTACGAACACGGCCAGCGGGACGGTCCGCCGTCCGCGCACCGTGGTTAGCCACAGGAGCGGCACGATGCTCAGCGCGGCGAGAAAGCCCTGAAACGGCTCGACAAGGCCCGTCCCGAACCATGTCGCCATGACGGCAAGCCACGGCAGCGCCGCGATTTCAGGGGGCAATGTCTCGATATAAAGGGGTCTGCCTCACTTTGTGTGGTGAATAGATCGTTAGCAGGCACTTCGCTATTGGCGTGCATGAGAACAAAATCAAAATGGTCGCCCGGTCCGGGCATCAAGGTCCAAAGCATCGCAACCAACGGCGACGGTGACTGGGTTGTGTCGGCTTGCGGACCATCCTCGGGCATTTGTCCAGATTGCAGGAAACAGAGCGCACGTCGGCACGGCTGGTCGTACCGCAGTCTTCAGGACCTGCCGATCCAAGGCAATGAAGTGACGGTAAGGCTTCGGTTGAGCCGCTGGCGTTGCAGTTATCGGCAGTGCGGGCGGCAAACATTCTCGGACCCGATCCCGGATATTGCCTCGCCCTACGCCCGCAGGACAAAGAGGGTCGCCAACATAGTCGGCCTTCTGGGGCACGGCACAGGCGGACGCCCGGGAGAGCGCTTGATGAACCAGCTCGGGATGCCGGTCAGCGACGACACCATCCTTCGGCACTTGAAGCGCATGGCTTTACAGATCGACGACGAGCCCCCCGCTCGGATCATCGGTATCGATGACTGGAGTTGGAGGAAATCGTGGCGCTACGGCACGATCATCGTTGATCTCGAGCGCCGAAAGGTCATGGACATTCTCGAGGACCGGAGCGTGGCGAGCGTTGCACAATGGTTGAAGCGGCATCCCTCCATTGAGGTGGTCAGTCGAGATCGATGCGGGCTATACGCGCAGGCTGCTCGTGAAGGTGCCCCGCAAGCGTCTCAGGTGGCTGACCGCTTTCATCTCTTCCAGAACCTGCGTCTTGCGATCGAGGAACAGATGAGCCTCTCCGGCCGAGCTACAGGCAGGGCACTGCTGCCAGACGAGGACATCGAGACTGATCATGACGATCGAGCTTTGCATGAGGAGGCGCCTGGAATGCGGTTGCGCAATCAGCTTCGACGGACACATAGGCAGTCCCGGAAGGAGGTGTTCGAGACGGTGCACGCCTTGAGCAAAGAAGGCCTGACCTGCTCGGAGATTGCGCGTCGCACTGGATATGGCCGCCGCAGCATCGCGAAATGGCTGACGTTTGAAACGCCACCCGACCGACGCAGGGGAGCGTTGCAGCCGACATCTCCCCTGTATTTCGAAGCCTTTCTCACCCAATGTTGGAAGGACGGCAACCGCCGTGGGCGGCATCTGTTTCATGACATCAAGCATCGCGGGTACACCGGCAGCTTTTCCAATCTTGAACGCCTCCTGGCAACCTGGCGCCGCGCCGAGAGACCGGAATCGGATAAGGATAAGGATAAGGATAAGGATAAGGATGATGCGGCGCCGGCTCGGGTTGGCGTCGTCGACAGTACATACGATAATGCGCCTGTGCGTGATCCGCACACTGGCCACTGGATCTCGCCGGTTGTCGCCGCTGCTCTCTGCATCAAGCCGCGCGGCGCGCTGACCGTCAATCAAGAGCGGAAAGTGGACGCCCTCAAGCAGGGATCAGATACCTTTGCGACTTTGCGCAGCTTATCCATGCGGTTTCGCGGAATATTTCATAGCCGAAATTCGGCAAGGCTCGAAGATTGGATTGATGATGCCATTCATTCTGGCCTGGTTTTCCTGGCCCGTTTTGCCCGCGTCCTTCGCCGCGATATCGACGCCGTCTGTAACGCCATCGACCTGCCTTGGAGCAATGGTCAAGCGGAAGGTCAGATCAACCGACTGAAGACGATCAAGCGCGCTATGTATGGCCGAGCGGGTGCAGAGCTTCTCAGAGCGCGGATGATGCCCATCCAATTGTCCGATCTCCACACAAAGTGAGGCAGACCCCAATAAAGTTGATGTAGTAGTCAGCTGTAATGAGCTGTATCATGGACCGCCTCCGTCTCTGGATTGACCGGGTCCATTGAAGGGCGAGCAAGATGATTGAGTCACCTCCCGCAACTACGGGAGGTGACCCAGCGGATGGGGTCGATGTCCAATCAATTTGGATTCTGTGACACGGGCCACCGCCTGCACGATTGTTCGTACACCAAGTTTGGCTTTGGCGTTTTCGAGATAAGTTGCGACTGTGTGCCGCGAAATGCCGAGAATAGTTCCGATCTCCCAGGCGGATTTACCTTGAGCGGCCCATTCAAGACATTCTGCCTCGCGGGCTGATAGCGACGCGCCGGTAATGGGTCTATTGCTGCCAATTTTCCGCTGGGCGTGCGCATGAAAATACATTGCCATTAACTGCAACACGCGTGCGTGCTCGCCAATAGTTCGTTCGAACTGCGGTCGCCGCTCGTCGGCGGCAAACGTCACCGCTGCAACTGGACCCCTGTTGCTGTGAATGGGAATCGTAAAACCGTAACGAATGCCGAACCTCGCGGCCTCCTCGAACAATTCTTGCGATTTTGAGGGCGCCAACGATCCGATTCCGAGACCCCATTCAAAAGGCTCGGGTTGGCCGAGTGCCTGAACGATCACGGGGTCAAAGCGCTCATAATGCCTTTGCAAATAATGGGTTGTCCAAGCTAATGGATAGTTTGATATTAACCCGGCCTGGCCTCCTGTTTTATCCGGCATGGAGAGGTACGCGAAACAGGACAGATCGAACGCCGCTGCTGCCTGCGACATGGCATCGCGAAGAGCATCTGAATTCGACGCGCTCGAAAGGCAATCAATAAAATTCTGAAATATCCGATGCATTGATCGTGGTTTCTTGTACCGCTCGTGCTTGCGGCCATTGGGGGATGAGACCGTTCCGGCGGTCAGCCTTTGCTGCTGAAGTGACCCTTGTTCGAGTTCACAGCCGATAACACCGCTAGGCCGTCAGCCAATGCTCCAGCGTCGTGAGTACGAATATAACTAACTCCCGCCATAGCAGCGAGCAGCTCCGCTGCAAGCGTCGCTGACCCGATTTTCTCAACAGCTTTGCCTGTTACCTTCCTTAAGAAGGACTTTCTAGAAGCGGATATTAAGAGCGGTAAGCAGAACCTATGTGAAAAGTCCTCTAGATTAGCGAGGATACGAAGAGACGCTTCGGGATTGGCACTTAAAAAGAATCCCATGCCTGGGTCCAAAATGAGCCGCTCTGGCGCAATACCAGCGTTAATTAGGGTAGCGATACGCTCTTCAAAAAACCGAAACGAATGCAGCCACACCTCGTGTGGCGAAAAGTCAGATTCTGTTGCACGGTTGCCAGCTTGCATCGAATGCATGACGATGAGTTTGCATTTGGCCACTGCAAGATCGGCGTAAATGCTAGGCTCGGAAAACCCCGTGATGTCGTTCAGAAATTCTACTCCTCTCGAAATTGCATAGCGCTGGGTTTCTGCTCGAAAGCTATCGACCGAGACGGGAATCTTAGCTTTATGAAGCACGGTGATAACTGGACTTAGTCGCCGAATTTCCTCTTTAGAATCCACCAACTCAGCGTTTGGATTACTGGCGGCTGGTCCTAGGTCAATGATGTTGGCGCCATGCTTCCATAATCCATTCGCGTGCGCGATCGCGGACTGCTCATCCAAGAACAAGCCTCCGTCAGAAAAGGAGTCGCTGGTCATGTTCACGATCCCAAGGATCTGAGGGATATCTTGCATCAATCGGCTCCCGGCCACATCGTGGCGTTCTAATTCAGATGGCGCGATTCTTAGCCCTCAGGCGGAAGGCCACTGTCTTGGTGAAGCACCTCGGTGAAGCTGTCGACGACCGCACGTTTGTGTCGTTCCCACCGAGTTCTTCGATTCTTCCACTCAAGTCGCAAGTGTTCGCGCTCCTTGGTGCGCGCATTTCAGTCCCGGTTCCAACGCATCGAGCGTCTGTCTCGTTTGGTTGGCTTGCGTCGGCCTTGACGAATGAACTGAATAGCATAGTTTGTGGTCACTTCTTCGATCAATTCGCGGTTCTCGCCGATCATGCCGGCAACTTGGCTGAGTGTGTAGACGAACCTCGAGCGAGCCATCAGGCGGCCTCGCATCGAGCTTTTGCAGGCGTCCAGTTCCAGGGTAGCAGGTCTTCAAGTCGATCCTTGGGGTGATCCTGGATCCGGGTCAGGACATCTGTCAGATAGACCTCCGGATTATGGCCTTGCAGTTTGACCGTCTCGATGATGGTCAGAATGTGGGACTGTCAGGAATTCCGTGTGTGGGCGGGCGGTTGAACATTACGCTGCCATGGCCTTGATGAAGCGTTCTCCGAACAGCACGGCGAACTGGGCCTTGGCCATGGACCACTCACGTGGCGGCATTTTCCACTCTTTCTCGGATCGGTTCAAGATCAGATAGAGCAGCTTGGTCGCTGAATCGTCGCTGGGAAAGTGCCCCCTGGCCCTGACCGCCCGTCGAAGCTGGGCATTCAACGCCTCGATGGCGTTTGTCGTATAAACGATGCGGCGGACCTCGTCGGGGAAGGCAAAGAACGGGATAACCTCGGCCCATGCACGGCGCCAGCTCTGGCCGATCGCAGGATAGCGCCGACCCCATTCGCCGGCCTCGAAGGCTGTCAGGGCCTCCTCGGCAGCGATGGCATCGGTGGCGCGGTAGACGGTCTTCAGTGCACCAGCGAGCGCCTTGCGGTCCTTCCACGACACGAAGTCCATCGAGTTGCGCAGCAGGTGGACGATGCAGGTCTGGACGATCGTCTCTGGGAACACGGCGGTGATGGCCTCTGGAAAGCCCTTCAGGCCGTCTACGACGGCCAGCATGATGTCCTCAACACCGCGGTTCCTCAGCTCGTTCATCACCCGCAGCCAGAATTTGGCGCCCTCGTTCTGCTCGATCCACAGGCCCAGGACGACCTTGCCGCCATCGGCACGCACGCCTAGCGCGATGTGGATAGCCTTGTTGCGGACCAGACCTTCGTCACGGATCTTGACCCGGATCGCGTCGAAGAAAACCAGCGGATAGGCCGGATCGAGCGGTCGGGCCTGCCAGGCGGCGACCTCTTCGAGCACGGCGTCGGTCACCGTCGAGATCAGGTCCGGCGAGACGTCGATACCGTACAGATCGCGCAAGTGCCCGACGATCTCCCGTGTGCTCATGCCGCGCGCATACATCGAGACGATCTTGTCGTCGAAGCCCGGAAACCGGCGCTGGTACTTGGCGATCAGTTGCGGATCAAAGCTGGCCTGACGATCGCGCGGCACCTCGATCTCGATCTTGCCGGTGTCCGTCACCACCGTCTTGCGGCCATAGCCATTGCGGCTGTTCCCGACCTGCGAGGCATCGCCAAGGTGGTAATCCATCTCGGCGTTGAGCGCCCGTTCGGCCAGCGCCTTCTTCAATGAATCCAGCAGGCCGCCCTGCTGGAGCGCACTGGCCGCATCGCTGCCGGCCAAGAGTTGATCGAGTAAATCAGCCGGGATCGCCGGCTCCTTGCGTCGAGGCATACAGGGTCTCCTTCTTACCCATTATGCCCGCTCACACACGGAATTCCTGACAGTCCCCAGAATGTTGGCGATGCGCTCACCGCCCTTGTCTGAGCCGGCAAACAGCCAGTTCTTCCTTCCAATTCCAAGCGGTCTCATGGCTCGTTCAGCAATGTTGTTATCGATTTCGACCCGGCCATCGTCGATGTAGACGCTCAAGGCTGCCCATCGCGACAGGGCGTATCGCATCGCCTCGGCCAGCTTCTGCTTCTGCGGCAAAGTTGAGAGCGTGGTTTCAATCCAGGCCTTCAGCTCATCCAGAACGGGCCGGGCATGTTCTCGGCGCAGGGTACGACGCTCGTCAGCCGACATGCCTCGGATACGGTTCTCGATATCGTAGAGAGCGCCGATGCGCGACAGCGCTTCCTCAGCGATCGGAGATGGCTTCAGCTTGATCACATCATGGAACTTGCGCCGCGCATGCGCCATGCAGGCGGCCTCAACGATCTGGTTGCCGTAGAGTTTCTTGTAGCCCCCATAGCCGTCGGCATGCATGACGCCGCTGAAGCTTGCCAGGTGGTCAGCCGGATGCGCACCCCTGCGGTCAGGGCTGTAGTAATAGGCGATGGCTGCGGGAGTGGCGGATTGATAGCCACTGCCGTCGAAGACGTAGACCCAGACTCTGCCGGTTTTTGTCTTGCCCCGTCCGGGGTCGAGAACATCGACCGGGGTATCGTCCGTATGTATTCGGTCGAGCGCGGCGATATGGGCCCTGATCAAGAAGACGAGTGGTGTCAGCAAAGCGGATACGCGGCCGACCCAGTCGGCCATCACCGATCGGGAGATGTCTATCCCCAACCGTTCGTACATCTCCGACAGACGGTAGAGGGGAATGTGATCGTCGAATTTGGCGATCATGATATGGGCGAGCAGTCCCGGCCCGGGTTTGCCGCGCTCGATCGGCAGGGTCGGCATCTCGCCAGCCACCGTCGTATCGCATTCTCTGCAGATCATGCGCTTTTCGACATGGCGGACAATCTTGACCGACGCCGGCACGTGTTCCAGCACCTGGACTACCCGGTCGGGCGCTTTCAGGAACGAGGTGCCACCGCAGGTCGGGCAATTGCAGGGAGCCGCATAGACCAGTTCCTCGGCGGGAAGACCATCGGGCAGAGGCCTACGCTTCGGCTTCTCGGATGCGTCGTCCAACTCCGGCAGAGGAGTTTTGCCGGAGCGCAGTTCAGCCTCGGCACGGGAGGCCTCGATCTCCTCCAGCATCAGCTCGAATTGCTCGATCTTCCGGTCGATCTTTTCCGAAGAGGCGCCATGCTGCCGATGTCGGAGCAGCTCCAGTTGCGCGCGAAGAAGTCCGATTATGGAGTCACGCTTGATGACCTCGGCTTCCTGGCTCTCAAGCTTCGCCGCCTGTTCGGCGACCAGTGCGCGCAAAGCAGTGAGCTCGTCCTGACTGTCCAGCGGCGCTGTTTCCATACCCGTAAACGTAGCCGATTTGCGCCAAAAACGCCAGTAATTCCCTGCAAAATAGGTGTTTTAGCCCATTCTCGCCGGAGCCGAAGTCCACGCCGGCCGACGCCAGTCGATCCCTTCCACGAGCATCGAAAGCTGCGCCTGCGTCAGGTGCGCCACGCCCTCTTTAGCCGTCGGCCAGGGAAAGTATCCGCGCTCCAAAATCTTGTAGAACAGGCAAAACCCCTGACCGTCCCACCAGAGAAGCTTGATCCGGTCAGCTCGCTTTCCGCGGAAGCCGAAGATCGCGCCCGAGCCGGGGGCCTCCTTCACGACCGTCTCGACCAGCGCCGATAGACCATCAATGCCACGCCGCATATCGGTCACTCCGCAGGCCAGATAGACCCGCACATTCCCCGATGGCCCGATCATGCCGCCTCCACGCAAGCGACCAGCGGGCCAAGCAGCTTCAACTCAACGTCAACCGGAACCTTCAGGCGCCGACCGTTTCGAAGCAAGATCTCGACGATCGCCGGCCTCGTTGCCGCCGTAGTCGACTGGCTTACGCCAACCTCCTCGGTAATTTCCACCGGGAGAAACACCGTCGGTCGATCGGCATAGCTGAATGATTGCCGCCACAAGCGGATCTGGCTCGGATGAATGTCGTGCCGGCGCGCCACATCGCCAATGCGAGCACCGGGCTCATCAGCTTCCGCAAGTATCCTCAGCTTCGCCTCGTCCGACCAACGTCGTCTGCGTTCGGTACCGGACATGATCTCCATGCGAGCCATGAAACCTCTTTGTTCTGGTATTAATGCCAGCATTAATGCTGGTTCGAATGCCAGAACATCGCCTGATTTGCCCGATCAGCAAAAACAGCTCACCGGACGCTCACGGAAGAAATTCGTTGAGCATCTTTTTTGTCGGCGTACTATCGGCAAGTGCGCCTATATGCAATGCCGCAGCTGTCCGCCCGTCGTAAGCTAAAAGTGGCACGGCGATGGATCGATAGCCGACCTCAACTTCTTGATCTGAATAGGCATAACCATGCTTTCTGGCCTCAAGAATAGAGCGTCGAATTCCACGCTTATCAATGATTGTTTGCGGGGTATATCGCACCGGCTTTAAGCGCTCGATAAATTCGCTGAGTTGGTCATCAGGGAGCGCAGCAAGTAGCGTTCGTCCAAGCGCTCCGGAGGCCGCCGGAATGCGGTAGCCCATGCCAATCCCCATGGCCGTAGCCCGACGGGGCGATGCTCGTGCGACAATGACTACGTCTTGGTCATCTAGGACAGCGGCCGAGCACGTTTCTTGCGCCAACTTACAAATTCTCTCGCAAGCCGGCTGAAGCACGGCGGACAGTGAATTTGATTGCAAATATGCTGAGGCGAGGCGCAAGATCCCAGGAGACAGTCGGAATAAGCGCCCTTCATTCTCTACGTAACCGAGGTGTCCGAGCGTGAAAAGCGCTCGACGTACTGTCGCTCTGGGAAGATCGACTATTTTGGCTATGTCGCTTAATGTCATCTGATGATGCTGTGCGTCGAACGCCGTAATTACGCTAAGCCCCCGCGCCAGTGCTCCCAGGAAATCTGGACTCTCTGAGTTCTCATCTGCATGTATTGTCGTGGTCTTCTTTTCCAATTTGGCGGCTCCTCAGTAATAGTAACTCTAAACTTTATCTTCCTAAGCTCGGCTATGGCATGCTTTGGGTCTCAGTGTCAGGCCTGCGTGCTGCGTATTGGCCTATTGTACTGCCGCTCAAATGCTCAATGAACCCGCATTACCAATTGCGAAGTTGCATCGAGCGCGTTTTTCAGAAATTGAGCGCACCATCAAGGTTCGGTAAGCGCACAAATGTAACAATTCTGACGCGGACCAGCAACTTCTATTAACGAGGGACTGGATTTTTTTGCGCCCATTGAATATGCTCCAGTGACGAACATATGTGCGATATACGAACAATCTGACGCTGCAGAATAAGGCTTCGCCAGTGATTGCGAAGCGCTGAAAAGTCGTCGTCCGGGTGTTTGTTTGGCCAGCATCAAACGAACCTTTTTGCGGCAAAGGCAGCGCACTCCACTGCCCGGACCGCGAAGGTTAGTCATTCTAAGAATGACTATGGGAATAGGTAGGATCGAAGATGCGAGCATTCATTCACACCGGCGCGGGCCCACGAGTGCTGTTCGGCAGCGGCGTTATCGCTGTGCTCGAGGAGGAACTTCTAAAACTCGGTTGCCGTCGGGTGCTGTTGGTGTCGACCTCTGGACAGATGACTGCGATCAGTCGGATAGCCAACCAGATTAAGGGCTTGGCTGTGAACGTATTCCCGGAAGCCCGAATGCACACACCAATAGAAGTAACAGAAAAAGCGATCAAGCTCTCTAGAGACTTTCGCGCGGATTGTACGATTTCCTTTGGCGGGGGCTCCGCCATTGGACTCGGCAAGGCCATCGCGCTCCGAACGGATTTAATTCAAGTCGCCGTACCTACAACTCACTCGGGGTCGGAAATGACACCAATCGTTGGAGAGACAGTCGACCATACGAAAACTACGCAGCGAAGTCCGAAAGTCTTGCCCGAACTCGTCTTATACGATCCCGAACTTGCTGTTTCGGTCCCCCCACTAGTTGCCGCAGGATCGGGATTTAACGCGATCGCTCATGGGGTCGAAGGCTTGTATCAGGCGGCAGATGTACGTGTTTTGGCGGAAGAAGGTATTGAGGCCCTTGTAGGCAGCCTAAAGCGGATTGTGAGAAATCCTAAAGACGTGGAAGCCCGTTCGGATGCGCTTTACGGGAGCTGGCTGTGTGGCCGATCCTTGGCTAGCGCAACGATGGCACTGCACCACAAGCTCTGCCATATACTTGGTGGAGCATTCGATCTTCCTCACGCGCCGATGCATGCTCTGCTTCTGCCGCATACGGTAGCGTATAATGCGGGAAGCACAGGAATTGAAATTCAAAGATTATCTTGCGCAGTTGGTGCTTCGGACCCGGCCGCCAAGCTTTACGAGCTACTCAGAGAATTGGGCTTGCCGTATTCCCTTCAACAGATCGGGATGCGTGAGGAGGATCTCGATAGCGCGGTCAACCTCGTAATGCGCAGCGTGCACTGGAACCACCGTAGTCTCGATAAGGATAGTATCCTCGCGATGTTAAAGCGATCATTCACGGGTTCCCCACCCCAACTCGATGTGTAAGGTGCTGGGGGACGCGCGCTTCGCCAGTGGACATTTTCGCAATGAGGGGAACGTGTACAGCCCCTTACGGCACGTCCGCGAAGGCAACTGAATCTGGGTGAGCGCCGGGTGGCGCCATCGGTCTGTTCGCGATCGCGGTCGTTCTTGATCGCGGGCTGGCGACGGGGCAAACCGGACACCCTGTTGCATTAGTCCGACTACGGAAGCTGACCTGAGCCCCAAGCTTCATCCAGCGACGGGAAGAAAATCCTTCGATTATTTGAGCCTGTGTGGCTCGGTGATGCAACGGGACGGGGCGCGGAGCCCCATATCAGCTCATGCGGTCCGTCCCGTTGCATGTCGCACGCGTGGAGCTTGGCGTAGGTAGCCGGTGGAAAGATTTGCCGATCGCGCTGTGAGGGCGGACGATGTTGTAGTCGTCCTGCCATTCGGCAAGGACTTCGCGGCATGGTTGAGGGACGAGAACAACGTCTCGTTCAGGAGTTCGTCGCGCAGGCGCCCATTGAAGCTTTCTACGAATGCGTTCTGCTGAGGCTTGCCTGGTGCGATGTAGTGCCATTCGATCCTGTTCTGCTGTGACCATCGCAAGATGGCCATGCTGGTAAATTCGGTGCCGTTATCGCTGACGATCGTTAGCGGGGGACCACGCCGGGCGATCACCGCATCGAGCTCTCGGCCGACCCTTGTGCCCGGGAGCGACGTACCGGCAACCAATGCGATGCACTCGCGGGTAAAATCGTCCACCACGGCGAGCATGCGGAAGCGCCGGCTGTCGGTCAGCGTGTCGCTGACAAAGTCGAGCGACCAGCGATGGTTGGGGCCTTGGGGCAATGTCATCGGAGCCCTTGTTCCCAGCGCTTTCTTGCGACCACCACGCCGTCGAACCTGAAGCCGCTCCTCGGCGTACAGACGCCGCAGCTTCTTGTGATTGATCAAAACGCCATCGATGCGCAACAGCAGGGGCAGGCGACGGTAGCCAAACCGCCGCCTGATATTGGCCGGTTCGCGCAACCTCGCGCGAATGACAACATCGTCGGGCCGCACGCTGCGATAGCGTACCGAGGTTCGATCCGCTCCGATGACCGCACACGCCCGCCGCTGGTTGACCTCAAAACTTGAACAAAGGTGAGCCACAGCTTGTCGCTTCGCGACGGGCGTCACCATTTTTTTGAATTGAGATCCTTCAACATGGCGTTGTCGAGCATCGCTTCACGGAAGAGCGGATCATCGCGGTCCTGCGGGAGCACGAGGGAGGCTCGAAGACCGGGGACGTTTGTCGCAAGTACGGGATCAGCAGCGCGACGTTCTACAAATGGAAGGCGAAGTACGGCGGGCTCGATGTGTCCGAGGCCGCCGCCTGAAGGTTCTGACCGACGAGAATGCAAAGCTAAAGAAGCTGCTGGCCGAACCTCGACTGCTTCATCTCCGTCTCCCTTGAAGTGACGGATTCTACCAATTTTTGGCGGAAGTTCAGGGGCTCAGGTCAAAGCCAACACATCTGTGCTTGATCGGCTGATGGCCGATCACATCGTCGTTTCTTCGATGACCCAGTCACGCAACTTGGGGACAGCGCCGCGGTGGAGAGCTTCATCTTGCCGTTGAATACCGCATGAACCGCGCGCAGCGTCTAGATCGCTCGATGAGGCTAAGCCCAACGTGTCGCGAGTACTTAAATCATCCGGAGCGAAGGCACTTCCGCTATGAAACCGGATACGTGCGCTCGACAAAATAATCCGCTTGCTTTCAGAGCGCCGTGGAGGCATTTTATTTCGGACAAACGTTCGTATATCGCACAAAACGAAATGCGCCTGTTTGTCTGATGAGGAGAACAAGCGCAGCCAGATGTGTACGGCGACAAGAGCCGAAAGCAGCTGATGCAGAGAGTGTCGCGATACGTAGCGGCGGCTGGCGAAAGTTAGACGCTCAAGCAGATCCGAAAGACAGACAACCTTACGCTGAGGCGACATATACCGCCCGGAAGAAATCAAGATCGAAGGAGAATCCAGCCCATGATGAGTCAAGAGCAAAACGATCTCATTAGCCGAGTAGGCCCAGCGACAGCCGCTGGCAAATTGATGCGGATGTATTGGCAACCGGCGGCCCTCGTGGACGAACTCGATGGCCCCAGGCCGATTATGGCCGTCAAGCTTCTTGGGGAGAACCTCGTGCTCTTTAAGAGCGAGGACGGACAGTATGGGCTGATGGATCGTGACTGCCCGCATCGTGGCGCTGACCTAGCATTTGGGCGGCTCGAACGCGGTGGGCTTCGTTGCGCTTTCCATGGTTGGTTGTTCGACGCAAGCGGGCAGTGTCTGGAGACCCCGGCCGAGCCAATAGGCTCGTCGCTCTGCAAGAATATCAAGCAGCGCGCCTACCCCGTTATGAAGAAGGGGGGTATTCTTTGGGCATACTTAGGTGAGGGCGAGCCGCCGGCGTTTCCTGATATTGACTGCTTCGCCGCGCCCGAAGCTTACACCTTCGCCTTCAAGGGGCTGATGGAGTGCAACTGGTTGCAGGCGCTCGAGATCGGGATCGATCCGGCGCATTCTTCATTCTTGCACCGTTTCTTCCAAGACGAGGACGCATCAACGGCATACGGAAAGCAATTCCGCGGCACGTCTGCCGACAGCGAAATACCGATTACAAAAATCATGCGGGAATGTGACCGCCCGATTATCAACGTTGAATTGACAGAATACGGTCTTCGGTTAATTGCTTTGCGCGAAATTGACAGCGAACGAACGCACGTTCGTGTCACCAATCAGCTATTTCCGCAAGCGTTCGTCATCCCGATGAGCACGGAAATGATGATCACCCAATGGCACGTGCCGATCGACGATGAGAATTGCTATTGGTACGGAATATTCACCAGCTATACGACGCCGGTGAATAAGGAGAAGATGCGAGAGCAACGTCTGGAACTCTACGAACTTCCAGAGTATCGCTCCCGAAAAGACAAATCCAACGACTACGGGTTTGATCCACACGAGCAGGCGACCGACACCTATACCGGCATGGGAGCGGACATCAACGTCCACGATCAGTGGGCGGTGGAGTCGATGGGTGCAATCCAGAACCGCACACGTGAGCACCTGGGTCAAACTGATAAGGCAATTATCCAGTATCGAAAACTGCTGAGGCAAGAGATCGAAAAGGTTGCTTCGGGAGGCAAGCCGTTGATGTTCCTAGATGACGCAAATGCGCGAAGTATTCAGGGGCCAGCGTCAATGGATGGCATCGGTCCGACAAAAGGTTGGGAAACCTACTGGATGGAAGTCGACGTCAAGAGGCGGCGGGGCGCTCCCTGGGCTGCCCCGGTGCCATCAGATATCGCGCAGAAAATTTCTCGTCTAACCGCCGCTGAGTAAACCGCAGCCCAGGGAGAGTTCACTTTGAGTTTCGTCAAGAATTATAATCTATGGTCTGCTGAACAGCACGAAGCAGCGTCTCGGTTCCGGCAACTCGCGGAAGAGAAGGGTTTGCAAACCGTTCGATTCTCGTTTCCCGATCAACATGGGGTTCTACGAGGCAAGACGCTGGTCGCAGGCGAGGCGTTGGCCTCACTTGAGGCTGGCTGCTCCGTCACGACCACGCTCCTGGTCAAGGATACTTCGAACCGCAATGTATTCCCGGTGTTCACTCCGGGCGGTGGTTTCGGAATGAAGGAGATGCAGGGCGGTAGCGACATCGTGATGGTGGCGGACCCCAGTACGTTTAAGGTATTACCTTGGGCACCCACTACCGGTTGGTGTTTATGCGACCTGTACTTTACCGACGGACGTCCTGTGCCGTTTGCTACGCGCGGATTGTATAGATCTGTACTCGAAAAACTTGAAAGGAGAGGCTACAATTTTAAAGCCGGTGTCGAGGTCGAATGCCACATCTTCAAACTCGAAAGCCCGCGTCTCGCGTTAACCGACGCGGGATTACCCGGGCAGCCCGGCGAGCCGCCAGCCGTAAGCCTCTTGACGCAGGGTTATCAATATCTAACCGAGCAACGCTACGATCAGATGGAGCCGGCCCTAGAGCTGATTAGGCGAGATATTGTTGAGCTTGGTTTGCCCCTGCGTTCAATCGAAATCGAGTTTGGCCCAAGCCAGTGCGAGTTCGTTTTCCAACCGACCGTAGGAATGGAGTCTGCGGATTTAGTGACCTTATTCCGCAGTGCGGTAAAGCAGATCTGCACGCGGAATGGGTATCATGCCACATTTATGTGTCGGCCGCGAATTCCAAACGTGATGTCGTCGGGATGGCATCTTCACCAAACCTTGGTTTCCGTGGCAAATGGTGAAAACGCGTTTATGTCTAGAGATGAGGGGCTTTCCCAACTCGGAAAGCAATACATGGCGGGGTTGCTTGGCCACGCGCGTGCGTCGGCCGTTTTCTCCACTCCCACCATTAACGGATACAAGCGATATCGCTCGTACTCGCTCGCTCCTGATCGGGCCATTTGGGGACGTGACGATCGAGGCGTGATGATACGGGTGCTTGGTGGGCCCAGTAACCAAGCAACGCGTCTTGAAAATCGTATAGGCGAGCCGGCGGCCAATCCATATCTATATATGTCCTCTCAAATTCTGGCGGGACTTGATGGAATCGACCGTTCGCTCGATCCTGGACTGTCGTCCGATACGCCCTACGAGACCAAGGCTAGTCTGTTGCCCACATCCTTGCGAGAAGCGGTCCTCGCTCTGAACGAAGATACCTTTTTCCGGAACGCCTTTGGCGAACAGTTTATTGACTATTACGTTCACATTAAAAACGCAGAAATTGAACGGTTCCAATCAGAGGTCAGCGAGTGGGAGCAACGCGAGTATTTTGAGCTATTTTGACATGATGAGTGCCGATCTATCGGTCTGGCGTGCACCTGCTCAGCACCAATGAAACGGTGTACGTCGCCATTTGATCGATTGTGATAGTCAGGGCAAATCTTCCCGTAACGCGGTCCCAAGGAGCAATTTCGTTGCCGCACATCGTTTGTCACTATTCGCTCGACCAGAGCATGCCACCGTTATCTGAAATCCTTTTGGAACTTCATCGCGCGGCCGCTGCCACAGGTATCGTCAAAGCTGAAGATTTAAAGATCCGCGCCCAGGCTTTCGATAATTATCTCGTCGCCGGTGAGGCGAAGTCCTTCTTTCACGTTTCGTTTTACATGATTGTCGGGAGGACACCCCAACAGAAGGAGGCCCTGAGCGTCGCAATACGCAAAACGCTTGTCGAACTTCTGTTGCACACTTACAGCATTAGCATCGATGTTCGCGACATGGACGCCGTGGCCTACAAAAAGCATCTGAAATTTTGAAGATTTAGAGATCGCGGACGAGGTTTTTGCTCGGTCGGAGACACCCGGCACATCGCTGCCGGCTACAATTTCCGCCGGCTCATCCGATGGATCAGGCCCTTATTGCGCCAAATCCTGACCGTGCTCTCTCCGGAACTTTTGATCAATCCGGCCTGAGATCAGAGTTCTTCACGGAAGACTACAGAGGGAGGCCTTTACAATCGACAGGACTGCAGGACGCGAAGACCCACTATCTAAGCTTTCGATTGTCCGTCGTCAGATAACTTGAGACTAATCAGGCATTTCGAGAAAAGAGGCTCTGGCTCATCAGGGGGTAGAGTTTAAGCGGCCTGCAGTCGATGCTGCAAGCGACGGTTTGCGATGGTGGCGCGCTTGATGCGCTGACGTTCGGCGAGAATCATCTCAGCCCTGCGGAAATAGACGTCGGCGGGAGTGAGGTTGTTGATGCTCTCATGATAGCGCACGTGGTTATAATGCTCGACGAAGGCATTGACCTGCTGCTCCAGGTCTCCAGGCAGATAGTAATTGTCGAGCAGAATGCGGTTCTTCAGGGTCTGGTGCCAGCGCTCGATTTTTCCCTGGGTCTGCGGGTGATACGGGGCGCCCCGCACATGCTCCGCCCTTGTCTTCGAGCCACGTGGCGAGATCGCCTGCCACGTATAACGAACCGTTATCCGAGAGGAGCCTCGGTCGATGCACGACGGTGGCGCCATCGAGGCTGGCGGCCGCGAGCGCCTGTTCGAGCGTCGCCGTGACGTCGGGAGCGCACATGGTGGGACCAAGTCTCCAAGTTACGATGTAGCGCGAGAAGTCATCGAGCGCGGTCGATAGATAATACCAGCCCCAGCCGGTGATCTTGAGATAGGTGAAGTCGGTCTGCCAGAGCTGGTTGATGGCGGTTGTCTTGTCCTTGAACTCATTCGCCGCCTTGATCACCACATAGGCCGGACTGGTGATCAGGTCGTACGCCTTCAGCAGCCGATAGACCGAAGCCTCGGAGACAAAGTACTTTCGTTCGTCGGTGAACCGCACGGCCAGCTCGCACGGCGACAGCTCGGGAGCCTCCAACGCCAGGTCGAGGATCTGGCCTCGCACATCGTCCGGAATCCGATTCCAGACGCGGTCCGGTCGGGACCGGTGGTCAGCGAGCGCCTCAATGCCGCCCTCGCGGTAGCGATCGTACCATCTATAGAACGTGGCGCGGGGGATGCCGAGCTTGTCCAGCGTGCGCTTGGCCGGCAGGTGCGATTGCTCGACCAGCTGGATGATCTCGGCCTTCACGGATGCAGGATACCTCATGCCTCGTCCTCCCCATCCCCGTTCATACTTATGGAATGGCTCGCCCCTCCTTCCTGGCGCATTGTTGCTCAGGATCCATCAAGCATAGGAGTAGAGCAATGCAGATCGCAATTCTGGGTATCGACCTTGGGAAGAATAGCTGCAGCATGGCAGGTCTCGACGAAGCGGGGCGCGTTCTCCTGCGCCGTCGCGTGCGGCGTGAGAGCGTAATCAAATTCGTTTCGGGCCTACCGGCCTGTGTGGTTGCAATGGAGGCTTGTGGTGGGGCTCATCACCTCGGACGCCTGTTTCAGAAACAGGGGCATGAGGTACGGCTAATGCCACCGGAATATGTCCGTCCTTACGTCAAAGCGCAGAAGAACGACGATCGTGACGCGGAAGCGATCGCCGAGGCCGCCAGCCGGCCAGCGATGCGTTTCGTTGAACTGAAAAGCGAAGAACAACTCGACATGCAGATATTACATCGCGCGCGTGATCGCCTTGTTGCAGAGCGAACAGCGCTCATTAATCAATTGCGGGCCATCTTGCTGGAGCGTGGGATCATCATGTCTCGAGGCCGCAGAAAGTTGGAAACTAGCCTCGCGATGTTGATGGATGCAGATATTGCTTCTGTCAGCCCAAGAATCCGGACCCTCATCGAGGACATGCAAGGTCAATGGCACGATCTGGATCGTCGCATCGCGGCGTTTGATGAGGAGTTCAAGGCTTATGCCCGCTCGGACAAAGCATGCAGGCTTCTGGTGACGATCCCGGGTGTGGGTCCTTTGAACGCAACAGCTTTCGTGGCGGCGATCGACAATGCGCAGGCATTTGGCCATGGTCGGGATCTTGCTGCCTGGCTTGGCCTTGTGCCCCGTCAGATGACGACCGGCGGACGGCCTAAACTCTTGGGGATCAGCAAGAGAGGAAATGGTTACTTGCGCAAGATGCTGATCCACGGTGCCAGAGCAGCGTTGCCGACGCTGTCAAAAGGTCAGACAATCCTTGGAAGCTGGCTGCGGAGTTTGTTGGCAAGAGCGCATATCAACAAGGTCGTCGTCGCGCTGGCTGCCAAGATGGCGCGGATTATCTGGTGTGTGCTGCGGAACGGTACCGCTTTCGAGGCAGTGGCGGTGAGAGAGCCTGCATAATCACAACCGGTCGAGGACCGTTCAACATATATGACGTCCAAGACCTTCGAATGTCTGTGGGTGGTAGTGTGAAGATGGCCGACAGTCGAACGGCATTTCGAAAACCTGATTAAAAAAATGGCGATAATCGCCGTCATGCTTATGAGGATCGGAATGCGCGGAGCTCCATCTTGGCCAGGATACGTTCCTGAGACCGGATACGTTGGTGCAGATTGATCAGCCAAATTAACAAAACACTTGCAGACGGGGCGAGCCATACGTTTTTAAGCAGACGGTTCTCCAGGATCAGATCGGCCACGACCTCCTTGAGGGCGGTGGCCTCGCGACGAAGATCCTTCACCTCGCCGGAGGTCGCGGCGCGCGCCGTGTCGCCCGCCAGCCGGCGCTTGCCAGCTTCAAGGAACTCCTTCGACCAGCCGTAATACATCGAGGCGGCGATGCCCTCGCGGCGACACAGCTCGGAGATATTCTCATCGCCGCACAGTCCCTCCAGCACGATGCGGATCTTCTCTTCCGCCGAGTACTGCCGACGGGTCCGACGCCGGATGTCCTTCAGCACCTGTTCTGCCGGCGCTTTGCCCGGCCCGGATTTCTGTTTCATCTCGCTCCTTACGGCTACGATGAACCATCAATCCTCCCTACCTGAAGTCCCTCAATTTGTCTCAGGGGCGCTGACGGGGGACAAGCTTTCGATGAACTCGGGTCCCTCTCGCTTCTTCCGCTTGAGTTTTGGCATTTCGTGTGAGCCGTACCGTGCCCCAGCCGCTTGCTTAGCAAGATCCCGCATCTTCAGACCATACATCATCGTCGCCCGATCATCTGAGAACGGATTTAAGGTCAAAGGACAGGTCAGCAATCCGGTCAGGGTGCGGGGATATTCCCTCTGCAATGAGCCGGCGAGCGGCCATCTGGTCTCCAGGTCGGCTGACGCTGTCCACCGCGATCAGCTTGCCCTGCTTGTAGTAGAAAACCGAGAATTTTCCGTCGCCGATCGAACCCCGTATCGCCTGCGCGTCGAAGTTGTGTGATATCCCAACTATTTGCAGCTTCGCGTCGTACTGATCGGACCAAAACCGCGGCACGGTCGCATAAGGGGCTGCGTTCCCGGCGATCGCTAGACCCGCGGCTTTTGCTTGATCTTGGGCGTTCTGAACGGATTCAAGACGAAGCCAATCGCGCCCGAAAGTGTTGTAGTGCGTTGCGCAATCTCCTGCGGCGAAGATGTCGGGGTCGCTGGTGCCCCCGTGGTCGTCGACTACGATTCCGTTCGTGCATCTCAAGCCCGCATTTCTCGCGATCTGATCGTTTGGAAGGCCTCCAACGCCGATCAAGACGAGGTCGGCCGGGATTCGCCCCCGAGTCTTGCCGCTAACCGAAGCGACGCGGCCGTTTTCCCCGTCGATCGATACCACCGTTTCGCCAACCGCTATATCCACACCGTGCTGCAGGTGCATGTTGAGCAGATATTCGGAGACAGTCGGTGATACGGCCCGCTCCAAGATTCGCGATGCGCTTTCGAGCACGGTGACCCTCTTCCCTAGCTTACAGGCCGAGGCTGCTACCTCCAGACCTATGAACCCGCCACCGACAACGACGATTTCAGAAGCGCGCCGCAAGGAAGTCTTGAGAGCGATCGCGTCCTGCATTGTCCGCAGATATCGGACACCTTCCAAATCGGCTCCTGGAAGAGGCAATTTTCTCGCACGGGATCCGGTCCCAATCAGGAGTTTGTCGAAGACCAGTTCGGAACGGTCGCCAAGCACTATCTTTCGCGACCGTCTGTCGATCTCCATGGCGCGGGCGCCGAGCAATAAATCGATAGCTTTATTGGCGAAAAAAGCTCTATCGCGCAACACGAGGTTTTCTTCTGTCGTCGCGAGGTCGACAAGAAAATCTTTCGACAACGGGGGACGTTGGTAGGGCAACCATTCTTCGTCGGAAACGATCGTGATTGGCTCGGAAAATCCGGCATCGCGTGCGGAGAGTGCACCTTGCACGCCTGCATATGACGACCCGATGACGACGAGACCAGTCATGATTGTGCCTCTGGTACATAGATCGTGAGCGTCTCGGTGGGAAATGGCGATTTGAGTTGGCAACTCAGCCTGCTATTCGATTTTCGTGGTGATGCGACCGTGGCCAAGAGCTCATGCTCATCGTCGTTGGGCGAGGGAAGCGCGGCGACCTGCGCGATGTCGACGTAGACGTGACACGTAGCGCAATCAAGGCAACCGCCACATTCACCCTCGATTCCGGGTACACCATTGCGGACCGCGGCGAGCATAACGCTGACCCCGGATACTACCTCGATCACGCTGTCTCGGCCGTCCGGCTGGACGAATCTCACTTTGGACATCCTCATCCTCATTCGTTCGCTTATCGAACATACGTTCTTATATAGAACATGACTAAAGCATTCTCCCGCTAATTTCAAGATATTTGGTCCCAAAGGGGAGAAGCGCCGTGCCGCCGGAGCATGGGGATTTGGGCTTGTGCTGATGCGAAAAAAACGCAAATATTCGAACCGTTGTTCGTATAACGAACCGAGGCGACGGCGCGAAGTTGCGCGCTTGGAATGCAGTTGTTGGGTGCGAACAGCAGATGTTGTCGTGGCAGGGTCTTCCATCCATAGCGGGCGATGGGTCGCCTGGCCGCGTCGGAAAGGCATCAGGGTTCTCTGCTCGCCCAGCAGGCAGATCGAGCGGGCTTCGTTTTTGCCGATATAACTGGGTACCTCGGATGAACTCAGATCGAACCGAGGCCCCGTGGATCGGAGAGGGTATCCATTGAGGAGGTTGGTTGAAGTGATGGCATCGCCGTCGGCGGCGAAGACCGAACGTTTGGATCAAAACCAGTCTTTACGGATGATCCTTGATGCCATCCTACGCCAAGTGTCGGTGAGGCGCGATTACGGCGCGTTGGCGGAATACATCGCCCCGCTCGGCAGGATTGATCCTGGGAAATTCGGTATTGCGGTCGCCATGCGGGACGGAGGAGTAATCTCGGTCGGCGACGCAGAGGAACCGTTTTCCATCCAGAGCATATCGAAGGTGTTCGCGCTTACATTGGCTCTCGGCAAGATCGGGGATGCGCTGTGGGAACGGGTGGGTCGTGAACCCTCGGGAAATCGGTTCAATTCGATCGTGCAGTTAGAGTACGAGAATGGCGTTCCGCGAAATCCATTCATCAATGCGGGGGCCATCGTTCTGTGTGACGTTCTACTCGCTGGACATGAACCGAAGGAAGCCATCGGGGAAACGCTCCGATTCCTCCGGTTTTTGTCGGACGACGATGGAATACTAATCGATTCCGAAGTGGCCGCTGCTGAGAAGACCGGAGGATTCCGGAACTTCGCCTTGGCGAATTTTATGATGGCGTGCGGGAATCTTCTTCATCCCCCCGAACTCGCGCTTGGGGTCTATTTTCACCAGTGCGCGGTAGCAATGAGTTGCCGGCAACTTGCACTCGCAGGTCGATACCTTGCGTTCGGTGGCGTTAATCCTTCCACCGGCCGATCGGTAGTGTCGCCGCAGTGCGCTCGTCGTGTCAACGCTCTCATGCTGACTTGCGGGCACTATGACGGTTCCGGTGACTTCGCTTTCAGTGTTGGTGTCCCGGGCAAGAGTGGCGTTGGAGGAGGCATTCTGGCGATTGTGCCGGACGTAGCGTCCGTTGCGGTCTGGTCGCCTGGTCTAAACGAGCACGGCAATTCCAAGTTTGGGACTGCCGCTCTTCAGACCCTTACGACGGAAATGAACTGGTCTGTGTTCGGATGAATTGCTTGCCGCAGCCCGAATAAGGCGCATTCGAATGAACCGACGGCAGGTGATCAGACCGACTATAGGGTCTTCTTTCCGCGCTGCAGCGGAGAGTGGTGGATCTTTCGGCTTCCTAAGGAGAGCGTGCGTTGACGAACGATGAAACGGCACCGACTCGGCTGATCAACGGGCGAATTTACAAGTCGGCCGACGATCAGCGCCCAGCAGATGCACTTGTTGTTCTCGACGGCAAGATTGTATGGGTCGGCGACAACAGCGACGTGCCAAGCGCGAGACATACCATAGATCTGCAAGGAGCCACGGTACTTCCTGGCGCTCTATTTTGGTGGCGGTTATGTCGCGAATTTCACAATCTTCTCGACTCTGCCGCAACGTGGGGATCTCGTGGTCCATGACGAATTGATCCATGCAAGCGTCCACGAAGGTCTGCGTCGGGGACGTGCTGATTTCGTCGGGGTTCCGCATAAAAATGTCGACGCCTTCGATGCAGCGATCGTCCGCTGGCGTGCGGCCGGAGGCAAAGGTCGGCCCTGGCTTTCGGTTGAAAGCCTCTACAGTATGGACGGCGACAGCCCTGACCTGGCTGAACTGTTTGCTGTTGCGGATCGCCACGAGGCCATGGTCGTTATCGATGAGGCGCATGCTACCGGCGTGCTAGGGCCGCAGGGGCGGGGGCTCGCTGCACCCTTCGAGGGGCGCGACAATGTCATCACACTGCATACTTGCGGCAAGGCACTTGGCACGGTTGGCGGGTTTATCCTTGCGCCGAGAATTATCCGCGACTTTCTTGTCAACCGCGCCCGCCCTTTCATCTTTGCGACCGCACCTTCGCCGCTGATGGCCGCGGTCACACGCGTGGCCCTGGAACTCTCCCGAACCAATCCCGAGCGCCGGGATCGACTCGCCCGTTTGGTTCAATTCGCGGGAAGCGAGCTTCGCCGTCGCTGCAACATCGAGCCCTCCGGTTCGCATATTCTTCCAGTTGTCATCGGCGACGATCAGGCAGCTGTCTCTCTCGCAGCTTCCTTGCAGCGCAGAGGTTTTGATATCCGGGCGATACGTCCGCCGACCGTTCCCGAGGGCACTGCGCGCCTCCGCATCGCGCTGACGGCGAACGTCGATGAGGCCATCGTCGTAGATTTGTTTGCAGGACTGGCTGAAGACATGCGGAAAGCCGCATGACTGCGCGCATTATTGTAACTGGTACCGATACGGGCGTTGGCAAGACTGTGTTTTCGGCCGCGCTCGCTAGTGCACTTGGTGCGATCTATTGGAAGCCGATCCAGGCCGGTCTCCTGGAGGAGACAGACAGGCAAACGGTCCTGCGGCTTTCCGGTCTGTCCGAAGAACGCGTGTTGCCGGAAGCCTACCGGCTGAAGACGCCGGCCTCGCCGCATCTTGCTGCCGAGATAGACGGCATTACCATCGATCCAGACGCGCTCGTTCTGCCGAAGACGAACCGGCCGCTGATCGTGGAGGGGGCGGGCGGGTTGCTGGTGCCGTTGACGCGCGAAGTCGCTTACATCGATGTCATCGGGCGGTGGCGAGCGCCGGTGGCGCTATGTGCCCGCACGACACTTGGAACAATTAATCACAGCCTCTTATCGATAGAGGCTCTGCGCACTCGCGGCATTCCGCTTCTGGGCATCGTCTTCATTGGTGACGAGAATGCCGAATCCGAGCGGATCATCATCGAAATGGGTCATGCCCGGCGCCTTGGCCGTCTTCCACATCTCGCGCCGCTAACCGGTGACGTGCTGCGGGCGGCCTTTGCGCTCCATTTTAATACTGGTGATTTCCTGAAGGACTCTGCCGGATGAAATCGATGTCTCCCGTATGGCATCCGTTCACTCAGCATGCATTACAGCCAGAGGCGGTGCTGATCGCCGGAGGTGAGGGCGCCTGGCTCGAGGCCGCCGACGGTCGCCGTATCTTCGACGCCATTTCTTCTTGGTGGGTCGTGACCCATGGGCATCGCCATCCGCACATAGTGCAGGCGATCAAGGACCAAGTGGATCGTCTCGATCAGGTGGTCTTCGCTGGCTTTACGCATGAGCCGGCAGAAAAGCTTGCAAGACATCTCATTAGGATTGCGCCACCGGCGCTTGAATACGTCTTTTTTTCTGATAGTGGGTCGACGTCGGTCGAAGTCGCGTTGAAAATGGCGCTTGGCTTCTGGCGACACCAAGGTGAGAGCCGCAGCCGTATTCTGGCTCTCGAAGGCGCCTATCATGGCGATACGGTCGGCGGTATGTCGGTTGGTGAACGTGGTGTCTTCAATGCGCCCTACGATCCCCTTCTGTTCGATGTCGAGCGGCTTCCATTTCCATCCGTGGGCCGTGAGCAGGCGACACTGGATGCGTTGAACGCAGCATGCCGGAAGGGGGCGATCGCCGCGTTCATCGTCGAACCCTTGATCCTCGGCGCAGGCGGCATGCTGATCTATCCTCCCTGGGTTCTTGCGGAAATGAAACGCAATTGCGAAGCCCACGGCGTTCTCTTTATCGCCGATGAAGTGATGACAGGATGGGGACGGACCGGTACACTGTTTGCTTGCGAGCAGGCTAGCGTCGCGCCGGACATCGCGTGTTATTCTAAGGGGCTTACCGGAGGCTCACTGCCGTTGGCGGTGACTCTCTGCCGCGCAGACATTTTCGACGCGCATTATTCAACGGATCGAACTAGGACCTTCTTTCATTCCAGTTCATATACTGCGAACCCGATCGCTTGTGCGGCCGCTCTCGCGAATCTAGAGATTTGGGAGCGAGAGCCTGTGATGGAGCGCATCGCGGGTGTGACTGCTTTCCATACCAAAGGCCTCGATGGCTTCCGCGACGACCGGCGTTTTGCGAATGTCCGCCAGATCGGGACCATCGCAGCGCTCGACATCGCAGCGACTGATGCCGGCTATATGGCCGATATCGGTCCCCGGCTCTATCGGGGCTTTCTCGCGCGGGGGGTGCTTGTCCGGCCGCTTGGCAACACGATCTACATCATGCCGCCATATTGCAGCACGGCGGGCGAACTCGATCTGGTTTATGACGCGATCGGCGAAATTGCGGCCGAGATCGAATGAAATACAGCCCCGCAGAAAGCCTGAAGAATCCAGTCCCGACTTACAATAGTCGGTGAAAGCGTCCATTTGCGTTGTTCCTCCCATTGCTTGAGAGACTGCACCATCTTTTCAACGATTGAGCACTCGACTTGGTGCCCGTCGATCAAGAACGTTACCTTGCCTGAAGCTGACGATTTCTCGATTGTGCCACCAGCCTTCTCAACTGCACAAAATATCGCGCTGGTGGCTCTGAAACGATAGAGATCGCGCTCTGTCAGGTCAGGGATCAAGGGTGACGCCCAACCGATGTCCCGACGGCGATTCCTGTTCTCTAGCTCGAGCTCTTTCTGCCGTTCTTGTGACCGGCGATCCAGGCCTGTACGCGTGGGTGAAGGTTATCGTTGCTCTCAGGTATCGCGACATCACGAATGCGGTCGGCCACCGTCGCGGCGGCTTCTTCCGCTGCAGGGGACGCGCGGGCTTTGGCGGCGTGGGGTGGATATCTGCCGGGCTTGGAATCTAAGACGAGGCGCGGTGCGCTGCTTGCGGGATACGAGCCTTGCTCGCATGGGCATACGCGGGGACCGAATGCGGGGTCTACGTCTACGGCAGCAGTCCGGCGCTGGATCAGCTGAGCGACCTTGCCAAGGATTGATCGCACGGATCTGCGCGGTGCGTACGTGCCGGCCAGACTTGGCATTATCGACGATCCTTTCAACAGCTTCGCTTCGTCATCACGACTGACGTGCCCCATTGACGCTCGAACCTGATCCGGTAGACGGTCAGGGCCGGGGCTTCGACAGGACGACCTCGCAGCCTACGATGGACTGGGCGAACTCGGCATTCTCGGCCTGCCGTTCCGAGGGACCGACGATCACGCGTTTGATCGGCAGTTTGGCCTCCGCACCGGCGAACAGCGTGATATGCCGCTTGGGTGCGTCCTCGATCGCCGCGATCGACCTCTTCACGAACACATCCGGGTATTTCCGAGCGCTTTGCTCCTGATAGCCGGGCGCGCCGGGGATGGCGACGATCCGGAACTCGCGCTCCGCGCGGAATTTCGACCGCTTCAGCAGCGTGGCGCATCGCAGGAATTCGATGGTGCCCATCTCCTGCTTCTGAAACCTCCTGAAGATTTGCTCGGCGACCACCTGCAGCGCCGGCTCGATGAAATCGAAGTAGTCCGGCAGCCGCGCCCCGTCCCGCAGATACCTGACGTCCTCCAGATTCAGGTGCGTGAAGTCCAGCCTGTCGAACTCGCCGCCGAGCAGATCGCCGAGCTTGTCCGTATCGAACACCAGACAGAAACCGTCATGCGCATAGAATTTCCACTGGCTCTCGAGGCCGTTCTCCCGTTCGTACGGTGTGTCGGCGGCATGTGTCGAGAACGATGTCGTGTAGGCGTCAACCGCGAACTGGGGATCGTCCCGCTCGAAAGTGGACGCGTAGAGGCTCTTCACGAAATCGCGGGCCATCGGCGCGGCGCCGCCGGCGTGGTAATACTGGTTTCTGGTCCCGGAGTTCTGCTTCTTGACCTCGCGCCCCAGGACCGCCGACATCGTCTCCTGCAGCTGCGGCTTCAAGGTTGCGATCTCGAGGTCGTCGTTCAGATGGCGGAAGTGCGTCGCCCACAGCGTGTTTGTCTTCACGATCGGCTCGAAGCCGCCGCGGTCGGTGTAGTGGAATAACTCCGGATGCTCCGCCTTCAGCCTGGCGCTGCAGATCTCGGTGTCGATGATCTTGATCGAATGCGGCTCGCCCGCCATGGAAATCCATCCTCAACCCGTCCATATAGAACTGCGCATATTAACCACGCCTGATGATAGGTGCTCAGGCCTGCGCGCCGCCCTTGATCGGCATCACCCTCTTGGGATCGAGCCAGTGGTCGATCCGATCAGCCCAATGCTGCATCAGTTTCGTGCGCGAGCCGATCAGCGCGAGCGGTCCGTGCTTCTTGTAGAGCCCTTCCACAGTAGAGTTGTCGAGATGCGCGAGCTGCAGCTCGACGACATCGCCATCCCATGCCTTGGCGTCCTTGATCTCCTCGTGGTGAGACAGGGTCGAGAAGGTGGTCCGGAATCCGTGGGCACAATGATCAGTCTTGGTGTCAATGCCAAGCAGCCGCAAGCGTTTGTTGAGCGTGTTGTTTGATAGCGGCGCGTCCTTCGAGCAGGAAAATGCGTGCCGGCGATGCCCGGTCAGCTTCTGAACGCTGCGCAGGATTGCTACTGCCTGCCGTGACAAAGGCACGACATGGTCCCAACCGGTCTTCATTTTGACGGCTGGAATAGTCCAGCGTTCGGCATCCCAATCGACCTCGCTCCACTCCATTTCATTGACCATGCCGGGGCGGGGAATGGTCAGCGCATCGAAGCGCAAGGCAAGGCCAACAACGTCACTAAACCTCGCTCTCGTCCACGGTGCGCTGATGAGCTTGAACACGCGCGTCACGTCGCGTGGTTCGGTGACGCCGGGACGCGGCGTCGAAATGGGGTCTGCCTCACTTTGTGTGGTGAATAGATCGTTAGCAGGCACTTCGCTATTGGCGTGCATGAGAACAAAATCAAAATGGTCGCCCGGTCCGGGCATCAAGGTCCAAAGCATCGCAACCAACGGCGACGGTGACTGGGTTGTGTCGGCTTGCGGACCATCCTCGGGCATTTGTCCAGATTGCAGGAAACAGAGCGCACGTCGGCACGGCTGGTCGTACCGCAGTCTTCAGGACCTGCCGATCCAAGGCAATGAAGTGACGGTAAGGCTTCGGTTGAGCCGCTGGCGTTGCAGTTATCGGCAGTGCGGGCGGCAAACATTCTCGGACCCGATCCCGGATATTGCCTCGCCCTACGCCCGCAGGACAAAGAGGGTCGCCAACATAGTCGGCCTTCTGGGGCACGGCACAGGCGGACGCCCGGGAGAGCGCTTGATGAACCAGCTCGGGATGCCGGTCAGCGACGACACCATCCTTCGGCACTTGAAGCGCATGGCTTTACAGATCGACGACGAGCCCCCCGCTCGGATCATCGGTATCGATGACTGGAGTTGGAGGAAATCGTGGCGCTACGGCACGATCATCGTTGATCTCGAGCGCCGAAAGGTCATGGACATTCTCGAGGACCGGAGCGTGGCGAGCGTTGCACAATGGTTGAAGCGGCATCCCTCCATTGAGGTGGTCAGTCGAGATCGATGCGGGCTATACGCGCAGGCTGCTCGTGAAGGTGCCCCGCAAGCGTCTCAGGTGGCTGACCGCTTTCATCTCTTCCAGAACCTGCGTCTTGCGATCGAGGAACAGATGAGCCTCTCCGGCCGAGCTACAGGCAGGGCACTGCTGCCAGACGAGGACATCGAGACTGATCATGACGATCGAGCTTTGCATGAGGAGGCGCCTGGAATGCGGTTGCGCAATCAGCTTCGACGGACACATAGGCAGTCCCGGAAGGAGGTGTTCGAGACGGTGCACGCCTTGAGCAAAGAAGGCCTGACCTGCTCGGAGATTGCGCGTCGCACTGGATATGGCCGCCGCAGCATCGCGAAATGGCTGACGTTTGAAACGCCACCCGACCGACGCAGGGGAGCGTTGCAGCCGACATCTCCCCTGTATTTCGAAGCCTTTCTCACCCAATGTTGGAAGGACGGCAACCGCCGTGGGCGGCATCTGTTTCATGACATCAAGCATCGCGGGTACACCGGCAGCTTTTCCAATCTTGAACGCCTCCTGGCAACCTGGCGCCGCGCCGAGAGACCGGAATCGGATAAGGATAAGGATAAGGATAAGGATAAGGATGATGCGGCGCCGGCTCGGGTTGGCGTCGTCGACAGTACATACGATAATGCGCCTGTGCGTGATCCGCACACTGGCCACTGGATCTCGCCGGTTGTCGCCGCTGCTCTCTGCATCAAGCCGCGCGGCGCGCTGACCGTCAATCAAGAGCGGAAAGTGGACGCCCTCAAGCAGGGATCAGATACCTTTGCGACTTTGCGCAGCTTATCCATGCGGTTTCGCGGAATATTTCATAGCCGAAATTCGGCAAGGCTCGAAGATTGGATTGATGATGCCATTCATTCTGGCCTGGTTTTCCTGGCCCGTTTTGCCCGCGTCCTTCGCCGCGATATCGACGCCGTCTGTAACGCCATCGACCTGCCTTGGAGCAATGGTCAAGCGGAAGGTCAGATCAACCGACTGAAGACGATCAAGCGCGCTATGTATGGCCGAGCGGGTGCAGAGCTTCTCAGAGCGCGGATGATGCCCATCCAATTGTCCGATCTCCACACAAAGTGAGGCAGACCCCAGTTAAGTGCAGTACGACAACGGCATCGCCATCGGCCAGCAGATTTCCGGGGCGTCACGCACTTCGCTCTTTGCCGCAGCTTCTGCGGCAAGCTCCGAGGCCGGGCGCCATTCGCCGCGTAGTTCGTCATAGACATAATCATCGTCATCGCTGGTCATGGATGTTGCTATTGCAGGTGCGAGCCGGCTTACCAATCCTCATATCGCGATTGAGGCCGGGCAGGTGGGAGCACATCGAGTGCGGTGATGCAGATCGGTCATCCGGTGAACGATCGGATGGTGTGTGCCGTCCGGTTCGCGGTCCTTTGCTGTTGCAGTCGTTCCGGT
Organism: Novosphingobium resinovorum; assembly: GCF_001742225.1. Taxonomy (NCBI): domain Bacteria; kingdom Pseudomonadati; phylum Pseudomonadota; class Alphaproteobacteria; order Sphingomonadales; family Sphingomonadaceae; genus Novosphingobium; species Novosphingobium resinovorum. The sequence continues at coordinate 250,151 of NZ_CP017078.1, read as the reverse complement.
CAGCACCCATGCCGGTCATCCCCTCGGGTTTGTGGAGCGGTCTAAACCGGCAGGCGTCGTCTTCAAGGCCGCTTCGCGCCGCGTTTCGGCCAGGGTCGCCGGTCTCGTCACGCCAGGCCCGCGCCCTGCGCGAGGGCTGTCGCCCTGCTGGTTCGCAAACCTGGCCTGCTCGCCCCTGTCGCCCCCCGGACCCTGAAGCCGCCGCTGGCCTGCCGGTTTTCTTTGACCGCACCCGAAGGGACGACCGGCATGGGGCCGGTCCGAGCCTTCGGCGCAGAAAAAGGACCACTCATATGACCAGGACCACTAGCACCACCCGCTCTTCCTCCAAGGGCGGTCAATTCCGCAAGGGCACCACACTTGAAATGGTCCGGCTTGCCTGCCCGGACGCCAACCAGGCCTCTACGATCTCGGAAAGCTTCGGCCTTCCCGTTCTCGACAGCAACGGTATCCGTGAGCTGCACGAGCGCCTGATTATGGAGACAGCTGACAGTCTCGGCGAAGGGCTGGGGGAACGGGCCATGCAGATCCACCTGCAGCGGATTGTGGGCGCCTATGTCGGGTCCGCCCATGGCGCTGGTCAGTTCTATAGCCGGGCGGTGACAGAGGCCCGCGACGCCACGGCCAAGTCCGCCAATGACGCCCGAGACGAAGACGTGGGTGGTCCGGTCGGCTTCGACAGCGCCGCCCAGCGCAAGCGCGAATTCGCGGCCGATATGGGCGTTCAATCTCACGCCCTCAGAATGGCAGCCGAAGGCGCCGTCGCGGCCTACGCGGTCGTCATCGGCGAAACCTGGAAGCCCTTCGAGCGGACCGTCGAGAACCCGGGCCAGACCGTCGACCGCAAGGCGGCTGACCTGCAGATGGCGGCGCTCGGCTGAGTCGCAATTGGGCGGGGCGCCGGCTCCGCCCATACGCACTGAAGCGGACCGTCGCAAAGTCACCTCATTTCGGTCGATCCTGATTTATGGGTTCACGTCCTAATTGGACGTGCCAGAGCCGCTATAGCGTTCTATCTCTTCGAGCAGTGCCCGCAGGCCCTCGACTTCGTTGATCCTGTCGCGGTGTTTCTGAGCGATCCGTTCGCCCGCCTAGGCAGTATCTTGCGCGTCGGTGATACCCGACCTTCATCATCATGACGATCAGGGCGCAGCGGTTTCGACACCAGTCAGGCTCCTGCAGCCTTGTCAGTTATTTGTCCCAGTCGGCCCCATCCGCGGTCCAATTCCGCTCTCTTGTGATGGCGTCCTGGCCCGGCTCCGGATCTTCCACGATCAACCCACGAGGGGTCCGCTACGCAAGCGTGCGGCCGCGCCGGCTCCGCCTCTGCGGTGATCGCGCCCGGGCGCCGGACCTTTGAGGAGCCATCGAGCGGGATTGGCCCGTTCCAAAGATGGAGCCCTCAGATGTCGCACAACCTCGAACTCGCCCAGAAGCACGCCTGGAACCTCGCCCGCACACTGATGACCACCGTGATCCTCTTCCAGTCCGACGACGAATATGGCGTGCTCCCCGAAGAGGAGCTCGACGAGGGCGAGGTCGCGGTACTCTACATCTACGATCCTTACAGCGGGGGCCGGTCGGTCCACTGAACCGGCCGTTCTCCGGACAGCATCCGGGCGGCGCGCTGCGCCGCCCTTCTTCTTGTCGATGCGCCCTCGATCCCCGTCCCTGCATCGGTCTTGCCGGACCCGGTGCATCGCGCAACGGCTTTGCCGTCCTCCTCTCTCGTTCCGGCCCCTGTCGGGGTGCGCGATCCCCCTGACCGGTCCGGCTTGTCGCCCGCCGTGACGGGGCCGCGATCGGCGCGGCCTCCACAATGGAGGTTTATGAAAATGAGCAGGAAAGAGAAAAGCGAAACCCGCGTCGACATCTACGCGCGGATCACCGAGAGGATCGTCGCGCAGCTGGAGGAGGGCGTGCGCCCCTGGGTGCAGCCATGGGCTGCTGGGAACACGGCGGGACGCATTACCAGACCGCTCCGCCATAATGGTGAGCCCTATAGCGGCATGAATGTGCTGCTTCTCTGGTCGGAGGCAATGGCGCAGGGCTATGTCGCGCCGATCTGGATGACCTTCAAGCAGGCCAGCGAGCTCGGCGCCCATGTCCGCAAGGGCGAGAGCAGCGCCACGGTCATCTATGCCAGCCGGTTTACCAAGACCGAAACCGACGCACGCGGGGATGAGGTTGAACGGGACATTCCATTCCTGCGCGCCTATGGCGTGTTCAACGTCGAACAGATCGATGGTCTGCCCGAGCATTACTATCATCGGCCGGCACCTGTTTCCGATCCGGTGGAACGGATCGAAAGCGCCGACCGGTTCTTCACCAACGCCGGTGCTGACCTTCGCAATGGCGGGTCGCAGGCGTTCTATGCACCCTCAACCGATCATATCCAGATGCCGCCCTTCGAGACGTTCCGGGATGCGGCATCCTATGTCGCTGTCCTCAGTCACGAGCATATCCATTATGCCGTAAGTCGGATTATGCCGATTTCGGGTGCGTAATACTGAAATTGCAGGCCATGGTCCTCTTCGCGCTCGGCATAATCCGCCGCCCAATGAAGCTCAAGGTACGCTGAAGAACCCGTTGGGATTAGTACGGTTGAGATCCGATTATCCGAATGCGGATTCTGCGAGCGGCGGGTTTTACACCTTTATCGATCTTTCGACGTTGCCCTTGGCTCTCGTTTGGATGGTGAGAGCGGGTCACCTTAGGCGATGTTCGTCACCCCTAGCACCAGGCCAACGGCCGCGCATCCAGCGAGAACGGTCACTGGTCCGAGCTTGAAGCGGAACACTGCGATAAGAGCGGCCAGCACCAGCACCGCAGCAGGCAGGTTCAGTGTAGACCAGACGGGCACGTCGATATCGAGGCCGAAGGAGGTGATCGAGCGCACCTCGTCGAAAACCACATGCAGGCCGAACCAGACTGCGAGGTTCAGGATCACGCCCACCACGGCGGCGGTGATCGCCGTCAGCGCTGCCGACAGCACCTTGTTGTCGCGCAGTCGCTCGATGAAGGGCGCACCGAGGAAGATCCAGAGGAAGCACGGCGTGAACGTCACCCATGTCGTCAGAAGCCCGCCCAGCGTTCCCGCCATCAGCGGCGACAGGCCGCCCGCGTTGCGGAACGCGCCCATGAAGCCCACGAACTGTGTCACCATGATCAGCGGGCCGGGCGTGGTCTCGGCCATGCCGAGCCCGTCCAGCATCTCGCCAGGGGCGAGCCAGCCGTAGTTCTGCACCGCCTCCTGCGCGACGTAGGCCAGAACGGCATAGGCGCCGCCGAAGGTCACAACGGCCATGATGCTGAAGAAGCCCGCGATCTGGGAAAAGACGTTCGCGGGGCCGAAGACCGCGAACAGCAGGGCGACCGGTACCAGCCACAGCGCGAGGAACGCCGCCGAGATGCGAAACGCCCAGCCGCGGTTGACCTGCGTGTGGGCGGGCGACTCTTCGCCCAGGAGGGTATCGGCGTCATCGACCTGGACCTCGCCCACCTTGCCGTGGCCGCCGCCGCCATGGAAGGCGGGCAACCCCACACGCGCTCCGAAGAACCCGACCAGACCCGCCACAAGGATGATGAGCGGAAACGGCACCGCGAAACCGAAGATCGCCACGAACGAGGCGGCGGCGATGGCGATCATTGCGCCGTTCTTCAGGGCGCGCGAGCCGATGCGGATGACCGCCTGCACGACGATGGCCAGCACCGCCGCTTTCAGCCCGAAGAACAGCGCCTCGACGGCGCCAACATTGCCGTAGAGCGCATAGATCCAGCTCAGCGCCATGATCGACACAATGCCGGGCAGTACGAAGAGCAAACCCGCGATGATGCCGCCGAGCGTGCGGTGCATCAGCCAGCCAATATAGACGGCGAGCTGCATCGCCTCCGGGCCAGGCAGCAGCATGCAGTAGTTGAGGGCATGCAGGAACCGCTTCTCGCCCAGCCAGCGCTGCTCCTCGACGAGGATGCGGTGCATGAGCGCGATCTGGCCCGCCGGCCCGCCAAAGCTCAGGAGCCCGATTCGGGCCCAGATGCGGGTGGCCTCCGCAAGGGTGGGGAAAGCGCGGTCCCGCATCACTCCGGCCTCGGCTTGTTGGTGGGCCAGTTGTGGGTCTCGTCGGTTGCGTCACGAGCCCAGCGATAGAAAGCGTCATAGAGCGGCATGCCTGCTTCGAGCTGCTCCAGGTCGTCGGAATACATCCGCGACAGACCGAGCGAGGCTGCAAGAAGACCGGCGGCCTCGGGCGCCAGATCGAGCCGGGCGGTGTCGGCGCCGCGGACGATGTCGGCCAGCCGGTCGAGCGCGGGAATATTCAGGCCGAACTCGGCCAGCATCACGTCGAAGGTGCAAAGTTCGCGCCTATGGCTCCAGAACACGTTCTCGATGTCGAAGGGCGAAGCATCGTAGCGTTCGGCGACGCCGACGACCTCGGCGGGCGCCACAAAGAGGATGATCGCACGGGGATCGAGAAAGCGCCGGATCAGCCAGGGGCACGCGATGCGGTCGATCTTGGGGCGCGACCGGGTGACCCAGATGGTGCGGCCCTGCGCGTCGCGCGCTGGCAGCTTTGCGGGATCGATCAGGGGTAGCTCGGCCGCACGCCAGGCTTCGAACCCGCCCTCGAGATACTCCGAAGGGCAGCCTTCGGCGCGCAGCCAGGCGGCCGCGCCTTGGCTGCGCCGATGGCCGGCCTGGCAGACAGCAATGGATGGCTGCCCGGCGAGCTGCGGAGCGAGGGCGGCGAGCGCCTGGTCGTCGATCCGGGTGGCGCCAGGGAGCAACCTTGGATCGGCGGCAAAATCTTCCTCGGAGCGCACGTCGATCAAGAGCGGTGCGCGAGGGGTTCCGATGATGCGGGCGAGCTTGTCGAACGAAATGGCATTAGGCGCAGGCATGTGCGTTCCTCCGTCGCCGGGGTTGAACAGGAACGCGATCTTCGGCTGGCGCCTCGTGGGGAGCTCGCAATCCCCATGATTGTAGATACGAAAGGCGAGGACACCACGTCAAGAACTCTATATGCGCGTCAGCACATCGGACATGAAATCGAGGGAAGGTCTTGGTCACACTTGCCGCTAAGCAGAAGATCGACTGGTCACAGAGCGGGGATTCGGCGCGAAGTTTATTGCTCCACCAAGATGGAGCACAGAAATGGAAAAACCCGATCACACATGTCTCGATCAGTATCTCGCGGCATTTGAAGAAAGCCTTGCATCCAGAAACTACAAGCCGGACACGCTGACGAATTACCGCTATCTATTGCGGCGCTTCGGTCGCCTGCTCGACGCCGAGGGCATTGCGCCCTCGGCATTGACGCCAGACTTGGCTGTCGAACTGGGACGGCGGTTGCCGACCACGCCGAAAAGCCAGATCAAGGTTCCCAACCTTGCCAGACTGTTCGTCACGCATCTGATTGAGATAGGAGTGGCGACACGACCGCCGCTGACACCCGCACAGGCCGAACGTCGCGAACTGCTGGACAGCTTTGAAACCTACCTTCTGCGGCAACGCGGCCTCAGCCCCCGCTCTGTCTATCATGTGCTGAGGTTCGCGGACCGCTTTCTCGATCATCGCTTCGGCGACCGTATGCTCGACCTGCCGGCGCTGAACGCGCAGGATGTTGTCGCGTTCATGGAGCACTTACTCGCGCGCAAGCGCCCGTTCCGCGACAAGACGCCAGCAACGCATCTGCGCAGCTTCTTCCAATATCTGTTCGCGCAGGACCATACGACCACGAACCTGTCGCTTTGCGTCCCCAGAGCACGCAAGCCCTGGGGCGCAAGGCTCCCTCGTTATCTGTCGCCCGATGAGGTGGAGGCCGTCGTGGCCTCCGTGCGCACCAATCCGCGGCGCGGCGCCCGTGACTACGCCATGCTGCTGTTGATGGCCCGCCTCGGCCTGCGCGCGCCGGAAGTCATCGCTGTCCAGTTGTGCGACATAGACTGGCGCGCCGGCGTACTTCTGGTTCGTGGAAAAGGGCAGCAACATGACCGGCTGCCAATCCCACCGGACGTCGGCGAAGCGATCACCCGGTATCTACAGGTGGAACGAACCTCAACGACCACGCGCACGCTGTTCGTGACGCATCGGGCGCCCAACCGTCCGTTCAAGGACAGCCAGGTCATTAACGCCATACTGAAGGAGGCGTTCGCGGCGACGGGCGTGAAGCCGCCGACACCCTATGTGGGATCGCATGTTCTGCGCCACAGCCTGGCGACGAACATGGTTCGTGCCGGCGCCTCACTGGAAGAGATCGGCGATCTGCTGCGGCATCGGTCGCGGGCAACGACGATGATCTACGCGAAGCTCGACACGGACGGGTTGCGTTCCATTGCGCAGCCTTGGCCGACCTCGGAGGTGGCACGATGAGCTTCCTTGCCGAAATGGACCGCTATCTCACCATCAGAAGGCAACTCGGCGCCAATCTGAGCACCGATGAACGGATACTTCGCCGCTTCGTAACCTTCGCCGACAACGGCGGTGCGCAGTACGTCAGCGCCAGCCTGATCATGCGCTGGCTCGAAAGCCTTCCCTCTGCAAGTCCAGGAACACGGGCAACGCGCTTCAGGGTGGCCCGCCAATTTGCTGAGTGGTTGCACGGCATGGACTCCAGACACGAGGCTCCGCCCCGGGGATTGGTGCCGGGTCGCGTTCAGCGTGTGCATCCATACATCTATAGTGACGCCGAAATCGTCGCGATCATCGACCAAGCGCGGACGCTGCCATCGGTCTACGGCCTGCGCGGCCTGACCTGCTCAACCCTCTTCGGCCTGATCGCCGTGACCGGACTTCGGATCAGCGAAGCTCTCGGTCTCGATCCTCACGATCTCGATGCCGAATCCGGAGTGCTTCGTATCCGGCAGGGCAAGCTCGGCAAAGAACGGTTGCTGCCGCTGGCCCCGAGCGTCGTGGAACGGCTGGAAAGCTATGGTCGCGAGCGGGATCGGCTGCTCGGGCGCAGGCCGGAAGCATTCTTCGTGACCTGTGAGGGGCGTCGTCTTGGCGATTGCGGCGCACGCTACAACTTCGCGCACGTCTGCCAGCAGATCGGGCTGCGGCAGCCGCAGCTTCATCTTCGGCACGGTCGTGGACCACGTATCCACGATCTTCGCCACACCTTCGCGGTGCGTACCATGCTGAGCTGGTATCGGTCGGGCAAAGACGTCGGTCGCGAGATGATCAAGCTCACGACATGGCTCGGTCATGCGCACCCCGCCCACACATACTGGTATCTGGAAGCGGTCCCGGAGCTGCTGGAACTGGCCTCCGCTCGAATAACAGGCGTGGCGGCGGAGGTGGAAACCCGATGAAGGCGACCAACTTCCCCGCGCTGATCCAGCGCTTCTTCACCGATCGGCTCTTAACGCAGATGGAAGCAAGCCATCACACCGTCGCTGGCTACCGAGACACATTCCGGCTGCTGATCCGGTACGCAAGCTCACGGTGTGGAAAGCCACCCACGAAGCTGACGATCGAAGATCTCGATGCCGATCTTGTCGCCGACTTCCTGACACATGTGGAAACGGCGCGCGGCAACACGGCCCGCACCCGCAATACGCGTCTTGCCGCTATCCGCTCGTTCTTCCGCTACGTTGCATTGACCGATCCGAGCTGGCTTCTTCATTGTCAGCGCGTTCTCTCGATGCCGAACAAGCGGTATGTGAAGCGGAGCGTGACGTTCCTTGACGCTGGGGAGATAGCGGCGCTGCTGGCAGCACCGGATCGAATGACATGGGTGGGGCGACGTGATCACGTCCTGCTGTTGCTTGCGCTTCAGACGGGGTTGCGGGCGTCCGAACTGATCAACCTGCGCTGCAAGGACGTGATCCTCGGCACCGGCGCTCATATCCGGTGCATCGGCAAGGGCCGGAAAGAACGCAGTACGCCTCTTCGTCGCGATACGGCCAAGCTTATCCAGAGCTGGATCGGCGAGCGCCGCGACGGCGATGGCCCGCTGTTCCCGTCGATCCGGGGCGAGGCGCTCAGCCGTGATGCTTTGGAGCACTTGGTGCGCAAGCATTGCCTGAAGGCATCACAAGCGTGTCCGAGTCTTGCAGGCAAACGCGTCACGCCACACACGCTTCGCCACAGCACGGCGATGGAACTGCTCCATCACGGCGTCGACCAATCCGTGATCGCATTATGGCTCGGGCACGAATCCGTGGAAACGACCCAGATCTATATACACGCCGACATGCGGCTGAAGGAAAAGGCGCTTTCTCAGGTCGCCGGCCCGGAAACACATCCCGGGCGGTATCGTCCCAGCGACGAACTGCTCGCCTTCCTCGAAGCGCTCTGATTATGCCGAACTGCCGCATGGCCGAAAGCCGGCGTGACAGCCGAAAAGCTCGGCCATGCGGCATAATCCGACTTACGGCATAATGCGTGTTATGCCGATATCGGCATAAGATCCACTGGACGGCGAAACCGAACCGCGTCGGCCGCGATCTCAGTCGCTATTCAAAGGACAGATCAGAGCGGGCGCGGGAGGAACTCGTCGCGGAAATCGGCTCGGCGCTGCTTTGCGCCGATCTGGGCATCGTGCCAGAGCTCGAGCCACGCCCGGACCATGCCGCCTATCTCGGAAACTGGCTCAAGGTCCTCGCCGATGACAAGCGCGCCATCTTCCAGGCCGCCGCCCATGCGCAGCGGGCGGTCAATTTTCTGCATGCTCTGCAGCCGGCAGCCTCCGAAGAGCGCGCGGCGGCCTGATGTTCCAAGCTCCTGTTGTCACCGGGGAAGGTGAGCCTTCCCCGGTCCGCCAGCGCATACTTACCCGCAGCCTACGACGACGATCGGCAATCGATCGGACCCACCTTACTAGGCTGAGTGGCGCCAGGGATTGATGATCTCGACCCCAGTCGACTCGAAGTCGGCCACATTGCGCGTGACGATCGTCATCCCATGCACCAGTGCTGTCGCCGCAATGAGGCCATCCCGTTCGGCGCAGGGGTTGGGCACATGAAGCCGGGCGCACCGCAATGCCACGGCCGTATCCACCGGCAAGGTCCGCTCGGCAAATTCGGGAACGATATGGCGATCCATCCAGGTGCGCAGCCGGGCGCCCTGGTTCGGGTCGCGCCGCTCCATCAACAGAATGCCGAGTTCAAGCTCCATGAGCGTCACCGCCGATAGGTAGAACGTTGCGGCGTCCACGCTGTCGAGCCACGCGACGACATTAGCGTCTGCCTTGCCGTCACCGGCCTTGCGCAGTTCGGAAATCACATTGGTATCGAGCACGAACATCAGGAGAAATCTGCCGGACGGGGAACTTCACGCGACCGCGGAAACTCCACCTCAATATCCGATAGTCCCGGCATGGATAGCGCCGCGACGATGCTCCGGCGCTGTCCGGTGATCCTTTGGTATTCCTCGATGCTCAGCAGCACTTGCGTCGGCTTGCCCCGGTTGGTGATAAAGACGGGGCCGCTCCGGGCGGCCTTTTGCGCCTGGTTGGCGTTTTGCTGAAATTCTCGGCTGGATAATGTGGTGATGGTCATGTCGCCATTCCTAGCGGTCAGAATTGTTGGTACATTAGAACATTTCGTGCGTGTTGACAATTCGCACAGGCAGTGACGCTTCCGGCCGACACGACTGCAATAGGATGATACCGGGCTGCTGCGCTTGTGCGGGTAGCGGCGACATGTTGCTTGAGACCCGATCCACTCCTCCGGCCATGGCGGGCGGCTATGGTTCAGCCCGATAGCGCCGCGTGAGGCGTCGACACTGCTCCTCTGTTGATAGCTGACAAAAGGTCCCGCCTTGCGACGAGGACTTTGGGTCAGTTCTTGCGTCCAGTCAGACGCAACCAGTGAGGGGTGCGCCCCACCCGCGATATCGGCAACGGGCCTGACTCTGTCGGATGGATCGGCTGTCCAGCATGAGAGCGTGGGGAACGCAGCCACCGTCAAATCCCCGCCACCAGACCCATCAGGCGGTCGATCGGCAATGAAGAAGGGCCGGACCAGGCATCGGTTGGCGGATTCCCGGCGCAGTCGGTGCCAGACAAGGGGACGGGTTTGGCGATCATCTGACCGCGCGTTACCGATGGTGGCAAGACGTTTCCGACATGGGGTCGCCTGTCTGCATTCCGGTTGTTCCTGCGACGGGTACGTCCATTCGCGTCCTCGATGTGGCTGGTCTGACCGAAGGCCGAACTCGCTGCGCTCGGTCTCGCTCTTAACCCCGCAACAACCGGTCTCGACTTTCATCCCCTGCCGGCTGCGCCGTCATTCCTCGCGGGGCAAGAAAGCCTTTCCCGGCCGCCCTCCATTGCATTTCGGCCCTTTGGGTGCGGGTCGAACGCCTCCGGTCTGTCGACCGCCATCGAGGGCGCGATGGTCGCGGCCCGAGAAACCAAAGGAATGCGACAAATGGCAACCATCGGCACCTTCACCACCACCGCCAACGGCTTCACCGGTTCGATCAAGACCCTCACCCTCAACGTCAAGGCCCGCCTTGAACGCGTCGAAAACCCCTCCGACAAAGGCCCCCACTTCCGCATCTTCTCGGGCGCCGCCGAGCTAGGTGCGGCCTGGCAGAAGGTCTCCAAGGAGACCGAGCGCGACTACCTCTCGATCAAGCTGGACGATCCCAGCTTCCCCGCCCCGATCTACGCCACCCTGATCGAGGTGGAGGGCGAGGAAGGCCTCCAGCTGATCTGGTCGCGGCCGAACCGGGACTGATCGCACCGATCGCAGGGGCCCCGCCGCAGAGGCGGGGCTTCAGCCAGTTCAGGCAAGAACCACCGGCATCACAAGGATCCAGGCACATGACCGAAGTTGGCCCCGCCATCACACATTCCCTTCATCCCGACGACATCGCGGTGTGGCCCGACGGAACATGTCCGCACCTCGGCGAGATATGGAACGATGGCTTCAGCTTCCTGTCCAACGACGACGGGGTCGTAGACATCGGCGATCGAGCCCGCCTCAAGGCCCTCGGCATTGAGGCGGAGATGGGTTAGCCGCCGCTGCCTGATGCCCACCAGTTTTAGGGCCGGATCTTCGATCCGCCTGACGGACGCGATCCCTGGCCGGGATCGCGGTTCTCCTCTCTGTTGCGGCCCAGCCTACGGCTCCTCGGCCCGCCGCAAGCCCGAACGGCCCCTCCAAAATGCTACGCATTTCGGTTCCTCCGTCCGCCGGCTCTGCCGGTCGCAAGAGCGAGCCTTGCCCCGGCCTCGCACGCGCGTCCGCCCTTGCCGTCAACGACAAGGAGAGACGGTCATGATCATCATCGACAGCATCGAAGAACTGCGCGCCGAGCTGCGGCACTGCCTGCTCACGCCCCAAGAACGCCTGGTGCTGGACGCCGAGCTTGCCGAACTCATCCGGCAGCGCGATGAAGCGCTGGCATCAGAGGAGGGGGCGTAAGCCTCTTCTTTTTGATCTGCTCATGCTTCGAATTTATTCGCAGTCGAGTTTAGCATCGCCCGATATGCCGATGCCTAGGACGACCCGACTTCGCAATAGCCTCGGCGCCGCTTCGAACGCTCGATCCTATCTCTGATCCGCTCGGCCTGCTCGACGTCGTCGAAAAGCACGACCTTGCATTGCCCCCTGGTTCCGATCCGCCCCCATTCGCGCACCACCGAACTGCCGCCGAACAGGGTGGGTTGGATTGAGAGCGCATAGTAGCGTGCCATGTTCCGGCTCGGATCGATGCGGCGCAAATAGATGTCCTGGGGCGCTTCGGTCATTGGACGATTCTGGCCGATGGCAGAATCGTCGTCCAATCAGAGTTTGGAATCGCCAGGCGGACGGCGATTCACCTTGGTGATGGATGCAGACGTCACGAGCCCCTCTCTTCTTTGCCGTTTTCCAGCCCGACAGGGCCGAAGCGGATATCCGCGCAGCATGGCAGAGGCCGGAACGCGCATCCCATACAGCGCCGAAGGGACGGTCGGCGCCCTGTGGTAAACGGCAACGCCGAAGGCGATTGTTCATCTCAGCTTCTGTCGAACCGGTTTGTCTCCACCCGCCCGCTCATGTCCTTGCGACGGAACCAGATCGCGCGGCCGCATCGGATAGGTCTATTGCCTGCGGTGAAAACGATCTGCTCATCGGCTCGCATCTGTAAAACTTCGTGCGGCAGGATGAGTGGTCGTCGGGACAATTGTTTGGATCGGGTGCGGGACGATCCGGAGGATCTTGCGCTGGTGCTGACCTGGCTGACTTCGACCGTCGTGTCACCGCACCGTTTCGAGATGTAGTCCGCAGTTTCGGGATCGTTGATCGCGGCGAATGACATCCAGGACGCGCTCTCGAACCACTTGCTGGTGGCGTCCCGGCCACCATAGGCTTCTCGCATCTGGCCGATCGACTGGAAGAGCAGCAGAAGAGTGATGCCGTATTTTCGGCCGGCATCGCGCGCGGTCTCGAGAATTCGCATGAAGCCAAGTCGCGCGACCTCATCGAGCAGGAAGAGGGTGCGACCTTCGATATGGCCATTGCGATTGTAGATGGCATTCATCAGAGCTCCAATGATGACGCGAGCCAGGCCTGGATGGTTTTCCAGGGTCTTGAGATCGAGATTAACGAATATGTCGGTGGTGCCGGCGGCGAGGTCGTCGGTTGAAAATGCATCGCCTGACACGAGCGCGGCATAGTTCTCGTAGCTCAACCAATGCGTTTCCTTGGCGGCAGAGGCGTAGACGCCCGAGAAGGTCTCCGGCGTCATATTGATAAACGGCGCGACGTTTTCCGTGACGAACACAGAGCCCGAATTGTCGTAGATCGCCTGCAGGCGCTGACGCAGTTTTGGCTCCGGCTCGGCGAGGTTGGCCCGCACACGACGCAGTGTTTGATCCGCGGCATCCGTATGTCCGGACAGACACACGTCCGCGATGAGTGCCGTGAGCAGTTGCAGCGCCGCGCCCCGGAAGAAGTCGTCACGGGCCGAGCCGGCGCGGGGAGCTTCGGTAATGATCCAGGACGCAACGGCCGCGATATCCTCCTCCTTGCTGCCGCCGAAACGGCCAATCCAATCGAGGGCATTAAACCCGATTGTGGGATTGAGCGGATCGAGCGCAACCACTGTTCGCCGCGCCGCCCGGCGATGCCGGCTCACCATCGGCGCCACCTCGTTGGACGGATCCAGCACAACCAGACCATGGCCCCATTTGAGTGCCGTCGGGATGGTGACCGACGTGGTCTTGAAGCCCCCTGATCCGGCAAAGACGATACCATGGGTGGAACCGAACGCGCAGTCGAAGCAGAGGAGGGGGCTCTTTCCTCCCGCTCCCCAGCTCTCTCTGTCGCTGGAACGGAAGGCGCGTTCGGCAATCACGTCCTTATCGACCCGATAGCGTTCGCCGATGACGATACCACCAGCTTCGGGAAAGAGATTTGCCGTGTCCGCTTGCGTCATCCAGTTCGAGGCACCGTGAACGGCGCGTTCCCCGAAGATCCGCTTTGGTGCGTTGCCAGCGAAGGCCATGTTGCCACGCATGACAATGCGCAGGCCAAACAATCCCACGCCGAGTGCGATCATCCCACCGATAAGGGTGGCCGGATCGGCATAGCTCAGAAGCGTGCCCTGTGGCACCCGATCAATGAAGGCAGAAAGCCGGATTGTTTCGCGTGCTGTCGCGATCAGCGCGACGATCACGCCGCCTCCAGCCACGCCCCAGCCGGCGTAGTGGATTGACGGCGAGCCAGCCGATCCAAACGAGAAAATAATCCCGATACCAGCGGCCAGCGTGTAGGGCAGAGCAATGCCGATCTGACCCAAAACCATGCGGGCGTCAGGGGTTGTTCCCAGTCCCGCTGTCCACTGCTCGATCCCCATCAGCGTCCAAACCGCTGCCGTCATCGACAGCATCGGCATGATCAGCAGCGTCAGCTTCTTGGCGATCATTGCGAAAGATTTCCTCTCCAATAGCCAGCAGGCGCGCACGCTCCGCTGTATCGCCGGTCAAGCGGCGCCTTGCGTCAATCAGCAGGCCAAGAAGCAGTGCCCGTTTCTCGTAACGAAGCCCGGCCTTGGCGATCAGGCCGCCAAGCTGGATCTTCTCCCTGGTGTCCTTCTTGCGATCCTCAGCCCTTGCGTTTCGCATCATTCTCTCAGCCCACCGGAGTTCCGCCCCCAGGCGCGCCAGAGCTGGGCGCCTTCGCCCCCGTCGCCTTCCGAAACCGTGCGGTCAGTTCCTCTAAGCCCTTCAAGAGATCGGCGTCGGCGACCTCTATGTCACCAAGGCCGGCTTTGAGCGCCACGCGCCCGATACGCTCGGCCTCTCGTGTTTCTGCTTGCTTGAGCTGTTCCTGAAGCCTGGCGATTTCATCGCGCAGGCGCGCAGAAGGTTTTGCCATTTGTGCGGTCCTCCAATGATTGGTCTGCCTCTGAAGGCTGAGCAATCATGGTCGCAAAGCGCCCGAAGCGCAGCTTCGGGAAACCGAAGTCGGCATCACTGAGCTTTTTTGCGACTATCCCGCCGTTCAGACAGAACGGCTCCAAGGGCGCAGTAATACGTTGCCATGCAACGTGCGGGCTCCGCCGGAAGGCAAGGAACGGTTCTGGGTGAGCGACCGAACTCTCACTCTGGGAAGCTGCTTCGTTGGCCATCACCCATTTCACTCCCCAACTCATCAGCCGCGGTTCCGGTCGCAGCGCTGTCGCTGCCGCTGCCTATCGGCATTGTGCGCGCATGGAGCATGAGGGCGAGGGCAGGGTGATCGACTATTCGCGCAAGCCGGGCATGGTGCATGAAGAATTCCTTCTGCCCCCGGATGCTCCCGCCTGGGCGCGACAGATGATCGCCGAGCGTTCGGTGGCCGGCGCGGCGGAGGCGTTCTGGAATAGGGTCGAGAATTTCGAGAAGCGCCCTGATGCGCAATTGGCCAAGGAGTTCATTCTTGCCTTGCCGGTCGAACTAACGACCGGACAGAACATCGCGCTGATGCGCCAGTTTGTGGCGGAACAAATTCTGGCGCGCGGCATCGTGGCGGACTGGGTCTATCACGACGTCCCGGGCAATCCCCATGTGCATCTGATGACCAGTCTCAGGCCGCTGACCGAGGACGGATTTGGTGCCAAAAAGGTTCCGGTGATTGGTGAGGATGGCGCGGTGGTGCGCACCAGATCCGGGCAGATCGTCTATCGACTCTGGGCCGGCGACAAGGATGAGTTCCTGGCCATTCGCCAAGCCTGGTACAATTGTCAGAACCACCATCTCGCGCTCAATGGCCATGATGTCCGCGTTGATGGCCGCTCTTATGCGGAGCGCGGAATCGACATCGCACCGACCATCCATATCGGGGTGGCCGCCAAAGCGATCCAGCGACAGGCTGAGCGCGAGGGGCGCGACGCCGAACTCGACCGCCTTAGACTGTTTGAGGCGCAACGCCTGAAATCCGCCCGCAAGATCGAGCGCAATCCAGCCATCGTTCTGGACATGGTCAGCCGGGAGCGAAGCGTCTTCGATGAGCGTGACCTGGCAAAGCTCGTGCATCGTTACATCGACGATGCGGGAACCTTCGCCGGCATCATGACACGGGTTCTACAGGATCCGGAGATCGTACGGCTCGAGCGCGAACGGGTCGACCTCGACACCGGTGAAATTCTGCGATCTCGCAACACGACGCGCGCCCTGATCCGCATCGAGGCGGAAATGGCCGATTCTGCATTCCTCCTGGCTGAGAGCAGGGGCTTTGGGGTCGAGCGGCAGATCGTCCGGTCGATCTTTGAGAGGCATGTCCGGCTCTCGGACGAACAGCGATCCGCGATCGAGCACGTGACCGGACACGAACGGATTGCCGCCGTGGTCGGCCGCGCCGGTGCCGGCAAGACCACGATGATGACGGCAGCGCGCGAAGCCTGGGAGGCGGCTGGCTATCGGGTCGTCGGCGCCGCGCTCGCAGGCAAGGCCGCGGAAGGACTGGATAAGGAAGCGGGGATCAACAGCCGCACCTTGGCCTCCTGGCAGTTGCGCTGGAGCAAGGGGCGGGATCTGCTCGACGAGCGTACGGTGTTCGTGCTGGACGAAGCCGGCATGGTGTCCTCCCGGCAGATGGCCGAGTTCGTGGGCGTGGTCGCGGCCACCGGTGCGAAGCTCGTGCTGGTCGGCGATCCTGAGCAGTTGCAGCCCATCGAAGCCGGTGCGGCCTTCCGTGCCCTGGCCGGTCGCGTCGGCTACGCGGAACTGGAAAACATCTATCGGCAGAAGCAGCAATGGATGCGGGACGCGTCGCTGGATTTTGCGCGGGGCAATGTTGCCGAGGCCATCACGCGCTACACGGATCAGGGCAGGGTCCTGGGTTCCGCGCTCAAGACTGAGGCTGTCATTAGCCTGATTGATGACTGGAATCGTGACTACAATCCGACCAAGTCGATACTGATCCTTGCCCATCTCCGCAAGGACGTCCGCGCACTGAACGTTCTAGCCCGCGGTAAGCTCATCGAGCGGGGACTGATCGAGCCGGGTCACGCCTTCCGGACCGAGGATGGTGAACGGCTTTTTGCTGCTGGCGACCAGATTGTTTTCCTCAAGAATGAGGGATCTCTGGGTGTCAAAAATGGCATGATTGCCCGCGTCATTGAGGCGAGCAGCGGGCGGATCGTTGCCGAAATTGGTGATGGTCCCAGTGACAGCCGCCGCCGGGTCGAGGTCGAGCAGCGCTTCTACCGCAATATCGATCATGGCTATGCCACCACCATCCACAAGAGCCAGGGGGCCACCGTAGATCGGGTGAAAGTGTTGGCGACACTGTCGCTGGACAAGCATCTGACCTATGTCGCCATGACCCGGCACCGCGAGGACGTCGCGCTTTACTATGGCCGTCGCTCGTTCGACAAGGTTGGCGGTCTGATCAAAATCCTTGCGCAGCGCAATGCCAAGGAAACGACCCTGGATTACGAGCAGGGCCAGCTCTATTCCGCCGCGCTTCGATACGCCACCACGCGCGGTCTGCATGCCATTCGGGTGGCCCGAACCCTGGTCGCCGATCGCCACCGCTGGGCCCTGCGTCAGAAGGCGCGGCTGGCCAACGTCGCTAGTCGGCTTGTCGCGGTCGGCGCGCGTATCAGCGTTGTCAAAGTCGCTTCGTCCGCGACCATAGTCAGGAGTGAACCGATGATCCCAGGCATTGGCAGTTTCGCCAAAACCGTCAGCGATATCGTCGAGGAGCGGGTCCTTGCCGATCCAGCCTGCAAACGCCAATGGGAGGAAGTCTCTGACCGTTTCCGCAACACTTTCGCCGATCCGCCAGTGGTATTGGCGACCATGAAGTTCGATGCGGTGATCGCCGATCCAGAGCATCGCCAGTCGGTTCTGGATAAGCTCGAACAGAGGCCGGCAGCGTTCGGGGCCTTGAAGGGTAGGTCCGGACTGCTGGCCTCGCGACAGGAGAAGGCCGACCGCTCGAACGCCGAACGGAACGGTTCGGCTCTGCGGGTCGAGATTGAGCGCTATCTACGCTTGCGGGCAAACGCGACGGCGCGGATCGAAGCCGACGAGGAGAAGTCGCGCGCTCGTGTTCGAGTGGACATTCCATCCTTGTCACAAGATGCAGCGGCAGCCCTGGAAAAGGTGCGCGACGCGATCGACCGCAACGACCTGCCATCGGCGCTCGGCTTCGCCCTGGCGAACAAAATGGTCAAGGCAGAGCTTGATGGATTCAACGCCGCCATTGCCGAGCGCTTCGGGGATCGAGCCTCCTGGGGATCAATGCCAATCGAGCTGACGGTCCGGCCTTTAATACCATGGCCGCAGGCCTGAAACCCAACGAACGTGAAAAACTGGCCAGCGCCTGGCCAGCCATGCGCGCCGGGCAGAAGCTGGCAGCGCATGAAAAGACCGAGCAGGCTGTGAAAGAACGGCAGGCGCTCGAACGTCAACGCACCGTGACGCGAGGCTTGTGACGATGCGGCAGCAAAAGGCGGCCGCCGGCATTCTGGCTATCGGCACCGGGATTGTCATCTCCGTGTTCGTTGCGGGCTTTTGGGGAGGACTGCGCCTCAACCTCACGCCCAGCTACCCCCTCGGGCTCTGGCGGATCGAACCGCTCGATCGAGAGGTGGCTGCCGGCGATCTTGTCTTCATCTGTCCGCCAGAGACCTTGGCATTCGTGCTGGCCGTCAAGCGGGGCTACCTGCCGAAGGGGCTCTGCCCCGGCGGCACCGGGCCGTTGATCAAGACCGTTGTTGCGGTTGCGGGCCAGGACATCGAAATCGACACGGCCGTCCGCATCGATGGCGCTATCTTGCCGAGTTCGGCTGTTCATTCAGTCGACGCCGCTGGCCGGTCGCTGCCTGCATGTTCAGGTGGCCGTGTTCCGCCTAACTCCGTTTTTCTGCATTCCCCCTTCGGAGGCTCCTATGACTCGCGCTATTTCGGGCCGCTCCCGGACGATGGCATTCTCGGTCTGGCCAATCCCGTTGCGGTCATGGCGCAATAGCCCGGGTCGGCTCCTGGTTCTGACGCTGGGAGCCACGGCAATTGGTGTTGTCGGTTGGAGCGGGGATCCATGGACCTTGCCTTTGGCCATGGTGTTCCCGGCCGTGTGGAGTTTGGCGGGGTCGCGTTTCAGCGCGGCACTCATTGCCAGCGCCTATTTTCTTGGTGCCTCACGCGGACTGCCCCAAGGCGTTTCCAACTTCTTCGGAAGCGATATTCTCCTGGGCCTGTCACTATGGGTGGGTGCGTCGCTGGCCTTTGTCGGCGTCCATGCTGCCTGCTGGTCGAGGCGAGAGGGGTGGAGACAAGCCCGCAACTACGTTCTCGCCAATGTGCTGATGTCGGTGCCGCCACTCGGAATTGTGGGGTGGGCCAATCCAGTCACCGCAACTGGCATCATATTCCCGGGATGGGGTTGGTGGGGGTTGGGCGTGACCATCGTCGTGCTGATGGTCTCCACCACCAGGTTTCGGTGGCCTGCTATTGTCATCATCGGCGCACTCGCGCTTTTTTCTGCAGTTACGTGGACAGATCCCGCGTCGCCGGCCAGGTGGCGAGGAATCGACACGAGCT
Source organism: Novosphingobium resinovorum (assembly GCF_001742225.1). Classification (NCBI taxonomy): domain Bacteria; kingdom Pseudomonadati; phylum Pseudomonadota; class Alphaproteobacteria; order Sphingomonadales; family Sphingomonadaceae; genus Novosphingobium; species Novosphingobium resinovorum. The sequence continues at coordinate 231,180 of NZ_CP017078.1, read as the reverse complement.
TCGTTTCGGGACGGGATCAATATGCCGATTATGGCCAGCAACTTTCGACGATGGCATTGGTTAGGGAAGCCGCGGCCGACGGTGCAGAAGTCGTTGTACTGCCTGAGAGTGCCTTTGGCATTTGGACCCCGACCATCGAGGCTCTGTGGCGGCGGGGGCTTGCGGATCTCGACGTGACAGTTGTTGGCGGCGCCGTAGTCTTGACCGAGACGGGTTACGACAACCTCATGGTCTCGGTCGCGGCAGGAAGCTCAGCCGTACTCTACCGCCAGCGCATGCCCGTGCCGGTTTCGATGTGGCAGCCCTGGACTTCCGATGGCGCCAATGCGGATTTCTTTGGAAACCCCGTGGTCACGCTCGACGGCCTGCGGCTAGCCGTGCTGCTCTGCTACGAACAGTTGCTGGTTTGGCCCGTCCTACATTCCATGTTGTTTACTCCGGATGTAACTGTGGCGACGGCAAATGGCTGGTGGACCGGCTCGACCAATATCGTCGCCATCCAGAGGGTGGCGGTGACGGCGTGGACACGCCTATTTGGTGTTCCAGTGGCCATGGCGTTCAATCACATTCAATCGGACTTGCGGCCAAAGCATGAATGAACTAAGTTCATTAAACTAAGTCAAACAGGAGATGACGGTGCAAACGGTCAACATTCATGACGCCAAGACGCACCTCTCGCGTCTAATCGAGCGGGCGGCAAAGGGAGAGTCTTTTATTATCGCCAAAGCTGGCAAGCCCATGGTGAGGGTCGTGCCACTCGATCGGCCCGCCATTTCGGAAGCGCGCCGACTGGGCTTCATGAGCGGGCAGTTTACCGTGCCAGACGATTTTGACCGCATGGGTGGGGATGAGATCGAGCAGCTATTCGGCTCCGGCGAATGAAGGTTCTGCTCGATACGCATATTTTGCTCTGGGCGGCAGGTGAGCCGGATCGGCTGCCCAATGCGGCGCGTGATGTGCTGGAGGATCCGGAGACGGAGCTTGTCTTTAGCCCAGTCAGCCTCTGGGAAGTTGCCATCAAGCGGGGTTTGGGTCGAGACGATTTTCAGGTCGATCCGAGATTGTTGCGCCGAGGCTTGCTCGACAATGGATATGTGGAGCTGCCGATAACCAGCGAACACGCTGTCGCGGTCGATAGCCTTCCACCGATTCACAAAGATCCATTTGATCGGATGCTGATTGCCCAGGCTACCGCTGTAGGCATTCAGCTTCTCACCGTGGATGAAATGGTCGGTCGCTACTCTGGGCCAATCCGCTGCGTATAGAAATCTTGCCAGCCCGAATACTCGTCTAGCTGCATCGATGAACAGGTCTCCGATTACTGTTTTGACGATCGTGAACGCTCCATACCGCCATCAACTGGATGGAGCGGGGCTTGCGATGTGTCTGTCGGATATAGAACTGGCGAAACAGTACTCTGGGCAGGTATCGTCTTTTCTGAGCGAGGTGCCGATCGAACTTCAGATAGAGTTTGCCGCTTTCTCCTGTTGGCCTTCGTTGATCGGCGCCAGCCCAGCGAGGTCCCGGCCAGCCACGAACCCAAAGGTCATTCCGGGTCCCAGATTGATGCCTCCCGCCGGATAGGTGCCGCCCATGATGCTAGCTGCATCGGTGCCAACAGCATAAAGAGCCTCGATCGGACGATCTTCTGCATCGACAACGCGGGCGCGGCTATCAACCGTCAGCCCCATGAACGTCCCCAGACTTCCGGTGCGGATCTCGACGGCATAGAATGGGCCTTTGCGGATCGGGGCCACGCATGGATTGGGCTTGACCGCGGGGTCGCCAACACCGCGATTGAAGGGGGTCTCTCCGCGCCCGAACTCGGGATCCGTACCGTTTTCGGCATTTTTGTTGAACTCTGCCACAGTGCGGAGAAGTGCCTGCTGGTCGATCCCGCAGGTCGCGGCAAGCGTCTCGAGGCTGGCGCCGACTTTGAGATATCCCGAGCGGATATGATGCCGGAACGGCACCGGCGCGGGTTTGACCATTCCCAGCCCGTAACGCCGCAGAAACAGGCTGTCCACAATCAGCCAGCAACGCGGCAACTGGCCTTCCGGCGTTATCTGCTGAAGCGCACCCATGAATTCGTGATAGCCGTTGGCTTCATTGGCAAAGCGACGGCCATTTGCACGGACAGCGATGATTCCAGGCTTGCCGCGTTCGAGCAAATGCGGACAGTGACCAGACTGACCATTGGGATAAGGTACGATCGACACCGGTGCCCAGCTTGCCGGTTGGGCGAGATTGCGGTGGACCACGCCCCCAATCCACTCCCCCATGCGGATGCCGTCGCCGGAGTTTTCAGATGGGGCCGCTGGCCAGTGTTCCTGACCCGTCGGATTGTGCGGAAAGTGTTGCTGGCGGCGGATTGGATCCCAAGGAAACCCACCTGCGGCCAAAACCACGCCGGACCTCGCCCGGATGCTTCGCCCATCGGTGAGCGAAACTCCCAAAACACGCCCGCCCGGCGCGCGCATCAGCCGCGCAACTGGCGTCGAAGTATGAATCTCAATCCCTTGACGGAAAGCGATCTCAGCCAAGCGGGCCACGAGCGCATTCCCTCCGACCAGGTGCATCCCGCGCCTGTGCAACGCCAGGTCCCACAGATGCGCAACCATTCGCCGGGCAGCATGAAAGAACGATCGAAAGGAACGCGTAGTGTTCATGAAGTGCGACAGGTCGGCACCCGAGGCGATCCCCATTCCCAGAAACGATGTTTCGGGCTTGGGCGGCCGCATTCGATGCACCTCTGCCCCCAACTTGCGGCCGTCGAACGGCGCGGCCGTTACGGATCGACCACCAGTGCCAGCACCCGGCAACCTGCCAAGCATGTCAGGCAACCGATTGCCGTCGGTCCAGGCCATTGCAAGCTCGTCGCGGAAAAAGCGAACCATGGCGGGAGCCGCATCCAGAAACGCTTCAACTCGCTCTCGAGGATAATGCTCGCCCATTGCGGCCGTCAGGAATTGTCGAAGTGTATCCTTGTCTTCCACAATGCCAGCCTCTGTCGCCAAGGGATTGCGTGGCACCCACAGCCAACCCCCTGACCAAGCGGAGGTGCCGCCGAACTGACGGAATTTTTCCAATACCACTACGCGCAGCCCATGATGGGCCGCAGTCACAGCCGCAGCAAGTCCCGACGCGCCAGACCCGACGACCACCACATCGTATTCCGCCGCGACAGAACGCTCCGATGGGACAAGCAATTTACGCATAGTCATAAATTTCCGACTTGTTCAGAAGGGCCACCGTTCAGTAGGCCATTCCTTCACAAGCAGTACCAGCATAGCCAGCCTGTCGCGAAATCGCCATAACAGCCTCGCCGAAGAGTGTTTTTCGTAAACTTCGATTTCTACTGTCAGAACAATCCGCTAAAAAATAATATCGGTCAATACCGGAATGGCATTATTATTTTTATCGGAACGGTATGGTATCCCTTGTGCGATCCGCCAAAGCCGTGGACATTCATTGAACGCTTGGCTGGCGCCAGCCCGCAAGATATATATAAGAAGTGATTGAAACAGCCCAATAATGCTGTTCCGTGTGGCACCCCACAATGATGTTTCGTCTGGCAGAGGACAGGTTATGAGTTCGACACTTGAGCGGGGTCTTTCGATTCTTGAACTGTTATCCTCTTTTCCGGAAGGTCTGTCCGTCAGCCAAGTTGCAAATTCAATAGGCATGCCGGCGAGTGGAACCCACCGCATTCTGAACCAGCTGGTCAGCTATGGCTACGTCTTTCAGGATGCTGCCAAAGGCGCTTATGCTTTACGCATGAAGTTTCCCGCCATAGCTCTGAGCTATCTTGCTCAAAGTGGGGTGGCCGAGATCGTTCATCCCATCTTGGAACGGCTGGCGGCCAGCACACGGCAATTAATCCGCCTCAGCGTCACGGATGGTGCACAACTTGTCTTTGTTGCCAAGGCGCAAGGTGCCACCAGCGGCCTTCGCTACGACCCCGGCAGTGACAATAATGGCACCGCACATTTGGCAACCTCCGCCAGTGGACTGGCCTGGCTTTCGACCTTCAGCGACGATGAGGCGCTGATGAAAGTTGCGGCCGAGGGATTTTCGCAACCTACGTCCGGTCCCGGCGCCATCATTTCGGCAAGCCAGCTGCTGGAAGCGTTGAAAGAAATCCGTCAGCGCGGCTACGCCTTTGCCGTCAATAGCCTTCTTCCCGGAATTAGTTCCATCGCCATGCCGATCCGCCTGACCGACGGTCGCATAGCGGGAACAGTCTCAGTCGCGGGACCGACAGCGGTGTTCGATCGCGACGCAATTATCGAAGCGGCAGGACCATTGAAGCAGGCTGCGGAAGATTTGGGACATTCCCTTCCCGCTTCCGCATACTTTCGCGAAAGACCCCTGTGACTGAGCCGGCCAAGGCCAGATGGTGATCGAAATTCCGTAATGTGGCACGTTCAACCCAGCGCCAGATTGGTCTGGCCCTACCCTGATTGACCTACACCAATAATTTGTCGGTGTTAGAAGCGTTTGAGAGCGGCGGTGCAAAATTAGACCACGGTAGCGGCGGGATTGTCCCGCTTCGGGCGGCGTAAAAGTCGGCCACCTATTTTCCTTCTGCGACGTATGCAGGAGGGCCTGGGGATCTACACCGTGGAATTATATCTGAGGGTTCGACTGGCTTGCTCGGAAGGCATGAGCCGGCGTCAGGCTGCAAAGCATTTCAACATATCGCGCGACAGCGTTGCCAAGATGCTGTCCTATTCGACGCCTCCCGGTTACCAGCGGCGATCACCGATCCGGCGGCCCAAGTTGGATGCGTTCGTTTCGACGATCGATCACTGGCTTGATGAGGACGTGAAGGTGCCGCGCAAGCAGCGCCATACGGCCAAGCGAGTGTTTGACCGGCTGCGTGACGAGCGCGGGTTCACCGGCGGCTACACGATCATCAAGGATTACATGCGCGAGCGGGATCAGCGTCGCCAGGAGGTGTTCGTGCCGCTGTCGCATCCGCCGGGTCATGGGCAAGCCGACTTCGGCGAGGCGATGGTGGTGATCGGCGGCGTGGAGCGGAAGGCCCACTTCTTCGTACTCGATCTGCCCCACAGCGATGGCTGCTACGTCAGAGCCTATCCGGCGGCGGTGGCCGAAGCCTGGGTCGACGGCCACATCCACGCCTTTGCCTTCTTCGGGGCCGTACCGCAATCAATTGTCTACGACAACGACCGCTGCCTTGTCGCCAAGATCCTGCCCGACGGCACCCGCAAGCGGGCTGCGTTGTTCAGCGGCTTCCTGTCCCACTACCTAATCCGGGATCGTTATGGTCGTCCGGGAAAGGGCAACGACAAGGGGAACGTCGAGGGTCTCGTCGGTTATGCCCGGCGCAACTTCATGGTGCCGATCCCGCAGTTTGCGACATGGGAGGCGTTCAACGCCTGGCTGGAAGAGCAATGCCGCAAGCGCCAGCGCGACAGGCTGCGTGGTGAGAGCGAGACGATCGGGGAACGACTGCAGCGCGATCTGGCTGCCATGCGTGCGTTGCCGGCATCTCCATTCGATGCCTGCGATCAGGCGAGTGCGAAAGTCACTGCCCAGTCGCTCGTTCGCTACAAGACCAACGACTATTCCGTCCCGGTCGCCTATGGCCATCAGGATGTCTGGGTCAGGGGTTATGTCAACGAAGTGGTGATCGGCTGCCGCGGCGAGACTATCGCCCGCCATCCCCGGAGCTGGGAACGAGAAGACGTCATCTTCGATCCTGTGCATTACCTGCCGCTGATCGAGCAAAAGATCAATTCGCTGGATCAGGCAGCGCCTCTCCAGGGCTGGGACTTGCCGGAAGAGTTCGCCACGCTGCGCCGTCTGATGGAGGCCCGCATGGCAAAGCACGGCCGGCGTGAGTACGTGCAGGTCCTGCGCCTGCTGGAGAGCTTTGAACTTGCAGACCTGCATGCGGCGGTAAAACAGGCCCTCCAGCTCGGAGCCATCGGCTTCGATGCCGTCAAACATCTGATCCTGTGCCGGGTGGAACGTCGACCGCCTCGACTGGACCTGTCCATCTACCCCTACCTGCCGAGGGCGACGGTCGAGACGACATCGGCGAAAGCGTATATGCGCCTGCTTTCCGCGCATGAGGAGGAAGCGGTATGACCGTCGAAGCACCGGAGATTCTTCTCGCGCACTATCTCAAGACCCTGAAGCTGCCGACATTCCAGCGCGAGTACCAGAAACTGGCCCGGCTATGTGCCGCCGAGGGTGTCGATCATATCGGATACCTCTTCCGGCTTTCCGAAAGGGAGATGATCGAACGCGATCGCCGCAAGGTCGAGCGCCGCATCAAGGCCGCCAAATTCCCCGTCGTCAAAAGCCTGGACAGCTTCGACTTTGCCGCTATCCCCAAGCTCAACAAGATGCAGGTGCTGGAACTGGCCCGATGCGAATGGATTGAGCGGCGCGAGAACGTCATTGCGCTCGGCCCGAGCGGCACAGGAAAGACGCATGTTGCACTCGGTCTCGGCCTGGCCGCATGCCAGAAGGGCCTGTCCGTCGGCTTCACCACAGCGGCCGCCCTGGTCAGCGAGATGATGGAGGCTCGTGACGAACGGCGTCTGCTCCGCTTCCAGAAGCAGATGGCCGCCTGCCAGCTTCTCATCATCGACGAACTGGGCTTCGTGCCGCTCTCCAAGACCGGCGCGGAGCTGCTGTTCGAGATGATCTCGCAACGCTACGAACGGGGTGCCACCCTGATCACCAGCAATCTTCCGTTTGACGAATGGACCGAGACCTTGGGATCGGAACGATTGACTGGTGCACTGCTCGATCGCATCACCCACCACGTCAACATCCTCGAGATGAACGGCGACAGCTATCGTCTCGCTCAAAGCCGCGCCCGCAAGGCTGGCTGAACCCCCAGAAAACCGCCGCACACGCATGAGACCCCCGCTTGGGCTACGCCCTCCCGGGTGTCTCATGCGTGGGCCACAAGTGGCCTGGTTTTACTCCGCCGCCTGGCCGGATTTTACTCCGCCGTTGACAGGCCTTGCAAGGCCCTTCCACCCGGCGGCATGCGGCAGCCGTGGCGTCTATAGCGAAACACAATTGCGGCGGACGGATCCCCGCAAACTTGCCGGCCGACTCAGGCCTCGAAAAACACCGTTTCGCCGTCGCCTTGCAGGCGGATGTCGAGGCGATATGCGGCGGGCGATTCAGAGGTGGCGATCAGGGTCACGCGCTCATCCTCGGACAGCATCGACAGAACGGGGTCCTCGGCATTCGATGCCTCGTCTGCGAAGTAGATCCGCGTATAGAGCCGGCGGTTCAATCCCTTGCCGAAGATCGACAAAGCGATATGGGGTGCCTGCATCACGCCGTCGGCAGTGGGCACCCGGCCAGGCTTCACGGTTTGGAAACTGAAGTTTCCGCTTTTGTCACAGTGGCGGCGCCCGAAGCCCTTGAAGGCCGAATTCCGCAGCTCTGGATGGGCTCCAGCAAAACGCCCCTGCCCGTCCGGCTGCCAGATCTCGATCAAGGCATCGGGAACCATGGCCCCCTCTCCGTCCGTGATCGTTCCCTGGATCGTAATCCGTTCCCCTTCGGCGTCCTCGGTCGCAAGCTGCGCGCCGAACAGCGGTGGAAGCGTCCCGTAGTCCTCCGGGGTCAGGCAATAGGCATAGAAAGGCCCGACAGTCTGCGAGGGGGTGATGGTCAGTGGGGTCTTAGTGGTCATGGGGTTCCTCGAAATAGCTGCCGTTGCGCCCACGCAGAACGATGTCGAAGCGATAGGTCAGGCCCCATTCGGATTGCGTGGCGCCCATGTCCAACTGCGCCACCATGCTGCGCTTCGAGATGTCGGGCGCCGTGTTGTAGATCGTGTCATATTTCAGCAGCGGATCGCCCTCGAAATATATCTGGGTAACCAAGCGGGTCACGAAGGACGGACCGAACAACGACACATGGATGTGGCGCGGGCGCCAGACATTGTGCAGCCCCACGACCGGATAGGCGCCCGGCACGATCGTGATGAAGGAATAAGAGCCATCAGCCCCCGTAACCGTACGCCCTGCCCCCGAGAAATTTGGATCAAGCGGGGCAAGATGCTGGTCAAGCTTGTGGATATAGCGACCGGCGGCATTGGCCTGCCAGATCTCTAGCAGCGTATTAGGGACACCCCGCCCGTCTTCGTCGGTCACGCGCCCCGTCACCAGAATCCGCTCCCCCACCGGCTCAGCTTCGTGCTGACGGGTCAGGTCGTTATCCCCCGGACGGACGCTCTCTTGTCCATAAACCGGGCCATACAGCTCCGTCGCAGACTGAGGAATTAACCGCAGCGGTCGAGTCGGCGCACGCTTTCGCGTGAAAACATAGTCTGGCGTCAGATAGGCCGGGTGCGCCTCAACGCTTCTGGCCGGGTATTCAGATGAAACCATCGGCCAGCCTTCCAGGAATATCGCCATCACTCACCTGTTTAAATAATACGAACAGCGTTTGTTTAATTACCCTTAAATTCGGCTTTTAGTCAATTGCTACAGCCGAAAGAGCCCTAAATTTCAGGAATAATCAGCTGTCTGGAACATCCTTTAAAATCAGAATATTATTTTGATTACCCGTTCTTTCCACCGGAGGGAGCTGCGGGGAGCCGCCAGCCCGGGAAAAATGCCGAAGCCGCTGAGAGATCAACTGACTTGCTCCACCTGCCGCCATTGGCGGTCCTGCGACGACGCCACACAGGCTTCGATGAACGCCATGGAGCGCAGGCCGTCCACGACCGACGGCGCTTCCAATGCCAGGTGATCTGCGGCCCCCTTGCCCATCATGGCCAAGATCTGTTCGGCGAAATCCACGTACATATTCGCAAAGGCCTCGCGATAGCCTTCCACGAAATGATAACCCGGCCCCCGCATCGCGCGGATTGCCGCAGGATGCAGCCCGGCAACTTGTCGACCAATCAGGGCTGGGGGTTGGCCCTGCCGCATATGTAGCAAGTTATTGGCGTCGGCCTGCTCCCACAGGACGCCGCCCTTGTCACCGTAGACTTCGATCGCCAGCTTGCTGGCCCCCGATGCCGCCTTGGTGGCCCAGAACGATCCGAAAGCTCCGTTTTCCATACGGAACATGACGTTGGCACTGTCATGGGCCGCGCGGCCTTGAACCGCCGGCCCAAGATCGGCCATTACCTCAACGACCTGTAACTGCGTGATGAAGGTAGCCAGATGGTGCACATGGGTGCCGATATCCACCAGGGCGTGACTGTCGCCACCGCGCGCAGGATCAATCCGCCAACGCATCCCCGGAGGCACGCCCCCTTCGTCGGCCTCGAACAAACGGCCCATCTGGCCCAGAGCGTAGACCCCGTGAATCTGGTGGATTTTCCCAAGTTCACCGGCGGCGACCATGGCGCGGGCTTGGCGTACCATGGCGTAGCCAGAATAATTGTGGGTCAGGACCACAACCTTGCCCGCGGCCTTCGCCCGCACCAGCACGTCGTCGGCCTCGGCCTTCGTGGAGGTTAAAGGCTTGTCGCAGATTACATGCAACCCGGCGTCCAGCGCCTCGCACAGAATCCGGTAATGGCTGTCATTCGGCGTGGCTATGGCAACGGCCTCAATACCGTCGGGCCTAGCCTTCTCCATTGCGAACATCTCGGCGGTGGACGAATAGGAGCGCGGAATTCCGAGAGCCGCGGCCTCAGCATCCCCGCGTTCCGCGTTACTGGACAGCACCGCAGCATCGAGAGAGAACAAATCGTCAAGCCGAGCCGCCTCCCGGTGAACCGGACCAATCAGCGAATGACCCGCGCCACCGGCAATGCCCAATCGGAGTCGGCGGCCCAATTTGCGGATCGCAATGTTCTCGTTCATCCCATATCTCCTCGTTGGTGACTTCAGATCAATGAATTGACTGTCCTCTAGGTCCTTCAGACCGGAGTTCCAGCCCAGGCCCGTCCCAGAAGGTTACGAATCGGCCCATGCTCGATGGGTCGCGGGTTCCAATAGGCATTTTGCGTGGCCAGGTCGGCGGCGCGGTCAAGATCGGCTTCTGCCATGCCCAACTCACGCAGCGATGTCGGGGCGCCCAACCGCATGGACAACGCTCTCATGCCCATCGCTGCATCCGCCATGCCCAGCGCGCGCGCGATGGCTGCCATTGCGGGCCTGGCCGCATCACTATTATAGGCGAGCGCATAGGGGAGGATGACCGTGTGGGTCGGGGCATGTGGCAAATCGAAACTTCCGCCGAGGGTGTGGCAGAGCTTATGGTGCAACGCCATTCCGGCCGAACCCAGGCACGTTCCGCACAGCCACGCGCCATAGAGGGCATCGCTGCGCGCTTCGATATCGTCGGGAGTGGCAACGATACGCGGCAGGGCATGGGCCAGCGCGCGGATCGCCTCTTCGGCCATCAGCGAGATCACCGGATTGCCGTCCCGCGCATATAATGCCTCGGCCGCATGGGCGATCGCATTCATGCCTGATGTAACCGAGGCCTGCACCGGAAGCGTCACAGTCAGGTCCACATCGTAGAGAACCACCCTCGGCTGCACTTTGGGATTACGCTGTGTGGTCTTCAGCCCGTTTTCCGTCTCTCCCAGGATCGGCGTCATTTCCGAGCCGGCATAAGTCGTCGGGACGACGATCTGCGGCAGATCGGTGCGCAGGGCCAGTGCCTTGCCCAACCCAATGGTTGAGCCGCCGCCAATCGCCACGATGCAATCGGCCTGCACATCCTTCAGCACCTCAAGCGCCTGCAAGGTGACCTCGACAGGCGTATGCATGGCAGCGGCGTGGAACGACCCCGCCAGCTGAGAACCCAGGCCCTGGGCAATTCGCAGCGATTGTTCTTTTTGGTCGGGCGTGGAAAGAACCAGCGCCCTGCCAAAATTCAGGGCCTCAAGTTCCCGCCGCAGATTCTGCGAAGTGCCGCGCCCGAAAACGACGCGCGCTGGGGCTGTTTCGTAGACGAAAGGTTGCATCGGCTCGGCTCCTCAAGCAGCCCCGAACAGGCGCTGCGGGTTGTCCACAAGGATCTTACGACGCAGTTCAGCATCGGGGGCAAAACGCGCCAAAAGGTTCAACAAGTCGCCGTCATTGGGTATGTGCTTCGGATCGAAATAGCCTGAATGCGGCCAATCCGAACCCCAGAGGAGGCGGTCGGGCGCCACATCTGCCAAAGCGTGCGCGAAGGGCACGACATCGTCATATGGCGCGCCGGAACCGCTAATACGATCTGCCCCCGTAAGCTTGATCCAGACATGGTCCAGTTTGGCCAGATCGAGCAAACGCAGGAAGTGCGGCTGATCCACACCTTGCGCGGTGTCCACCCGCCCGAAATGATCGATGATGATCGGAATATCGACGCGCGCCAAACGTTCAGCCAGACCGTCCAGCGCAGCGGGCGCGAAATGCAATTTTACGCACCAGCCTAGGTCGCGGCACCAGTCCAACATACGCTCGAACAAACGAGTATCCAACTCGCCCGAGCCATGCTGCGGATTGAAGGCAAAACGTACCCCGCAGACCCCCTGCGCCTTCATGTCCCGCAGCTGAACAAAAGTCATCTCGTGATGTGGCTTGATCACCGCCAGCAGACGACCATCGGACCGCGCAACTGCGTCGAGCGTCACCGAATTGTCGGCACCATGAACATTCGGATGGACACAAACGCCGCGCTCGATCCCCAAAGCCTCCATCAACACCAGATAATCCTCAAGTGGCGACTCCGGTGGGGAATAGAGCCTGTGTTCTGCGTATGGAAACGATGAAACTGGGCCAAAAACATGAAAATGGGTATCCCACGCACCCGGCGGCATCTCGAAAAGGATCTCGGCGGTCTGGTCGCGCGGGCCCTCGCAAATCGGGATGGTCGTCGCCTCAAACAGTGTCGTCACGTCATTAGCCTCCTTGAAATCCGATGGTAGAGGCGGGTCCAAGAATACGAGCCACATGATCCAGCGCACTACGGCAGCGGGCGGCCCCGGCCTGGATCGCCGGCGTCGTATCAAAAGCAATAGCGATAGCGTCGCGGTGATCGGGCAGGCGCTGGTTCAGCTGACCCTGAAAGCTGCCGCCTGAACGCAACACCTCGGCGGCGGCATCCTCGACAGCGGCATAAGCCTCGGCCCGACCCAAGTGCTTTGCCAACTGGCCGGCTACCGCGTCGCTGAAAATCAGGCCATTGGTCAATTGTAGATTGCGACCCATCTGGTCGGCATCGACCAGCAGCCCCTCGGCCAGAAACCTGCCCTCGCGCACGGCACCGCCGGCAAGGCCGAACAGCGTCGGCAGAGCCAACCATTCCGAATGCCACGCCCCCACCGGACGTTCGTGCAGACTGGCCATGCCGTTCACGAGAATGGAGAGCTGGGCCCCTGCCGCAGCATGCTGGGACAGGATGGTAATCGAGGAAATCGGGTTCCGCTTGTGAGGCATCGCCGAGGAGCCCCCCCTGCCCGGCGCTACAGGTTCGGAAAGCTCGCGCACTTCCGTGGAGGACAAGTGAACGACATCGGTGGCCATTTTTGCCAGAATTCCCAGCAATATGGCCAGCCAACTGGCCACCTCGACGATCCGGGCCCGCTGCGTGTGCCAGGCCAGGGCGGGAATGGCCAACCCCAGGTCCGCAGCGAAACCCTCCAGTACAGCGTCGGCCCGCTCCTCCATCGCGGCAAGGGTACCAACCGGCCCCCCTAGCGACGCCACCAGAACCCGCTTTCGCAGCGCGGGAAGCTGCACCAGATGCTCCGCCAGGGCAACGCACCAGCCGGACGCCTTGTAGCCGAACGTAACTGGCGCTGCGTGCTGCAAGGCCGTGCGCCCGATACAGGGTGTATTGCAGTGAGCAGCGGCCAGATTCATCATTGCGCTGACAGTGGCGTGTAAATCGACTTCTATAATATCGAGTGCCTCGGCCAGCTGGAGCGCGTGGGCCGTATCCACGATGTCTTGACTGGTGGCGCCGAAATGAAATCCACCCGCCAGTGAGGGCGGCAGGGCCGATTGCACCGCACGGACGAACGATATTGCGGGCACTCCTGTCATGCGAGTAGTCGCCGCCATCGCCTCGGGGTCCAACCCGGCAGTACCAACAACCTCGATCGCGTCGGCCAATTCCGAACTGACAAGGCCCTCTGCCGCCTGCGCGCGCGCCAGGGCCACTTCAACACGAAGCATTCCCGCCAAAAAACGCCGTTCGGAGAAGACCGTGCGCATTTCATCGGTCGCGAACAACGGTCCAAGCAGGGCGGAATCAAGCGGGGAAAATGTCATGACATCTCAGCGGACGGGCAGCTTCACTCGAAGCAATAAATCGGAACGGTATTCTATGTCAAGATTACATTCTGATTGATTGAGCGTTCTGACATTGCGATCTCCAGCTAGTTCAGGATATCCGACATTCCCCTCCACAGAAGCTGAATGGAGACCACCAGCAACATCGCCTGGACCAGAATGAAGAACCAGGATGTCGATAGCCTGCGCGTCGCAAAAACACCTGCGAACGTCCCGGCCACGGCCACCGGAATCAACACTAGCGCGGACATGACCGAGGAAGTCGAAAGCTGTCCCAATGCCCAGTAGGACGGAATCTTGAATAGGTTTATGGCAGCAAAGGTAAGCGTTGATGTGCCCGCGAACATGGTCTTGTCCAGCCGTTGCGGCAGCACGAACATCTGGAAGGTCGCCGCACCGGAATGAGTCAAAAAGCTGGTAAAGCCGGTGGCCACCCCCAGAAACCATCCTTTGGGCACGTTGGCTTGACGCGGCACCGATGGCACCCCTCGTCGTGCCAGCAGCACAGCCACGAAGCCGCAGCCGGTGAAACCAACAATGACACTGGCAATCGCGTCGGAGATCTGCCCGGCCAATAACCAGCCAATCAGGACCCCAAAAAATCCCGAAGGAATCAGGATGCGCAGATTGGAGGCAGAATACCGGTGCCGATAAAGCCAGACGCCGAATGCATCAGAAACGACATAGATCGGGAGCAGCAATCCGGCAGCGGTAAGCGGCGGCTTGACCAGGGACATCAAGGGAACGGCGATAACCCCCACATTGGCCAAACCGCCCTTCGCCATGCCAATAAGGAAGGCTGCTATTGCAGCAACCACCCAAGCTTCAGGTGCGCTGGACATGCCGATCTTTTGCTCCACCATTAGTCCGCCCGGCCAGTTGCGCACCGCGGCCTGCCAGGTCGCGTCGGTCACACCAGCAGTTGCAGCCCGCCAAGAATGAATGACCCCAGAAACAGCGTCTCGAGCACGATCAGCGCAATGGCGACAGGACCGACCCCGAGAATCTTTTTAAGCGATGTCTTGATCCCTACCGCCGCGATCGAGATCAACAATGCCCATCGGGATATCTCCGCCAGATAGTTGCCGACGCTGTCAGGGATAAAACCAACCGAATTGACGCCGGCAAGAACAAGAAACCCGATCAAAAACCTGGGCAGCAAAGGTTGCCGTTTCTGGCTGTCCGGTGCTTGGGATGTCTCCGACGGTCGCACGACAATCGAGATAGCCAAGACAACCGGTGCCAGCATCGCGACGCGCACCAGTTTGACCAGCGTGGCGTTTTCTCCGGTTTCATTGTCGATGGAGAAGCCAGCGCCGACCACTTGCGCCACGTCGTGGATGGTCCCGCCCAAGAAAACCCCAGCCGCGCGCGATGAAAAACCCAGTGCCTGTGACAAGATTGGATAAAGGATCATCGCAACGGTCGATAGGACCGTGACCGAAAGCACGGTGAAGATCAGATCCCTTTCGGATCGTTCGGTCTTTGGCAGAACCGAAGCGATGGCCATAGCCGCAGACGCACCGCATATCGCAACCGATCCGCCGGTCAGCAATGCAAAGCCCCACCCACGCCCAAACAAACGCGATGCGGCCAGGGCAAACAGGATCGTCGCCACGACTCCTGATATTATCAGGATGATCATCCAGCCCCCCAGGCCGCTCAGCATATCCACCGAGATGCGCGCACCAAGAAGCGCCACCCCGAGACGCAGAATAGTCTTTGAGGCGATTGCGACGCCTGGGGCGGTCTGCGTTCCTTCTTCAGACAAGAAGTTCAGCGCCAGCCCCAGCAACAATGCCATCAACATCGCGGGGGCCCCGTAATGCTCCGAGAGAAACTGCGCCGCGACGGCGATCAGCACCGAGATCGAAACTCCGGGAAAGGCGATTTTGAGCTGCGTGACGATGGGATATTTCACAAGCATTGCAGATGGCCGCATCTCCGACACCGACAGAGCCGCTCACACCTCGCGGGGGCGGTCGACTTTTCTCCGTGCCACTCAAAAAGGTGTTCCGCCCAAGACAACGGAAGCGCTCTAAAGCCTGGCTACCAACTGTCGTCTGAGCCCTGCGGAAGAACGCTATGCTGTATCGGAAAATTGGTCAATATTAATATATCATTCTGATTTAAGCATGTTCACCGGGGGCCGCA
Organism: Novosphingobium resinovorum; assembly: GCF_001742225.1. NCBI lineage: Bacteria > Pseudomonadati > Pseudomonadota > Alphaproteobacteria > Sphingomonadales > Sphingomonadaceae > Novosphingobium > Novosphingobium resinovorum. The sequence continues at coordinate 215,773 of NZ_CP017078.1, read as the reverse complement.
CACCGCCGCTTCCGAATTTCTATCAAAAATCTGCAGCAAATTGAGCATGCTACGGCATGTTAATTTGTCGAACCGGCAAACGGGTATCGAAAATTCGCGAACGGTAGGTGAAATCTAAAAGACGATCAATAGAGGAATTGCTTTCCGTTTCACGACCACGCTAAATTTGGAGCTAGTCAGAGCTGTGAGTGAAGGGGGAGCTGAACACATGGAAAGGCTTGCGGGAGAGGTCGCCATCATCACCGGGGGCGCAAGAGGTCAGGGGGCGTCCCAAGCCCGGCTGTTCGCCGAAGCTGGAGCGGCCGTCGCGATCTGCGACGTGCTGATCGAAGAAGGTGAGCGTTTCGCAGCAGAAATGCGGAAGGCCGGTCACGAAATCAAGTTTTTCAAATTGGATGTCGCGCAAGAGCATGAGTGGCGGGGCGTCGTTCAGGCGGTGCTGGACTGGAAGAGCCGCATCTCAATTTTGGTCAACAATGCCGGAATTATTAACCAGCACGGTACGCTGGATACATCAATTGAGGATTGGTCCCGCGTGATGGGCGTGAACATCACCGGGCCATTTCTAGGTATCAAGCATGTCGGCTCCGTAATGAAGGCGGCCGGGCACGGCTCGATCATCAACATCGGTTCGCTGGCATCCTTCGTGGGCGTGAAATGCGTGGCCTATTCCTGTAGCAAGACTGCGCTTCTGGGCCTAACGCGCACCGCCGCATCCGAGTTGGGCGAATTCGGAATCCGAGTGAATGCGGTCTGCCCGGGCACGATCATCAGTGAGCTTTCCGCTGGCTTCCCCCATTTCACAGCGATGCGCCACGCCAGCCCTGCGCGACGGCATGGTGAAATCGACGAGATTTCCAAAGTGGTGCTGTTTCTGGCGTCAAGCGATTCGACCTTTGTGAACGGCGCCGCGATCCCGGTGGATGGCGGCTTCACCGCTGCCGGATCCTTGCGACTGGTCCACCGGCTGACGCAGACGCCAGAAGCAATCGACGCCCTGGAGAAGGTCTAGGTCGTTCTGGCCGACGCCACACCGACGGTTCCTGTCCGACAAGCGGCATGATTGGGACAAAACCGAGCACCAGCAGCGTCACATGCAAACTCAGAAAGCCTGCAATGCCAATTCCTTGAGGGCTGCGCCCAAACCGGCGTGCTGTCGCCCAGCGCGAACGGGGTTGATGACGGCGGCAGGTGGTTAGGCTCCTTTCTGGGAGCCATGCAAAAACAACGGAGTCAAATGTCGAACTGCGGCAGGCAGTGTCCACATGACGAAAAGAAGCCGGAGCGATTAGATGAACCAAGATGAGGCCCAAATGCAAGATGCCGAGGTTTCTACCCCTATCAAAGGTGCCGCCATGCGACGGATGATCATCGTGGGTGGCGGCTTCAGCGCGGCAACCCTGGCGGTTCAAGTCCTGCGTACAACCGACGTTCCAGTTGCGATCACCGTTATTGAACCACGCGAAGTGATCGGAGCGGGGCTAGCCTATTCAACAATGGATCCAGACCACCGACTCAACGGACCGCTGGAAGGCCATATGATAGACCCAGCCTGCCCCGATGAGTTGTTGCAGTGGTGCTTGGCAGAGCGGATCCTCGATCGAGACCCCGATTGCCTCGGTCCTGCAGGACACGCATTCCTTCGGCGCGGCGACCTCGGCTCGTTCTTTTCCTACACAGTTTCAAAGCAAGCGCGCGAGGCCAAGTGCGGGTCGACGCTTCGACACGTCCGTGATGTCGCCATCTCTGTCACCTGCGCTAACGAGATTTATCAGGTTGAGACCAAAGAACACGGCGTTCTGACTGCCGAGCTTTTAGTTATCGCGACCGGCAATCCTGAGCCTTCCTTGCGCGCTCCGTTTCCCGCTTCTGCCCACTTGCACCCGGCGATCGTAGCCAACCCGCTTGAGCCGCGGCGTCTGCTCGACGTCGCTGACAATGCCAGGGCTCTTGTCGTCGGCAGTGGTCTGACCGCGCTTGATGTTGTTTCGACATTGCTGCGGGAGCGCCCTCAATGCGATATAACGGTCATTTCCCGACGCGGACTACGCCCCTCAGCACATGCTCCCGACATTGTTGAACGCCCATCCGAGGACGCGGCGGCAGCAAAACCGAAAGTGCCGAATACGGATGCGCCAGTTCCCACTTTTCTTGCGGACGAAGTTCCTTCTATCCGTCGGTGGTGCCGCGCCCTGCGTACCGAAATCAGTCGCGTGCAGGAAGCGGGCGGAAGCTGGCATGATCCTTTCGACGCCGTTCGGGACACGGTATGGAAGCTTTGGCCGCAATTGCCGATCGATGAGCAGCAACGCTTCCTGAAAAAGCTGCGGGTCTACTATGATGTGCATCGCTTTCGCGCCCCTGTGATGAACGATAAAATGGTTCGCAAAGCAGAGGCAAAGGGCCGCGTCCGTTTTCTTGCTGCCACCCTCCTTAATGTCGACGCACCGGCAAAATCATTGAATGTGACAGCCGATATGCAAGTCGGCGCTGACAAGACGCGGCTACGCAGAGATTACGATCTGGTGATAAACTGTACGGGTCTAGATGCTAGATCCGCTTTGTCCGATAATCCTGTCCTCGTTTCGCTCGTCGAGCAGGGCATGCTAAGTGTGCACGAAAACGGCTTGGGTTTCGATGTTACCGCAAATTGCGAAGGCGTTGGAAGCGATGGCACGATTCAAAAAAACCCTGCGGGTGATCGGGCCCCCGTCTGCCGGCACATTCGGAGACCCGGTGGCAGTTATGTTCATCGCAGCGCAAGTTCGGCGCATTGTGCCGGACTTGAACGCCACAATCACCTCGCTCGATCCGGTAAATCATTAAGGCGGTGACCATCGGCTCACTTCCCGATGGTCGCCATTTGCTTGGGTCGTTTGCGAAACAGGGTCTGTATAGGAAGGCCAATTTCTGTGATGAGGGCAAGCGGGATGCGGTGTGTTTCGGCGTGTAAATTTGGCTCTGACGCATATGTGGAACGGCCCGGTTAGCAAGGTGTTCGTCGCATAAATCGCCGTCGGACGGTGCAGTCATATGTCCGGCCTATTGGCGCGGCCCTTGACCGCTGGCCACGATGAGATCCGCGATACCGATCGCCTAATCAAATTCACGCGCTCGAAGGCGCAGTGCGTCAGACGGTCTGGTCGGCATCGAGATATCGTCCCTCGGGTTCATCATGCTTTGGCACCTTGCCGCTTGATCCCGGCGCGAGAAGCCGGAATTCCTTTTGTTCTATGCGCTCGTCATGATCGTGGGTGCCTGGGTAGGTGCCGCCTTTGACGAGAAGCGCCAGATTGTGCGGGCAATCTTGTTGGCCAGCGCGACGGCTACGACCCGTATATGGCGGGCGTGCCATCAGCGAGATGATCCACGAGGGCAGCTCCACGCCCCTGCGAGCTTGTTCTAGGTTCGACGTCGCGCCAACGATCAGCAGCGTACGCAACTGCTTATTTCCTGTTTTGATATTCGGCCAAGCCGCTCCTTGCCACCGCCGGAGTTGGCTCGCGGACTAATTCCGATCCAGGCGGCAAGATCGCGGCCCGTTTTGAATGCTGGGGGATCCTGAATGGTGACTCGGACTGTCGCAGCGATAATCGGTCCGACGCCTGGGATGCTAGTCAGTCGCCGGGCGGTCTCATCTGCCTTCACTGCCGCGACAATCTTCGTGTCGAGTTTTTCGATACGCGTCGTTAGCATCTCGATTTGCTCGGCCATCTCGAGAAGAGGTGGCTCGGGAAATTCGGACAGTTGCCTGAGTGGATTTTGTGCCTGATGGCGGCCAATATGGCCGCGAGCAGGAGCGAGTATGACGAGACGACCCCGCCGCAATCACACGCCGGTGTTCAAGGCGAAGGTGGCGCTGGCCGCTATCCCACCGCGGCCACCCTCCCGCGCAGCGGGTTCGTTCTCCGGCCCCAAATCGGACATGTCCGGATCACCTCGGCAGGACCATTTCGCTATCCACCATCCCTATTCGTCAAAATGGACCCGGGAATACCATGTCCTGGTCTACCAACACATTGAACAAGTATCCCGGCCGGATTTCCAATGTTGGCTGAACATCCATGTTCTGACCAATGGTGCGGTCTGCGACTTCGCTGAAAGTTTCTGCAAATGATCGCCGAGCGGCATCTGTGGCGCTGTTGTCTGCTGAGCCTCGGTCATCCGGAAGGGCCATGTCGATGCCTGCGCCGATGGCAGCGACTAGAATCGCTGATCCAAACACCTCAAAATAGTGGTTGTCGACTTGGTCAGAGAACCCACCGTACCCCTGCATGTCGGCGCCCGCCATGCCGCCGATCTGAAGCGTTGAGCCGTTCGGAAAAACGATGTCCGTCCAGATGACCAACGCCCGCCGCTGTCCAAACGTGACTTTGGAATCATAGCGGCCGAAGAGCCGAGTCCCCTGTGGAATAAGGACATGGTGTCCCGTTGCGCTGTCATAGACGTGCTGGCTGACCTGGGCGATGATCCGCCCCGGAAGGTCGGAATTAACGCCCGTGATCAAGGTCGCGGGAATAACCGAGCCCCGCTTTAGCTCATAGGGCGAAATCGGTGCCACGACCTGATTGGGCAGATATCCCAGATCCTTGAGATCCTGATTGAAAAAATTCTCCTTGGCAGCCTGACCATTGGGATCGACGTTCTCTTGCCCGGCTCCTTGCAACGAAGCCGCATAGAGGCCCGCAAGGTCAGGGCGCCCTGCCCCGGGTGCGGCAGGGTTCGATGGTTCGCCGCTGCGGACCGCTAAGTCCTTGAGATCGACGGCAGTAGGGGAGTCCTGTGCCGCCTGGTCGGCCTGCAAACTGGCCATCCTTTGCCGATGTAGCTCGCGCAGCATTTGCTCCTCCTGCTCCCGATGCAGTCGGGCGCGCCAATCCTCCTCTGGTTCCACAACTGGGCCAGTCGGCGTTGGGGATGATGCCGCTGGTGGTGCTGGCTGGAAAGGATTTGCCGCGGGGACAACAGGCGTCGGCTCTGGTTGCACGCGGATGGGCTCCGGTTGCGGTGCCTCGATGACCCCGTCGGGTACGCCCTGTTTGAGACGGTCTCCGAAGCTGCTGGCGGGCAGTCCACCGGTGTCATCGAGCCCCTGCCCTCCCGGTCCATAGATGCCCCTCGTTGAAATCCCATAGATGATGACCACCGAAAAGATCACCGTGAGGGCAATGGCGATGATGACAGGAAGGCGGTTGAGGCGACGGACCTTGGGGCCGCCTGTACCACCACGCGGCTCCGACGAGATATCGAGCGATGCCATTGCTGCCTTCCTAACTGCGCTGCAGAACCGATAGGGGACTCACTGGCGTTGCACCGGTTTCGGTCAGCGAATAGGCGCGACCGAGATCGACGGTATTTGTCGAGAGGCGCGCAAGCACGCTCCCCTCGAATGCGTCGATCACATAGGCGACTGGTATGATGGTCTCGCTATCGGTCTTCTGATCAACCGCGACCGCATACCCCCAGTCCCGCAATGATGTTTCCAGGGCGAGGGCAAAGGCCGAGTCGTCGGGCTGGAGCGAAACCGTGCCGGTGCCCGGGCCGACGACCTCAGCGAGACGCCCGACCAGATCCTCGGCGATCACAGCTGCAGCTGCCGCGGATACTTGTGCATGGTCGGTACTGACCAGGACGCTAGAGGTGCCGAGACCGAAGGTCTGGCAGCCGGCCAGGCTCGTTGCCAGACCCACCAAAATGAGCATCTGCCGTGCGAAAACGAACTGCGCGATCTTTTTCATTGTCCCCGCCGAATTGTGATTTTCTGCTGCCGGTTGCCGACGCCCGATACAAGCACTGCGTGGTCGATGAGGTAGTCGACGACCATCATGTTGCTCTGCAGCCGATAGTTGACGATCCGATTTTCGCCGCCGGAGATCACGAACAGGACCGGCGCATCGCTGCCGGCAAGCGCCGAGGGAAATTGAATGTAGGTCTTGAGCCCGTCGGTATAGATGCGGGTGGGCTTCCAGCGGGCAGCGCCATCGGTGCGGAATCCGAAATCGAGGTTCTCGGCCGGGACCCCTGCCCCGCCGATGATGCTGGCTTCCATCCGCTGGTTGATTTCGTCGAGCCGGGCCGCGACATCGTCGGGATATTCGAAGCCCACCCGGGCCATGTAGTCGGCATGATGGGACTTGAGACGGATGTGGTAGGTGCGCCGCGAGGTGGTCACCACCATGGACGTTTCGATACCAGGTTCCGACGGCTTGACGATCAGATGCACGGCCTGAGCGCCGGCTGCGCCGGAGGTGGCCGGCTCGACCTTCCAGCGGACGCTGTCGCCGACCAGTACATCTCTGACGACCTCCCCTGGTTGCAGCTCGATGTCGCAAACCTGAAGGGGCGAGCAAACGACGGACGGCTGCACTTCCCCATAGAGGAACACAACCTTGCCGTCTGGCCCGTGCGTGACGAGCCCTTCGCCGTGTTGCCACTGGCTGGATAGGCTCGTGCCTTTGGTCTCATTGGCAGTCATGTCCTGCCCCAGGGCCACGTTTGACGTGAGGAACAAGCAGGCGAGCGACACGAGGGTGCGGCCGTGGTGCTGTCGGATTGGTGTCATGGCAAAAAACTTGGGTAAGATCACAGCTGGGCCGTCCAATCGAAGTCGCGGATGTAAAGGCCGATGGGGTTGAGGCGAATGGTGGCCTCATCCAGTGGTGGGGAGAGCGTTACGGTCGCGATGCCCCGAAAGCGCCTGGTCGCGAGTTCCTTGCCCTGTCGGTCGCGCTCGAACTCGGTCCAGTCGATCTGGTAGGACTGGTTGGACAGGGCTACGACGTTGTTGATTTCGATGGAGACCGTGACGGTCCGGGCCCGCTCAAATGGATTTGCGCCCCGAAACCAGGCATTCACCTTTTCCGTCGACGGGTCGGTCGTCCGCAGCAACGCATAGGTGCGGTCGATGTATTGCTTTTGGACGACGGCATCGGGCGTGATCGACTTGAACCCGGCGACAAAGCCGCCAAGCATGGATCGCACGACCCGCGGGTCTGCATACTCGATTTGCTCGGGGAAACCCGCCAACGCTGGGGTTCCTAACCGATCGACTTCGACGATGTAGGGTACCAGCTTGACCTGAGTGCTCTGAAAGAGCGCATAGCTGATCCCGATCAGGGCCATGACCATCGAGATGACGGCGACCAGACGCCAGCTGTTGGCAGCCCGGACAAAACCGCCGTAGCGTTCGTTCCACTCAAGTCGCGCGGCAAGGTAAGGATTGTCTGCGGACATATGCTTGGGCATGGGAATTGCTCGATGCTCCGGCGCGCCTTACGGCTTGCCGGCCTTTTGGCCGGAGGAAGAGGGTTTTGCGCGGGCGTCGCTGGCTGCGAGTTTGGCATTGGCCAGGCCCATAGTGGTGGTGCCGAAACTACCGGGCCCGCCTATGGCCTGGTCCTTGACCGCCGAGGCAGTCGCGGCAAGTCCCCGCATGGCGGTCGATGCCATTGCTGCCGATCCGGCCGCGGCAGCACCTGTAAAGCCACCCTTTTCAAAGGCTCCAGCTGCGGCGCGGCCGCCAGCGCCCATTGCGGTTGCACCCATGGCCGCAACGCCGGCACCAAACTGCGCAGAACCAAAGGTTGGGCGTAGTGTCTCGCCGCCATTGGTGATCGAAACACCCTGGATAACGCCCTGGATAATGGCGGGCACATAGATCGAGATCATGAACACGACGACAGCAATGCCCGCTATGGCGAGCGAGGTCAGGAACTTGTCGTCACTCGAGCTGGCATCAGCCATCTCAATCAGTACCTCTGAGCCAATGCGGGCGATCATGACAAGCGCCATCAGCTTCATGCCAACGCTGAAGGCATAGACCAGGTAACGAACGGCGAAATCCTTGGTGAAGCTCGAGCCACCCAGGCCCAGCATGATCATGCCGGCGAGCAGCCCCACGTACATTTCCACCATCACGGCGACGAAGATGGCGGCAACCAAGGCAAAGCAGATGACCACGACGATCATAGCGAACACCGCCGCGATCGCGAGGGCATTGTCCTCAAACAAGCCGAAGCGCACGTCGTGCGACATGTCGGATGCTACGGCAATACCAGCATTGAACACATCGACGGGGGAGGCCGAGCCGCCACTGGAGCCGATCTGGAAAAGGCTATCGACGATTGCGCGGCCAAACGTTGGTCCTTGTTCGAGTACGAAGACGAAGAAGCCGATGAACAGGATGCGTCGCACCAGTTCGCCGAACCAATTGTCAAGCGACGCCCCTTGGATGGCCAGCCAAACGGCCGCAATGCCGACTTCGATGCCAGCAAGGATCCAAAATAGCGATCGCGCAGCTTGCATGATGGTGGTCTCCCACCCTGCCGCTGCATTGGCGATGCCGTTCTCAAGGTTAGTCAGAACAGCGCCGTCCTGGCCGTAAGCCGGACCAAAGGCAACAACCCAAACGGCGATGAGCAGCACCCAGGCCGTGCGCGATGAGGTCCAGCGCATTAACCGCCCCACCGGGGTTTCATTTGCTGCCCACCGTGTGTTGGAGGTCGCTCGGAATCGAAGTAGTCGAGCGTCCTGGTGCGAGTAGTTTCGGTCTTGAAGGTTGCCTGGAACAGGGCGACTGCCACGACTGCGCCGAGACCGAACACAGCGACTGCAATTAGAACGATCGGCTTCACCAGCGAGGCTCCATCTGTTGTCCACCTGAGGTTGGTGGACGTGTGGTGCTGAAAAAGTCTTCGCGCCGGGTCTGGGCTAGATCCTTGGCGGCCTGTTCGGACTGGTACCAGGTGCCCATCATCGTCATCTGCTGGGACACCAGCCCTCGCAGCTTTTGCATCTGCGCGACCTGCTGGGTGGCGATCTGGTGACCGACCTGCAGGGCCTGCATTTGCCCAACAGACGTGCCGGACATCGTCCGCAGTCGATCCATGGTCGCTTCCTCCGACGAGAATTGTTCTGCTGTCAGGTTCGCAGCCTTGAGAGTGCCCCCGATCGTGTCGCGGGTGGTGTCGGACCAGCTTTGGTACGCGGATGAAAAATCCTCACCGGAGAGAGGACCGTCCTTCAGTTGGGCGTAGCTCTGGAAACGCTGCTGCAACACGTCGTCGAGATTGCCCATCGAGAAGGCGATCCCCTGCCCTTCCCCAACAATGGCACGCAGCCGGTTGAGGTCGTTCTCCACCTGGCCCCAGACCTGCTCGGGAAGGGTAAGGGTGTTCTGCAGCATGTTCTCGTAGATGCGAAGCTGGTTCTGGATCTGCTCGACCTGGTGAGCGATCTGGGTCACTTGATTGTCGATCTGAATGCCGGACTGGCCGGCGAGCCCGACCAACTCGGCATTGTTCAGGATCTGAGTGAATTCGGTGGCACCAACAAGTTGTCCCGCCGCCTGCGCCTGCACCGCAGCTGAGTAGAGCAGGAGCCCGAAGGCCAGTCTAGACAAACAAGTCATGCGCATGGGCGATCCCTCGTTCTGCGAGCCAATGGGCCGGCCAGTCGCCAGCAAATTCCTGATGCAACGCCGTGATGCGCTTGAGATCATCCTTGCCGCTGGCCCCGACAAAGCTGAGCGTCACCGGGCCAAGCGCCATGTCGAAAAGACGCCGTCCATCGGGGGAAACGACGTAATACTCCCGCTTCGGCATGGCCCCGGCGACGATCTCGATCTGCCGGTCGTTGAAGCCGATCCGCTCGTAGAATTCTCGTGTGCCCACCTCGCGCGCCGCCCCGTTCGGAAGGCAGATTTTGGTCGGGCAGGATTCCTTGAGGACATCGATGATGCCGGAGCGCTCTGCGTCCGAGATGGACTGAGTGGCCAAGACCACGGCGCAATTAGCCTTGCGCAGAACCTTGAGCCATTCTCGAATTTTGTCTCGGAACACTGGATGGCCAAGCATCAACCAGGCTTCATCGAGAATGATGAGACTCGGTGCTCCGGTCAGGCGCTTCTCGATACGACGGAACAGATAGAGCAGGACAGGAACGAGATTGCGCTCGCCCAGATTCATCAGCTCATCGATCTCGAACGTTTGGAATGAGGACAGCGTCAGGCCATCCTGTTCGGCATCAAGCAAGTGTCCCATCGGGCCATCGACGGTGTAGTGCAGGAGCGCATCCTTGATGTCGCGCTGCTGCACGCCAGAAACGAAGTCCGAGAGCGACCGGCGCTCCGATTGCGCCATCAATCCGAGTTGGCGGGCGATGGCATTGCGGTGATCGGGCGTGATCTTGACGCCTTGCAGTTCGATCAGTGTTTCGAGCCACTCGGTGGCCCAGGCGCGGTCGCCGTCCGTTTCAAGCGATGCCAGCGGGCAGAAGGTGAGCCCCTCCCCTGCCCCGACATCGTAGTGATCGGCGCCAATCGCCAGCGTCAGTGGCAACAGCGACCGGCCCTTGTCGAAGACAAATAGCTGGGCATTCTCGTAGCGGCGGAACTGCGCTGCAATCAGCGCCAGTAGCGTGGATTTGCCCGACCCGGTGGGGCCAAAGATCAACGTGTGACCGACGTCGCCCGCATGCAGGTTGAGCCGGAACGGCGTCGAGCCGCTGGCCACCTGCATCAGGGGTGGTGACCCGGCGGGATAGAATGGGCATGGGCAAACTGGGCTTCCGGCCCAAACCGTGTTGAGCGGGATGAGATCGGCAAGGTTGCGGGTGTTGATCAACGGCTCGCGGATATTGGCGTACCAATTGCCGGGCAATGATCCCAGAAAGGCTTCAGTGGCATTCATCGTCTCGATGCGAGCCCCAAACCCTTCGGCCTGGATGAGACGACGGATGCCTTCGGCCTGTTTGCGCAACAGGTCGTCGTCTTCGCCAAACAGCACAATGACGGGGGTATAGTAGCCATAGGCAACAAGCTGGGAGTTGGCCTCCGCGATCGCATCCTCGGCTTCGGCCACCATCTGCGCCGCATCCTGGTCAATGGCTCCCGACCGCGTCTGGAACAGCTGGTCCATGAACGGCCGGACTTTCTGTAGCCACTTCTTGCGGGTGCGCTCCAGCTTTTGGCGCGCCTCAAGCGGATCGAGGAACATGAAGCGGGATGACCAGCGATAACCTAATGGCATGGCGTCGAGGACATTGAGGATGCCTGGCCAGCTTTCCGCGGGAAATCCATCTATGGCGACAACAGCGAGATGCCGGTTGTCCACTAGCGGCGTCAGTCCGTGGTGAAATTCGGCTGTCACCAGAAAATCGAGATACATCGGGATTGCCGGCAGGCGAACCGGGTGGTTTTCCCCGACGGTGCAGAAGCGCACGAATTGCAGCAGTTCGTCGTAGCGCGCGATCCGGGTGCCGCCCGCTTCGGTTGCCTCTCGCGTCACCATCCTTCGGATTGAAAGCACATTGGCCATGTACTGCTCAAATTCGCGGATGGCCGTGTTGAAGGCGCCCAAGGCGCTGTCGCCGAACCGCTCGTTGCGCGCGTCCGCGTCCGAATAGATATAGCGGACCAGCCCGGATTTTCGCGGTTCGGGTGGCCTATAGGTCAGTATGATGGCGTGCTGGCTTTCGAAATGCCCGTCAGCCGCTTCGAACCGCTGGCGCCGTTCGTCGTCTATCAGCCTGCTCACCTGGTCGGGAAAGTGCGATTGTTCGCGTGTGGGATAGCTTGTGGCCGGGATGCGCAGTGCTTCGACCTGGATCATCCAACCAGAGCCCAGTCGGGCAAGGATGGCGTTGATCTGCCTTGAGACTTCATTGCGCTCGATGTCGGTTGCGCTCTCGCTGTCCGGTCCGGCGAAATACCAGCCGGCCATAAGCGAGCCGTCCTTGAGCAGGAGCACACCATTGTCGATTAGTCCTGCATAGGGCAGAAGATCGGAGAAGCCAGGGCTCGTATTGCGGAATTGCTTAAGCGCCACCATGTCCCCTGTCCTCAGTACCGGCGCCAAGGGGATGCGGTCGGCCGGTAACTAGGCCGGTAGCGAAGGTGGCGGAGATAGACCTTGCGCATGAGCGGATCGGCTTTGCCCATCATCCGCAGCAATCCGATCACCAGCATCCAGATCGCCACGCCCACAATGGCCGAGATCGGCGTCAGGACCACAAAGATCAGGATGACGGCGGCAAGGCCGGTGACCAGCACGAGCTCGCGGTCGGCGCCGAACAACAGGTTCGGCCGTGACAAGGCGCGATGAATGCGGACGCGCTGCAGTCGGCTGGCGACCTCAGCCATCGATCCGCACCAAACCCGGGTCCGGGTTCTCTACCTGGCCAATGGACGAGCCGCTCGAGCCGAAGAGGGCAACAATCTGGGTGGCGCCGAGTAGAATGCCGGCAACCAGCACCACATAGACCAGCCGTCGGGCAAAATCGTTAAGCTCGCCGCCAAAGATCAGCATGCCGCCGGCGATTGCGACGGCCGCGAGTGCTATCGCTGCGGCAACCGGCCCCGTGATCGACTCCTGGATTTGCTGGAGCGGAGCTTCCCAGGGCAACCCCCCTCCCCCGCTCGCCAGCGCCGGTTGTGTACAAAGCGCGCCGACAATGAGCACGCTGATCGCGATTCCAAGTGTCTTACGCGACATCGCGACTGTCCTCCGGATTGCAGGATTCGACGCGATAGCGGCCATCGCGATAGCCTTCGACCAGCAGGAGGTCCCGCACCCGGCGCCCCTTGGGAACGCGCTCGATCCAGATGACCAGGTCTACGGCTTCGCCAATCACTTCCGGCATGGGGCGCTGGCTGACCTCTGCCGTTAGCTGCTCGAGGCGGGTCAATGCCGAAAGCGCATTGTTGGCGTGGATGGTGGTGACGCCGCCGGGGTGCCCGGTGTTCCAGGCCTTCAACAGTGTGAGGGCCGCACCATCTCGCACCTCGCCAACGATGATCCGGTCGGGTCGAAGGCGCATGGTGGACTTCAGCAACCGGTTCATGTCGACCTCTTCGGTGGTGTGCAGGCACACTGCGTTCTCGGCGGCGCACTGGATTTCGGCAGTATCTTCGAGGACGACGAGGCGCTGTTCCGGGCTGGCCGTGACAATTTCAGCGATGACGGCATTGGTCAGGGTCGTCTTGCCGGTCCCGGTGCCACCGGCGACCACGATGTTCATGCGGCTTTCCACTGCGTTCCGGATCATCGCGGCCTGATAATCGGTCATGATCCTGTCCAGCACGTAGCTTTGGAGCGGGAAGAGGCGCGTGGCTCGCTTGCGTATGGTAAAGACCGGCGCCGCGACAACCGGCGACAACAGGCCTTCGAAGCGGTGTCCGTCAATTGGCAGTTCGCCAGAGATGATCGGCCGGGCCGCGTTGACTTCAGTCCCCAGTGCATGAGCAACCGTGCCGATGATGGTTTCTGCGGCCTGCGCCGCCAGAGTGCCGGCGCAGGTCATTGCCTCACCGATCCGCTCGACAAAGAGTTGGCCATTCGGATTGAGCATGATCTCGACGACGAGTGCGTCGTCGAGTGCGTTACAGAGCGTGCTCCCCAGGGCTTCGCGCAGTTTGTGGACCAGGCGCTGATGAGATTGGCGGTTGGACACGATGGTTCCTCCGGACATGGAAAGCAGGAGGTGATTTCAGGCGGCGATCAGTGACTGACCAAGCGGCAGATAGCCGGCTGGTCGCACCGAGAAGGCCGTCTCTTCAGTTGCCGGGACAATGCCGGCGATGGCCATCGTATTGCCGATTGGATGCGCCGACCCCAGGCGCGAGAAAGGGAGCCCTGCCCGCTTGAGGATCCGCTCGAAACGCAGATCGGTCACCGTCATGACTTGGGAGTACCCATGCGCAATGGCCCAGTCCAGAATACCGCTGAAGAGCATCATCGTGGCTTGGTGGAGCCCGCGCGCGGTGTTTGCTCCAGCCACATCGGTGTCGATACAAAATCGGGAGCTCTCTATGAGGTGGTGCCCGCTAGGAAGCGGCCCACCATCAAGAAGAACCGGAAACGTGCGCCCCAGCATCGTCGGCCCGGATCCTGGCAGAAGCCGCGCGCAGCCAACCACATGTTTGGTGCTGTCGCTGACCACCAGAAGATAGACCGGGTTTAGCGCATCGTAGTCGTCAACCTCGTGCCCCCCGGCGACATCAACATCCCAACCCAGGCGGTCGCGAAAGACGCGGGCACGCAGCACGTGCATCTGCTCGATGAGATGAGAATCTCTAGTCAGGCCTTGGTTTTGGACCGCGATAAGACGCATGTTGGCTCTCCGCTTTGGTATGGCGGCAACCAATCAGGAACAGACGTTCGGGGCTATTTCGGTTTACCGAAGGCCCTCATCGGTACGATCAACCACGCAGCCGTGGTACTCCGCAAATCGGTTCTCCCATCGTGGGGAGACAAGGCGCCAACGGAGTTGTTATTAGTCCAACAGAATATGATAAAACTAATCATGTAATCGGGGGCTGCCGGATGGGGGTGTCGAGACGGCTTAAGTTCGACCTATTGCGTGACTGGTTATCGCTGGCCCGAGATAGAGAGGCCGTGCAAAAGACCCTGCAACGATACGCCAATGAGCATGGCTTCGATTGGTTTACCTACCTGTCGGTGCACGAGGCCAACGTCTACGGTCTGTCCAATTATCCCGAGGAGTGGCAGCGACATTACCTCGACCATCAATTGTTCTCGATCGATCCGATTATCGAGGCGGTCAATCCCAAACGGGGAGCTTTTGGGTGGTCAGAGACCCGGCCGCCGGTGGCACTCCGAAAGGAACACCGGGCGTTCTACAGTAACGCGCGTGCCTTCGAAATTCGATCAGGGGTCTCGATTCCGATCTTTGGCGGATTTGGCCGACGCGCGCTGATCACCTTCGCATCAAGCCAGACCAAGGCTGAAGGTGAACTCTTGGGAGACGCTTTCTCCACCCTCGCGCTCGGCGCTTTCATCGACGGGTTCGTCCGCGACCGATATCAGGGAATGATGAGCGCCCCCGCCTGCCCCCTCACCGAGACCCAACTTGAGACCCTGTCCTGGCTCCTGCACGGCAAATCGAATGCCGATATTGCCGTGCTTAGAAACACCACCAAACGCGCTGTAGAATACCAGCTGCAGAACATTCGCGCGCGGCTCAACGTGGTGAACACCTACCAGGCAGTCGGAGTGGCTGTGCACCGGAAATGGATTCTACTGTGACTCCGTATGCAGTGACGGCGTGCTGGTGGCTACGGTGGGAATATAGCCCAACTGATCGATGAGATGATTGAGCGCGACACGGTGGGCTTCGCAGTCGGCATGTGCGCGGCGGTATTCTACTAGTCGGATAGAGTATTCGGCTTCATTCCCGGCACCCACGAATCGGCGCCAACGGTTATGTGCCTTCTGAGCTGTGGCCGCTGCTGCGCGGTACCGCACGATGCCATCCGCCACAAGCGCTTCGAGCTCGCACTTGGACCATTCGGTGACGACCGAGAGTTCTTCGGAGCGAGAGCTCGACGTTGCACGGTTCTTCGGCATTACTTCCCCGAGGGAGAAGGCCGAATTCGTGGTACGCCCCCACGATAGCCTCCTTACTCCTGGTGATCGGGGAGTTAGTAAACCGCACAAGTACGGTCCCTGTGGCCTTTAGTCCGAGAACCTGTTGCATACGCCACAGGCTCCCCGACCATAGGTTTGGGGAGTTGACGCCGTTCCGGTGGCATCAGCCGACTTGTGAGGGGTTACTAAGCCCCGAGACGGTACGTGCCGTCTCACGAGACATATACTTTAGGCTTCCTGTGATCGCTAGCCCCGCTGGGTTCGCGGTAGCAAGTGAGATCAGGTCGAACTTCGGAAAACCGAAATTTCGAAACCAGATTAACTCGCCTAAGGTCATCTAGGAAATGCCCTCTCGTTTTGCTGCGGACAAGTATGGTCCTGTTAAGCAGCGTCGCGGGGCACAACTCAAATGGGCTTGCAGCCAATTGGTGGCTGCTGCCGAGTCGCAGCAATATTAGGGCGAAGTGATAAGCCAGCGCCTCGGATGTCTACGGTGACCTCGGATAACCCCACTTTTTCGCGGACGCGTTGTGCCCGACCGAGTAGGTTCAGACTATGGCTAACGTTCTGGAATATAATCATAAATTGGCAGAAGGGGTCCTGCGAGCGTTATCCACCAGAACGAGTTGTTAACCATTAACTCCTTGCAAGCGCGCGCAGCTTCGGTATCGTCACGGTAAATTGGCATGTGTGGCCGAACTTCCGTGACGAGAGAAACGCCCGTGAACACAAGTGTTGCCAACGAGCCGCAGCAAAACGCCGATGCTGATGAGACCATCGGCGCCCATGCTGAACTCCTCAGCGCCCAACTGCAAGCGCTGAGCCAAGCGATGTTTCCGCCAACGTCACAAAAGACCTTGCGGCGGTTCACATCCGGTGAGGCCGCCCGATTGATGCGAGTTTCAGACTCAACACTTCGGAAGATGACGCTCGCCGGCGAGGGACCTCAGCCTGAAACCACGAGTAACGGCCGCCGCCTATACACGCTGGGCCAGATCAATGAGATACGTGCGCTGTTGGCGAGCGGCACGCGGGGCCGAGAAGCGACTGATTTTATTCCGCACCGACGCGGAACAGAACACTTGCAGGTCATTGCAGTAACAAACTTCAAAGGCGGCTCGGGCAAGACGACAACCTCTGCTCATTTGGCCCAGTATCTCGCACTGCAGGGATATCGGGTACTCGCCATTGACCTTGATCCCCAGGCCAGCCTCTCCGCCCTACTTGGAGTGCTCCCTGAAACCGATGTTGGCGCCAACGAAACTCTCTACGCAGCAATCCGCTATGATGAAGGTCGCAAGAGCCTTAAGGACGTCGTCAGAAAAACCTACTTCGATGGCTTGGACCTGGTGCCCGGCAATCTCGAGCTCATGGAATTCGAGCACACCACGCCCAGGGCCTTGATGGATGGCACAAAGTCCGGAGATGGGATTTTCTTCGCGCGCATCGCCAGTGCATTGGACGAGGTGGCCGATGACTATGATGTCGTTGTGCTTGACTGCCCCCCTCAGCTTGGCTTTTTAACGCTCAGCGGTTTATGCGCCGCCACGTCAATGGTGGTAACCGTTCATCCGCAAATGCTGGATGTGGCGTCGATGAGCCAGTTTCTTCTCATGACGCGGGATCTGCTGGGCGTTGTGCGCGACGCTGGCGGCCGGTTGCAGTATGATTTTATCCGATATCTCCTGACGCGATACGAACCGCAGGATGGCCCTCAGACCAAAGTAGCCGCGCTGCTCCGCAATCTGTTTGGCGACCACGTTTTGACAAATGCAATGGTTAAGTCAGCCGCGGTATCCGACGCCGGTCTCACCAAGCAAACCCTTTACGAGATCGGCCGGGAAAACCTCACCAGGTCCACATATGATCGTGCCATGGAAGCACTCGACGCGGTCAATGGCGAGATCGAGCATCTGATGAAAGCAGCTTGGGGTCGGCCATGACTGTCGACCTATATTCAGTGAACGGCCATAAGTTGGGAGCTCCCAACTCTTATGCACAAAATTTGCCAAATGGCCTTGTTGGGAGCTCCCAACTCTCCCAGTTCCAAGGAGGCAAAGCATGAGCCGCAAGGACGCGCTAAACTCCCTCTTTCTTGGGAAGGCCGCCCCCCCTTCGTCGAACAGCTCGGCTGTTAAAAATCCTGAACGTGTCCGTAGTGGCGCGATCGGTGCAATGGGCACCTCGCTTCAGGAATTGACGCAAGGCGCGCGAGCGGCTGCCAAACTTCAGGAGCAGCTTCTTACTGGGGATCACGTCGTCTCGCTTGATCCTGCACTGATTGATCCCTCGCCCATAGCCGACCGCCTGCCGGCTGAGATCGACCCTGGCTTTGACGAACTGGTTTCGAGCATTGAGCGAGACGGACAGCAGGTGCCCATCCTAGTCCGGCCGAGTCCGGCTGCTCCGGGTCGCTTCCAGATCGCGTACGGTCGACGCCGCCTGCGTGCGCTTGTGCGACTTGCGCACCCGGTGAAGGCGATCGTTCGTGATCTGTCAGACGATGAAGTGGTTGTCGCCCAAGGCCGCGAGAATTTGGATCGTGCTGACCTTTCGTTTATCGAGAAGGCGCTCTTCGCCAAGCGCCTGGAGGACTCCGGCTACGAACGCGCAGTGATCATGTCAGCGATATCCACCGACAAATCGGACCTAAGCCGGTACATCTCTATTGCCAGACGTATCCCCGAGGAACTGGCACGGCAGATTGGGCCGGCCGTGAAAGCTGGGCGTGCTCGATGGCACACACTGGCTGAAGCCATTGATAAATCCAAGACGGGTGCCAGGATCGATGACGTCGTAGCTTCCGAGGGCTTCCGGGCGGCCGACAGCGACACCCGTTTTAACATGGTGTTCAAGGTGACGGCGCCAAGTGCTGAACGCTCATCGAAGGGTGGAGCATGGAACACGCCAGAGGGGCGCCGGGCGGCGCTCGTAGAGCGTCGCGGCTCCCACACAGCAATCACTTTCGACGAAAGGCGCGTCCCTGAGTTCGCCGCTTTTGTCGCAGCGCGTCTCGACGCACTCTATTCCGAATTTGCCAATGAAGAGGGAGATACAGAACAGAAGCAATAGGCGAGGGGATCTCCTCACCGCCTGGACCAATCGCAAAAGAAAAAGGCCCCCGAAAGCGAATTCCGGAAGCCCTTCTCGACGTGTGGTAACGCGAGAATCGCACTTCCCGAAATCGCAGTCAAGACCCTGATCGGGTCTCACCGCTTCAGCGGCCGGAATTCTTTTGCCCTACACAAGGTGAAAGACAATGCAGACGCATACCGCAACGACGCCTTTTGGGCGGCGACCGATGTCGCTTGGCATGATTGCAAGTCAGGTGGCGGCCCAGAGTGCAGCTCCAGATGCGACCGTGCACAAGTGGCATGTGTTCAGGGATATCAAGGAGGCCAGGCTTGCCCTAGGCGCGTCCGATCGGGCACTCGCCATCCTGGACGCACTCCTATCTTTCCACCCGGAAACCGCCCTCTATGGCGATAGCGCCCTGATCGTCTGGCCATCCAATGAAATGCTCATCGGTCGCGCCAATGGCATGTCGCCGGCGACGTTGCGGCGTCACCTCGCCAACTTGGTTGACTGCGGACTGATCGTCCGCCGGGATAGCCCCAATGGCAAGCGCTACGCGCGCAAGGGGCAGGGCGGAGAGGTTGAGCAAGCCTATGGCTTTGATCTCTCACCGATCGTCGCCCGTGCCAACGAGTTCAAAGAGTTCGCTGAAGCGATGCGCGCCGAGAAAAAGGCGTACAAGCTCGTTAAGGAGCGGTTAACCATCTGCCGCCGCGACATCGTCAAGATGATCGAGGCCGGTATTGAGGAGGGCGTTCCTGGCAACTGGGGCGGCGTGCATCTGGAGTACCAGGCGATCGTCGGCCGCCTACCCAGGACAGCGCCGCGCCAGGTTCTCGAAGCCATAGCTGCAGAACTCGACGACCTTTGGACGCAAATCCGTGACGTATTGGAATCCTTCGTAAAATCACAGAATCTGAATACCAATGAGTCTCAAACTGAGCGCCACATACAGAATTCAAATACCGAATCTAAAACTGAATCTGAACGCGGCTTAGGAATAAAAGACGAAGCGAGCGGCAGCGCCGGTGGATCTGACAACCTGCGGAGCTTGCCGAAGCGCGAACTGCCTCTGGGTATCGTGCTGGATGCCTGTCCGAACCTGCTGTGGTTGGTGAAGGGCGGCGGCGGCATTCGTAATTGGCGAGATTTCCTAACCGCGGCGGATCTGGCCCGTCCGGTGTTGGGGATCAGCCCCAGCGCTTGGGAAGACGCGCGAGTGGCATTGGGTGAACAGCAGGCTGCAATCACCATCGCCGCGATCTACCAGAAGTCTGATCAGATCAAGTCGCCAGGGGGCTACCTGCGAAATCTGACGGAGCGGGCCAAGGAAGGGAAATTCTCGACCTGGCCAATGATCATGGCGCTGTTGAGGGCCAAACTCGACGCGGCCAAAGCGGCGGGGGCGGGTGTCACGGAGGCCGAAGGCGAACTGGGCGCCGCCCAACGGCTCGATCGTACCCAGAAGCGGCTCGAGGTCAGCGATAATTTGAGGAAGAGCATCGATAAGTGGGATCGCGAAACCTAGTTGCATGGAGTTGCCCGATCAGGTCGACTTGAAATGAGCATGGTTTGAGCGCATATTGCATGAAACGTGCTCAAAAAATGGATGATTGGAGTGCTTCATGCAGCCCCAGGGTCTCGAGATAGGTGCAGTTCGGTTTGGCGATGGCGGCTCGCCCTTCCTGTCGGCGCCGCGGCTGTCCGAACAGCTCGGCGTGACACAGTCGGAGCTGGCCAAGCTTGTCGGAATTGCCCGAAATACGCTCACCGCCAAAACCGCCACCCGGAAGGTGGACGCGGCGCTAAGCCCGATCGTGCGTATCCTGGCTATGGCCGCAGAGATGGCTGGCGACGAAAATCGTGCGGTAATCTGGTTTAAGCACCAACCAATTCCTGGCTGGGCGGGCAAGACGGCTTACGATCTGGTGGGAGACGGCAAGGCAGATCAGGTCTTGGCCTATCTGGAGGCTGTGCGCTCGGGCGTCTATGCCTGAGTTGACAGACCTTAAGCCGATCATTTTGTGGCGAGCCTACGTTCCTCGCTGGTCACATCTACCGCTATCGGGGGAGGGCGCTGCTCGTTTTGGAGGCCGTTGGAATCCGATCGGCGTCCACACGATTTACGCCGCGCGGGAATTGTCGACCGCCTGGGCAGAATACAACCAAGGGTTCGTGCAGCATCCAGCATTGATCGCTCAACTCGAGCTGACCGGCGCCCGCCTTGTCGACACGACCGATCCCGTAGTTCTCGACGAATGGGGCTTCGACCAGGACATTCACAAGACGGAGTGGCGGTCGGAATTGGACAAGGGGGCTGTCGCTGCCACGCATGCCGCATATCAAATGCTTTTTGACGCGAAGGTCGATGGGGTCATCTATCCCTCTTTTATGTCTCCAGGTGGAAGCTGTGTCGCACTCTGGCGCTGGAACCAGTCGGATGGTCCGGTTCTAAAGGTTGTTGACCCTGACGGTCGGCTTCCAACAACCTCGGCGTCTTGGCGAACGCCATAATTTCGGCGAGGCTGGATAGGGCAGGGGGCTTCGGAAACTCTCGCCGCCGGGCTGGCCGTTCGCCCAATGTAGGGCTGAATAGGGGTGAATTCCTGCCTGACGGCTTCTGGGCCGCGAGGCTGGGAAAGCCGCCGTTGAGGTGGCGGCCGCACTGCGACGGCAACGTGTCCCCATTTCTGTCATTGCCGCCCAAAAGGCCGCTGCCCAGACGCGGACATGAGGGAGGCAGGACATCCTGGCATCTTGCGCCAGAAGCGGCCGCTGGTCTCAGTGCCCGACAAGACACTCACGGGCTGGGAAAAACGTCGCGACTTCGCTCTTGGGCGTTCGGGCGGCATCTCGCCTAAAAGCTTCGTCACCATGTCAAAAATACTAGACATGTCGTAAGAAATGTTAGATATAGCGCCCAAGAAATTGTGCACGGAGGCGTCAAATGTCCTTCCGCGAGAAAACCGCCTGGATCGCCGTCGTCACCACGCTGGTGGTGTGGGGATACTATTTTTCTGAAGTCTGGCGCGGCGTCGGCGCGCGCGTGCTGGATGGGCAGGCGCTGTGGACGCTGTTCCTCGTATGCATGGGGATCACGGTCGTGCTGCTGCTCGGCCTGAACCTGCTCGCCTCCCGGCGTCGGCTCAAGGATTTCGGCGCCAGCCCCGACGAGCTGGAAAAGCAGATGGAGAGCGGCGCAGCCAGGATGACCAAGCCGCTGTTCGAGTGGGCGGTACTCGGTATTTCGGCGTCGGCACTGCTCTGGGGCAGGGACTTTGCGGCAGGCTTTCCAACCGATCCGGTCGGGAGCTTTGCCATCGTCATGGCCAACGCGCTGCTGTTGGCCGCCGTCGCTGCCAACGTGCTGGCCGAGATCATCATTATCATCCGCTTCCGGGTGCTGAGCTGATGGCCGCGCCGCCGATTTCCAACAAGATCCGACGGCTGCGCTTCGACCATGACGAGATGACGCAGCAGGACCTGGCCGATCGCATCGGCATGACCCGGCAGACCATCGCCGCCATCGAGCAGAACAAATACTCGCCGTCGCTGGAAGCGGCGTTCCGCATCGCTGAAGTGTTCGGCGTGCCGATCGGCGAGGTCTTTCAGTGGAAGGCCGAGCCGCCCAAGGGCTGACGGCCGACCCCAAGCCAATCCCAAGACTGAACCCCGCGCCCCTTCAAGGAGGATGCCATGAGAGCTGCTGTCTACAAGAAATACGGCCCCCCGGATGTCGTTTCGATCCAGGAGGTGCCCAAGCCCGTGCCGGGCGGGCGCGACCTTCTCGTCAAGCTGGCGGCGAGTTCGGTCACCTCGGGCGATGCGCGGCTGAGGGCCTTCAACATGCCGAAACCGTTCGCGATCCCCGGGCGGCTGGTGCTCGGCATCTTCGGGCCGCGCAAGAAGGTGCTCGGCGTCGAGTTCGCCGGGACGGTCGAGGCAGTCGGCAGGCGGTGACGAAGTTCAGGCCGGGCGACCGGGTGTTCGGCATCGACGTCTTTGGCTGCCACGCCGAGTACAAGCTGGTGCGCGAGGACGAGTGCGTCGCGCTAATGCCGGAGGGCCTCTCGTTCGAGGACGCGGCAGGCGTGCCGTTTGGGGGCGTCACGGCGCTCGACTTTTTCAACCGGGCCAGGATCCAGCCAGGCCAGAAGGTGCTGATCAACGGTGCCTCGGGTTGTGTTGGCGCCTACGGCGTGCAGTTGGCTAAGTATTTCGGCGCTGAGGTCACTGGCGTCTGCAGCGCGGGCAACGCCGGGCTGGTGCGCTCGCTCGGGGCTGATCGGGTGATCGACTAGCCGTGGCGACCGCCACCAACTGCCACCGGCGTGTCCGCTTTGGGTCACTTCCGGACCTACGCATTGATCGGCGGTATGTCCGCTTCTCGCTAGACGGCTCTGTTGCAAAAATCGTGAAGCTTGAGCATGCTTGGCGGAGATTGGACGGACGGAACGATGACGGATTTCAAGTGGCGCCATTTCCAGGGTGATGTGATCCTGTGGGCGGTGCGCTGGTATTGTCGCTATCCGATCAGCTATCGCGACCTTGAGGAAATGCTGGCGGAACGCGGCATTTCGGTCGACCATACGACGATCTATCGCTGGGTCCAGTGCTACGCCCCGGAGATGGAGAAGCGGCTGCGCTGGTTCTGGCGGCGTGGCTTTGATCCGAGCTGGCGCCTGGATGAAACCTACGTCAAGGTGCGGGGCAAGTGGACCTACCTGTACCGGGCAGTCGACAAGCGGGGCGACACGATCGATTTCTACCTGTCGCCGACCCGCAGCGCCAAGGCAGCGAAGCGGTTCCTGGGCAAGGCCCTGCGAGGCCTGAAGCACTGGGAAAAGCCTGCCACGCTCAATACCGACAAAGCGCCGAGCTATGGTGCAGCGATCACCGAATTGAAGCGCGAAGGAAAGCTGGACCGGGAGACGGCCCACCGGCAGGTGAAGTATCTCAATAACGTGATCGAGGCCGATCACGGAAAGCTCAAGATACTGATCAAGCCGGTGCGCGGTTTCAAATCGATCCCCACGGCCTATGCCACGATCAAGGGATTCGAAGTCATGCGAGCCCTGCGCAAAGGACAGGCTCGCCCCTGGTGCCTGCAGCCCGGCATCAGGGGCGAGGTGCGCCTTGTGGAGAGAGCTTTTGGCATTGGGCCCTCGGCGCTGACGGAGGCCATGGGCATGCTCAACCACCATTTCGCAGCAGCCGCCTGATCGGCGCAGAGCGACAGCCTACCTCTGACTGCCGCCAATCTTTGCAACAGAGCCGTTACATCAGCTCTCAACTGGAATGCGAACCAACAAACTTACACGACGATCATCAACCAGGGGAGCATACACCAAAGCCCCCCTGATTAGAGATATTCGACCATTGCTTAGAGGCTGTCTCGAAACGGCAGCGTAATGAGGGTGGACGATCGGGCTCCGGTATGATTCCACAGGGGTTGCGACACCTGATCTGGAAGAACCGATGTGGACCCCGACCGCCCGAACGCAGCATAGCCGCGCGAACCTTCGCTATGGAAGTGATCTTACCGATGCGGAGTGGCGACTGATCGAGCCGTATTTGCCGCCGCCCCGACATCGTGGTCGGCGGCGGCGCTGGTCGATGCGCCAGATCGTCGAGGCGATCTTCTATGTGCTGCGGTCCGGCTGCCCGTGGCGGCTTCTGCCCGACAGCTTTCCGCCTTGGCGCGCGGTTTATCGGTGGTTCTCGGAACTGCGGGATCGTTCCGTATTCGAAAGCCTCAACCATCATCTGGTCCAGCTTGACCGAGTTCGCCTCGGTCGGGAGCCGTGCCCGTCGGCAGCGGTCATCGACAGCCAGAGCGTGAAGACGACCGAGGCCGGCGGGTCACGCGGCTACGACGCGGGCAAGAAGGTGATGGGGCGCAAGCGCCACGCCATGGTCGATACCGACGGACGTGCGCTCGCACTGCTCGTCCACCCGGCCGATGTGCAAGATCGCGACGGCGCGGTGCCATTGCTCAAGCAATCGCGACTGCGGCATCCCTTCGTCGAACGCGCTTTCGCCGACAGCGCCTACAACAGCGCGCGCGTCGCGGACGCCACCTCGATCGCCATCGAGATCGTCCGCAAGTTCGCCGATCAGACCGGGTTCGTCGTCCATCCCAGACGCTGGGTCGTCGAGCGCACCTTCGCCTGGATCAACCGCAATCGCCGCCTCGCAAAGGACTTCGAGCACACAATCCGCTCCGCAACAGCCTTCCTCTATGCCGCTGCCGCCCTGATCCTCGTCAGACGGCTCGGTCGTTACGTATGAGATTCGAGACGGACTCTAAGGCCCGGGTTGGCGAGGGGTTTTTGGAGGTCCCTGGTTGGATAGAGGTGCCCAGCTCCTGACCTACGCAGCTAAGCGCAATGGCCTGACCTGCCATACCGCAACTGCTGATATCAGCACGGGGATCGAGAAGTAAGCGAAGAGAGCTATCGTACTCGTGCCCCCAGCCAATAGAAAGCCTATCGCTGATGGGCCTACAACAGCGCCCAAGCGCCCAACTCCCTGCGCCCAGCCAATCCCAGTGACGCGGCTGGAACCCGGATAGACGGCAGTTAGCAGCGAGTAAAAACCGACCTGCGCCGCAGTGACCGTCATGCCAATTCCGACCATAAGCAGCCACATTGCATCGCTTGCGGCGGTTGCTATGACCACTCCTAGCCCAAAGATCACGACACTTCCAACGCACAGGAACAGGCCTACAGCCCTCGGAAGTCCAACCATCTTTGCTACATAAAGTAAAAGGACCACGCCAGGAACCGTCGATATCCATGAGAGGGCGACTAATGAATTTGCGCTGCCCAACGCAAAACCAGCTTGGTTAAGGAGGGTCGGAAGCCACTGCAGAATTCCGAAAACCACCGACAAGTTAGCGAACATTGCCAGCCACATCAAAGCAGAGTTTCTTCTATTTTCTAAGGAAAAGATCTCGCGAATCGGGGAAGATCGCAAAGCAAGCCCATCCTCAGCAGACTCATTGGTGCCGTCGCGCCGAGCATTACGAATGCTATTGGTCCTATTCGGCGCACGTTCCTTGTTTGCACGATATTCAGGTGACTCAGGCAGAAAGAAGAACAGAATCAATGCGAGCATCAACGGCAGAAGACCGACGATGAACATCATTCCCTTCCATCCCACTAATGGGATCAAGGTGGCTGCCACTATTCCACCTGCTGCTCCTCCGATGTTAAATCCGAAATAGGTGAACGAGACCATGGAGGCACGTAAACGGGATGTCGCGAACTCCATTGAGATCGCGATGGCGTTGGGCATCACACCGCCGAGGCCGAGACCCGTCAAAACCCGCAGCACGAAGAGCTGCTGCGCATTGGCTGCGAATGGCGTGATTAAAACGCATGCGCCAAATAACACAAGACAAGATATTATTATCGGCCGTCGACCCCAACGGTCTCCCAAAGGGGCAACAAGTATCGAACCAGCAGCGAGGCCAGCAAAACCACCACTGAAGATTATCCCAAGTGACGTTTCCGTTAAACTCAAATTCTTAGCTATGGCGGGCGCTGCGTAAGCGATTATCTGTAGATCTAAACCATCCAGCAGAGCTGCCAAGAAAGCGAGGACTACGACACGTATTTGTAAGGCTGTGTGTTTGGCTCTGCCCCCGTCTGCCGAGGCACCGGCCTCCTGTTTGTGCATATTCCGACCGCCTCTTAAATGTGATAAAAGTCCAACACCCTCGGAATCACGTCATTTATCAAGACGATCTTTTTTCGCTTGATCTTAAGTACATCACCGGTTCGCTCGAGGATGTATTCATAGTGTCCGGCATAGGTGTTGAATTCCTTACGCCAAACCCAGTGGCATACCCAACTTGCAGCCACCTCAAGAGCCGATCCAGATACCGAAAGGATACGAACACCGCTTGTGATGTGAACCGTGCGCGACATCGGTGTAGCTGATGAAACTGCTCCAGTACGCAATCGAAATACCCGGTCTTCTAAACCGCTTCGATCACTATAGTAGATAAGTGAGACTTCCGTCTGCGGATCGGTGATAAGCTGCGTGTCTGACTCCCAAGAGGGTAGCCAATACTCGCAATCCTCGGAAAACAGGTTAAGCCACTCATCCCACATCTGCCGATCGACAAAATACGTTTCAGTATTGAGAAAGTCGACGACCTCTGGAATGAACTCAAGAAATTTCTCCATAATTCCCCCGCGGAAAAGGTTACTTTACCAGAGACCGAGCTCTATTCTGTTCCTGAAAAACATTAGAAAGCAATGTGTCTCGCCAATGACGGCACTGGGCCCACATAATCGGCTCATCCTCCTGTTTAGAACCGGAATAACGGGGATTGATCCCCAGCCGGCTGGCAAGCTCATTAGGCCCGTGGATCATGTGCGCCAGCCCACGGCTCAAGTCGCTCCAGGGTACGAACCGACCGCTTTGAGCTCCTGCTTGCTGCGCCTCGAACTCTGCGGCATCGTCACATGTAGCCAAGCCCGTGACGTTAAAGAAGTCTTCGTATTGGCGCAGCCGATGCGAGCGGTTTTGCGGAGATTCATTCTTAGGCGCGAGACAGTAAATAGTTACCTCTGTCCGATCCACCGATAGTGGTCGATAAACGCGTATTTGCATCGACATATGGTCGGCCAACAGAACGTTGGGATATAATATTAGATTGCGCGCGCGGTTCACCATCCAGTTCGCCCGCTCTTCACCGACGCTCTGCTTATAATTATCATACTGTCCGAAGTTGGGTCGGCTCTTCGGATCGCCCCAATCCCACCAAAGCATTACGTGTCCGTGATCAAGATCATAAAATCCGCCATCACTTCGCGTAAGTTCAGATAGATCCATCGACGGCTGATCAGCCGTCATACTGCCCTTCCTGTTCTCCGTTTGCCGATTTAACACGGTACGGATATAATTCCCATGGGTAGTGACAGCATGATAACCATCAGCTTGGTTTTCGTACGTAAGCTTCCAATTACCTTTGTAGGTATAAGTAGCTGTACCGGGCAATACTTCCAATCCATCCGGAGACTGGTCAACGATCAAATCGATGAAAGTCGTAGCATCTCCGAGCCATTGACCTAAAGGCTGAACGTCAGAGTTAAATGATATGAACACGAACCCGCGATAGCTTTCCAGTCGGGGGATAGGTGTTAATCCGATTTCGCTCTTGTTGAATTGACAAGGATAGCCAGCCCCTTCCTCCAAAGGGATGTCAACCAGGCGGCCGTCCAGATCGTATGTCCAGCCATGGAACGGGCAGGTAAATGCAGCGCGATTCCCTGTGGTCTCACGCGCGACTAACGCACCTCTATGAGCACAGGAATTGATGAAGGCCCGTAGCTCGCCCTCTTTGTTACGTGTTACCAACACCGGCTGGCGACCCACGGTCAACGACAGAAAGTCTCGCGGTCGATAAACTTGACTTTCATGGCAGAGATATACCCAGTTTCCTTCGAAGATATGTTCGAATTCCCACTCTAACAGATCCGGATTTGTGTAGGCTCGGCGGTCAACTCGAAGAACTCCTTCTCCAATCCGTTCATCGATGCAGTTTTCGAGAAGCTCTATGGTATCCATAATTCCCCCCGAAAGGTGACTTTATTTTCCTGTATCCAGGGAAATTGATCCTTGCAATTATTTAATTAGAACAGTACTCTTAGATCGGGTCGCTCGTTCTTACGATCAAACCCATTGTCCATTTTTTTAGCGTTTTGCATTTCGAATGACGGAAGACACCGTGCCGCTGGCGGGCTTTTCCGCGGGAATGTCGAACGCGTTCGAGATCTGAGCGTGCGGTGCACGTAGCACAGGCTATGCTACCGTTCAAGCTGGACGCTTCAAAACCGATGGCTTCCGCCGGCCCTGTTGAGCACGTCAGGCTGGGAAGCGGCGTGATTTGGAGGCCGTTCGGGGGTGCTGAGTAGCAAATTTCCGCTGGCGGGCCCCTGCTGCAGTTTGCGATCAAGCGGGCGCAGTTCGCGCTTTGACGCATGGAAGTTATCGGTCAGTTTGGCCATGCCGATCTTGATGCGGGCGCGGCCATGCTGATGGTCCGGGTGAGCAGTCCCACGCCGAGGTTTCTGGCCCACGAACACGTGCTCGACGTCGAGCATATCGGATCGTTTCGCATTGTCTCTGGCGAAGTGCTCCGCATCGGCCGCCTCAGCGGCTTCTTGTATTGGCTGTTGCTGGTGAACATGCCGGCGGCAAGGAAGGCCTCGTCTTTCTTTGAGCGATAGGCGATATCGCCCGCGCGCTCAGCGCCGCAAAACGATTCCACAAGCAAGAAACGAGGCTGTTCCACGATCACCGTCTCCGCCAGATCGCCCAGCCAATGAATAAGTTCACATCATCACCACCAGAGGATTTTCGAGCTGTCCGAAGCAATCAGGCGCCTTCGTGTTATGAATTCGGCCTCCAATCTTGCGCGGCCCTGATTGCAGCGGCCCCTTTGGCTGGACATGCGACATCAGCTCTTGAAGAAGAGGTTGCCCCAAGGGACCGCTTCCACAGTTTTATGATGATGTTGCCGCGTTTTGATCGACCCGGGTTTTCACCCTTCGTAGTTCGGCTGTTTCGGAGCCGTATAACCGATGGCAAATGGATGCGTCGCCGATTATCGTAGCCCTCGATATAGACAACAGGGGATCCACGGTCTCTTCACAAGTCCGCCATCGCTGCTCGTGGATCACCCGGGTTTAATCCGGCTGAGTGAAAGCTACGTGCCACATTAGGAGTAATGAGCTTGCCGAACCACGGTGGAAAAGGCTGATGAAACGATCCCCCGATGCCGCACTTTTTGCCGCCGACCTGTACGGCGACGCCGCCCCGGATCCGGCGACGAAGCCGCGCGACTATGCGCCGGGCCTCATAGTAACGGGTCTGGCGACGCTTGCTGCCGTCTATCTGTCCGATCGTTACGGTGCGCCCGTCGTCCTGATGTCGCTGCTCGTCGGCTTGGCGCTGAACTTTCTTCGCGCCGACAAACGCCTCACCGCCGGCCTCGGGCTTGCATCGCGTACGTTGCTTCGCGTCGCGATCGTGCTCCTGGGCACCCGCGTCACCCTCGGGGAAATAGCAGACCTGGGATATTCCGCGCTCGCCTCGCTCACGCTGGTGGTCGTAGCGACGATGATCGCCGCGATGCTGACCGCCCGTTGGCTTCGTTCCGGGACGGCCTTCGGAGTCCTTGCCGGCGGCGCCGTTGCGATTTGCGGCGCCTCGGCGGCGCTTGCCGTCTATGCGGTCCTTGGCGAGCGGCGGGTGTCTCAGGCACAGCTCACACTTGTGCTGGTCGGAATATCGGCGATGAGTTCGCTGGCCATGATCTTATACCCGATCGCCGCCCACCTTCTTGGACTTACCGACAGGCAGGCGGGCTTCCTGCTCGGAGCCTCGATTCACGATGTTGCTCAAGTGCTGGGCGCCGGTTACTCCTATTCCCCGGCGGCGGGAGAGACCGCCACGGTCGTCAAGCTCACGCGCGTTGCTTTGCTGGCGCCGGTGCTCGTTCTGGTCGCATACTTCCTTCCCCCTCAAGAAGGGGAGCGGACCAAGGGCATCGGTATTCCGTGGTTCGTTGCAGGCTTCTTCGTTGTCGCGACGATCAACTCAATCGGCTTCGTTCCAGCGCTAGCCGCCGACGCGGGAGGTCTCGTCGCCCCTGCCCTTCTCGCCTTGGCCGTGACCGCTACCGGGATACAGTCGCCGATGCAAAAACTACTCGGCACTGGATGGCGTCCGCTGCTGCCTATTCTAGCAGCGACGATGACTGCCTTTATGGGTTGTGCGGCTGAGCGGAACAGAAAAGTGTCATAAGGAACCGCTTGGCTCGATACAGCGATAGATGGTCGCCGGGTGAACGTTGAAAGTCCTTGCGACGGCGCTGATGGACTTGCCCTCGAGCACGAGTTGGCGAGCGAGCTCAGCTTGATCGGGTCGCATTTTCTTTGGGCGGCCGAAAGCCACGCCGCGCGCCCTCGCAGCCTTTCGACCTTCGTCGGTTCGGCTCAATATGAGGGCCCGCTCGAACTGGGCGATCCCAGCGAACACGGTCATGATCATCACGCCGGACGGGGACGTGGTATCGGCCCAAGGTTCATCAAGCGATTGTAAACCTGCCTGCTTTTCCTTGATGCGTTCCGCGATGTGCAGAAGTTCAATGGTTGATCGCGCCAAACGATCGAGGCGAGCGACCACCAGGACGTCGCCTTTGCGCAGGTGTCCCATGAGCTTTTCGAGCTCTGGTCGGCCGCGAGCGGCTCCGGATATTTTCTCCTCGAACATCAACTCACAGCCAGCCTCCGAGAGACGACCGCGCTGGATTTCCAGGTTCTGATCCTCGGTGGAAACGCGTGCATAGCCGAGCTTCATGCGGCGGCTCCAAGGGACGTGCGAAAGTTACTGCAAAATGATTTCATTTCGCACATATGTTTTGCGAAGAAATTAGCCTTACTTTTCGGCACAAGCCTCCGCCTTCGCAAAAGTTGAAAGTTTCGCACGGTATGCCCACCCGTCACCTCACTGACGCCCAGCGTCAGGGCTTTGCCCGCTTCGACGGCGAACCGTCGGCCGACCAGCTCGCGCGATATTTCCATTTTGACCAAACTGATCGCGACCTCATTGGAACTCTGCGCGGCGACCACAATCGGCTCGGCTTTGCGGTGATGCTGACCAGCGCCCGGTTTCTGGGCGCATTTCCAGTCTCGCCCGCCGAAATCCCCGCGTCGGTCCTGGCGGCCGTGATCGAACAACTCGCTCTTGAACCCGGCACGGACGTGGAAGCCTATTTTGCGGGAAGCCGGCGCATCCGGCACCTCGCGCTCATCCGGACGCACTGCGGCTTCACGGACTTTGGCGACAACGCGGTGGCGCGGTTCCGATTGACCCGATGGCTCTACGCCCTTTGCTGGAGCGGCGACGATCGGCCCGGCCCCCTTATTGATCGAGCTGCGGCCTGGCTGATCGCCAACAAGGTGCTGCTGCCGGGCGTCACGGTCGTCGAGCGATTGGTCGGCAGAATCCGCGATCGTGCGCGGACCAGGCTTTGGTGTCATCTGGTCACCAGCTTGAGCGATGACCAGCGCGCGCGCATCGCCGCTCTGTTTGACGATGGCGACACATCCACGTTCGCCGCCTTGGACGCGCTGCGGACCATTCCCTCCAAGCGCATGCCGACCGAGCTTTTCCGCCATCTTGATCGGCTCGATGCGGTCCGGGCGTTCAATCTGCGACCGGCGCCACCACGCGGTGTTCCAGCCACAACCCTTGAGCGCCTCGCGCGGGTGGCGCGCGTCAGCAAGCCTTCGGCTATCGCTGTCCTTCAGGAGCCTCGTCGAACCGCGACCGTAGCCGCGCTCTTCCATACGCTCGAAGCGGCGGCCCAGGACGACGCTGCCGAGCTGGCCGAGGCTCTGCTTGCCGACTTGGTGAAGGGGGCTGAAGCCGCCGACAAGCAGGCCCGCCTGCGTAGCCTGCGCGATCTCGATGGCGCAGCGATGCTGCTCCACGCGATGGGTCTCTTGGTTTTGACCGACGACGGGCTGCCCCTCAATGAATGGCGAAACGTGCTCTTCGAGCGGTTGCCCCGTCCCGACATCGAGGCCGCCATGTCCAAGGTGGAGGCAATCGCCAAGCCCGCAGAGACCAAGCCATATGATCAACTGCGAACAAAATGGCGGGGCGCCCGGCGATTGTTCTTTGAAATCACCACCCGCATCGAGATCGACGCCGCCCCGGGCGGCAAAAACGTCAAGGCCGCGATCAGCTACCTCAAGGGCGTGGACGACTGGTCGTCTCTCGCCAAGATGCGCGGCGCACCGACCGCTGCGATCCCAAAGGCGTGGAGGCAACATGCCCTCGATCATGAAGGCAGGGTGAGAGACCCGAAAGCCTATGTCTTCGCGATCATCGATGCATGGCGTCTCGCGATCAAGCGTCGCGACGTGTTCGCCAAGCCCGGCATCCGATACGGGGATCCCCGGCGCGGGATGCTCGAGGGCGAGTCCTGGCACAATTCCAGATTGATGGTAGCACGCGCCCTGGGCCGATCTCTGGAAGCCGACACTGAGATCGACGGTCTCTCCCGCCTTCTCGATGAGGCATATCGTCATGTCGCCGGGCGCGCGGGCGACAATCTGGACCTGCGTTTCGAGACGGTCGCCGACAAGACCCAGATTGTGGTCACGCCCCTCGACAAGCTTGATGAACCCGAGCGCCTTCGTGCGCTTCGCGCCGCCGTCCAAACGCGCATGCCGAAGGCGGGGATGCCCGACATCTTGCTTGAAGTCATGGCGCGAACCGGATTTGCTAAGTCCTTTACCCATCTGAGCGAGCGTCAGGCCACCGTCGAGCACTTCGAGATAAGCCTTTGCGCGACCCTGGTCGGCGGCGCCTGTAACATCGGCCTTGAGCCGGTTGTGCGCCCGGAATTTGCGGCTCTGCGTCGCGACCGGCTTTCCTGGGTCGGTCAGAATTTCATTCGGCCCGAGACCATAGCCGCGGCCAACGCCGCGATCGTTGCCGCTCACAGTCGCCTGGATATCGTCCAACATTGGGGCGCAGGCGAGGTGGCCAGCGCCGACGGCATGCGGTTTGTCGTTCCGTCGAGCGCCATACACGCCGGCCCCAACCCCAAATATTACGGCCAGGAGCGCGGCGTCACTTGGTACAACATGATTTCCAACCAGTTCAGTGGTCTGGCCGGAGCGGTCATCCCTGGAACGCTGCGCGACAGCCTGGTCGTCCTGGCTCTCCTGCTGGAACAGGAAACCGAGCTCGAACCTCTGGAGATCATGACCGACACAGCCGCCTATTCCGACGCGATTTTCGGGCTGTTCTGGCTCTTGGGCTACCGGTTCAGCCCCCGTCTGGCGGACATCGGCGGCGCGAAGCTGTGGCGCATCGACCGCCAGGCGAGCTACGGACAATTCGATGAGATTGCCTGGGGCAGGATCAAAATCAATCTGATCAGGGAAAACTGGTCCGACCTGATCCGTTTGGCCGGATCGCTCAAGCTCGGCCACCTCAAGGCCGCAGGCGTCATGCGCATGCTGCAGGTCAAAGACCGCCCAACGACCCTGGCCAAGGCGCTGTCTGAACTGGGGCGCATCATCAAGACGCTGCACATCCTGCGATACATCGACGATCGACCGTTCCGCCGGCGGATATTGGTTCAGCTCAACCGGCAGGAATTGCGCCACAAGCTCGGTCGGCGCGTCCATCACGGCGATCGGGGCGAAATCAGAAGCCCTCTGCGCCAGGGCCAGGAGGAGCAGCTTGGCGTCCTTGGTCTCGCCCTCAACTCCATCGTCCACTGGAACGCTGTCTACATGCAAGAAACCGTGCGCCAACTCAGTGAGGCCGGGACGCCGCCACTGCCCGCCGATATCGCTCGACTCTCGCCGATATCCTGGCGTCACATCAATTTCCTCGGGCGCTACGATTTCTCCGTGCCCGACGCCGTCGCAAACGGCGGCCTCAGACCGCTACGTCAACCTAATTCCAAATGGGACTTTTGAAAGAAAATAATGCCCCTTACGACACTTTCCTGTTCCGCTCAGCCGCACGACCCATTTTGAGGGCGCCAACGATCCGATTCCGAGACCCCATTCAAAAGGCTCGGGTTGGCCGAGTGCCTGAACGATCACGGGGTCAAAGCGCTCATAATGCCTTTGCAAATAATGGGTTGTCCAAGCTAATGGATAGTTTGATATTAACCCGGCCTGGCCTCCTGTTTTATCCGGCATGGAGAGGTACGCGAAACAGGACAGATCGAACGCCGCTGCTGCCTGCGACATGGCATCGCGAAGAGCATCTGAATTCGACGCGCTCGAAAGGCAATCAATAAAATTCTGAAATATCCGATGCATTGATCGTGGTTTCTTGTACCGCTCGTGCTTGCGGCCATTGGGGGATGAGACCGTTCCGGCGGTCAGCCTTTGCTGCTGAAGTGACCCTTGTTCGAGTTCACAGCCGATAACACCGCTAGGCCGTCAGCCAATGCTCCAGCGTCGTGAGTACGAATATAACTAACTCCCGCCATAGCAGCGAGCAGCTCCGCTGCAAGCGTCGCTGACCCGATTTTCTCAACAGCTTTGCCTGTTACCTTCCTTAAGAAGGACTTTCTAGAAGCGGATATTAAGAGCGGTAAGCAGAACCTATGTGAAAAGTCCTCTAGATTAGCGAGGATACGAAGAGACGCTTCGGGATTGGCACTTAAAAAGAATCCCATGCCTGGGTCCAAAATGAGCCGCTCTGGCGCAATACCAGCGTTAATTAGGGTAGCGATACGCTCTTCAAAAAACCGAAACGAATGCAGCCACACCTCGTGTGGCGAAAAGTCAGATTCTGTTGCACGGTTGCCAGCTTGCATCGAATGCATGACGATGAGTTTGCATTTGGCCACTGCAAGATCGGCGTAAATGCTAGGCTCGGAAAACCCCGTGATGTCGTTCAGAAATTCTACTCCTCTCGAAATTGCATAGCGCTGGGTTTCTGCTCGAAAGCTATCGACCGAGACGGGAATCTTAGCTTTATGAAGCACGGTGATAACTGGACTTAGTCGCCGAATTTCCTCTTTAGAATCCACCAACTCAGCGTTTGGATTACTGGCGGCTGGTCCTAGGTCAATGATGTTGGCGCCATGCTTCCATAATCCATTCGCGTGCGCGATCGCGGACTGCTCATCCAAGAACAAGCCTCCGTCAGAAAAGGAGTCGCTGGTCATGTTCACGATCCCAAGGATCTGAGGGATATCTTGCATCAATCGGCTCCCGGCCACATCGTGGCGTTCTAATTCAGATGGCGCGATTCTTAGCCCTCAGGCGGAAGGCCACTGTCTTGGTGAAGCACCTCGGTGAAGCTGTCGACGACCGCACGTTTGTGTCGTTCCCACCGAGTTCTTCGATTCTTCCACTCAAGTCGCAAGTGTTCGCGCTCCTTGGTGCGCGCATTTCAGTCCCGGTTCCAACGCATCGAGCGTCTGTCTCGTTTGGTTGGCTTGCGTCGGCCTTGACGAATGAACTGAATAGCATATTCTATCCGTATCGAACAAGTGTTCGTATATCGAACATTCGGAGGGACGATAAAAGGGTCTGCCTCACTTTGTGTGGAGATCGGACAATTGGATGGGCATCATCCGCGCTCTGAGAAGCTCTGCACCCGCTCGGCCATACATAGCGCGCTTGATCGTCTTCAGTCGGTTGATCTGACCTTCCGCTTGACCATTGCTCCAAGGCAGGTCGATGGCGTTACAGACGGCGTCGATATCGCGGCGAAGGACGCGGGCAAAACGGGCCAGGAAAACCAGGCCAGAATGAATGGCATCATCAATCCAATCTTCGAGCCTTGCCGAATTTCGGCTATGAAATATTCCGCGAAACCGCATGGATAAGCTGCGCAAAGTCGCAAAGGTATCTGATCCCTGCTTGAGGGCGTCCACTTTCCGCTCTTGATTGACGGTCAGCGCGCCGCGCGGCTTGATGCAGAGAGCAGCGGCGACAACCGGCGAGATCCAGTGGCCAGTGTGCGGATCACGCACAGGCGCATTATCGTATGTACTGTCGACGACGCCAACCCGAGCCGGCGCCGCATCATCCTTATCCTTATCCTTATCCGATTCCGGTCTCTCGGCGCGGCGCCAGGTTGCCAGGAGGCGTTCAAGATTGGAAAAGCTGCCGGTGTACCCGCGATGCTTGATGTCATGAAACAGATGCCGCCCACGGCGGTTGCCGTCCTTCCAACATTGGGTGAGAAAGGCTTCGAAATACAGGGGAGATGTCGGCTGCAACGCTCCCCTGCGTCGGTCGGGTGGCGTTTCAAACGTCAGCCATTTCGCGATGCTGCGGCGGCCATATCCAGTGCGACGCGCAATCTCCGAGCAGGTCAGGCCTTCTTTGCTCAAGGCGTGCACCGTCTCGAACACCTCCTTCCGGGACTGCCTATGTGTCCGTCGAAGCTGATTGCGCAACCGCATTCCAGGCGCCTCCTCATGCAAAGCTCGATCGTCATGATCAGTCTCGATGTCCTCGTCTGGCAGCAGTGCCCTGCCTGTAGCTCGGCCGGAGAGGCTCATCTGTTCCTCGATCGCAAGACGCAGGTTCTGGAAGAGATGAAAGCGGTCAGCCACCTGAGACGCTTGCGGGGCACCTTCACGAGCAGCCTGCGCGTATAGCCCGCATCGATCTCGACTGACCACCTCAATGGAGGGATGCCGCTTCAACCATTGTGCAACGCTCGCCACGCTCCGGTCCTCGAGAATGTCCATGACCTTTCGGCGCTCGAGATCAACGATGATCGTGCCGTAGCGCCACGATTTCCTCCAACTCCAGTCATCGATACCGATGATCCGAGCGGGGGGCTCGTCGTCGATCTGTAAAGCCATGCGCTTCAAGTGCCGAAGGATGGTGTCGTCGCTGACCGGCATCCCGAGCTGGTTCATCAAGCGCTCTCCCGGGCGTCCGCCTGTGCCGTGCCCCAGAAGGCCGACTATGTTGGCGACCCTCTTTGTCCTGCGGGCGTAGGGCGAGGCAATATCCGGGATCGGGTCCGAGGGCTCTGTTGCAAAAATCGTGAAGCTTGAGCATGCTTGGCGGAGATTGGACGGACGGAACGATGACGGATTTCAAGTGGCGCCATTTCCAGGGTGATGTGATCCTGTGGGCGGTGCGCTGGTATTGTCGCTATCCGATCAGCTATCGCGACCTTGAGGAAATGCTGGCGGAACGCGGCATTTCGGTCGACCATACGACGATCTATCGCTGGGTCCAGTGCTACGCCCCGGAGATGGAGAAGCGGCTGCGCTGGTTCTGGCGGCGTGGCTTTGATCCGAGCTGGCGCCTGGATGAAACCTACGTCAAGGTGCGGGGCAAGTGGACCTACCTGTACCGGGCAGTCGACAAGCGGGGCGACACGATCGATTTCTACCTGTCGCCGACCCGCAGCGCCAAGGCAGCGAAGCGGTTCCTGGGCAAGGCCCTGCGAGGCCTGAAGCACTGGGAAAAGCCTGCCACGCTCAATACCGACAAAGCGCCGAGCTATGGTGCAGCGATCACCGAATTGAAGCGCGAAGGAAAGCTGGACCGGGAGACGGCCCACCGGCAGGTGAAGTATCTCAATAACGTGATCGAGGCCGATCACGGAAAGCTCAAGATACTGATCAAGCCGGTGCGCGGTTTCAAATCGATCCCCACGGCCTATGCCACGATCAAGGGATTCGAAGTCATGCGAGCCCTGCGCAAAGGACAGGCTCGCCCCTGGTGCCTGCAGCCCGGCATCAGGGGCGAGGTGCGCCTTGTGGAGAGAGCTTTTGGCATTGGGCCCTCGGCGCTGACGGAGGCCATGGGCATGCTCAACCACCATTTCGCAGCAGCCGCCTGATCGGCGCAGAGCGACAGCCTACCTCTGACTGCCGCCAATCTTTGCAACAGAGCCAACCACCGTCGTCTGTTCGGCCCCATCGGGCATGTCCCGCCCGCCGAAGCCGAAGCCAACTACTATGCGGCCAGAGACAACCTCGATATGGTCGCATGACTCAATTGAAACCGCCTCCGGAAAACCCGGGACGCTTCAACGCCCATCCGGACCAGACCTGTTGCTCTCATTGAAAGGCATCGGGTCAGAGGCCGCACCTGTTTTGTGGACAGAAGGGCTATGCCGGCATTTTGACAATCGCCGCCAGGTCGCAGCTTATGCAGGGTTAGCGCCGACGCCATGGCAAAGCGGCCAGATCAATCGAGAGCAAGGCGTCTCCAAAGCGGGCAATCCGCGCCTTCGGACAGCCCTGATCCAGATCGCCTGGCTTTGGATCCATCATCAACCGGCGTCCGGGTTGACCAAATGGTTCAAGGCTCGCGTCCAGGAAAATGGAGGTCGCATGAAAAAGTCAACCATCGTCGCCTTGGCGCGCAAGCTCATCGTCGCGTTCTGGAAGTTCATCAGCTCAGGCGTCATAATCGAGGGAGCCATCACAAAAACCGCATAGTCAGGAGAAACCGCAAATCCTCGCAGGGTCTGCAGACCCTGCCGGATGCCGGGAAGGCGGACCGCGTAACTGCCGGGCAATCCATGCCGATCCGTGAGAATGGTTCCGCCCCCCTGGGCTCTCGTCCGCAGCATGCGGGATGATGGTTCAGTCGCCTCGTGCACTGACCGAATATAAGTTGGAGCCGGCGTCAGAATGGCGCCTGATCATGCAACGAGCCCAGACCCGATATCCGTCCAGCCCATAAGGTGCGCTATAACGTAAATCCCCTTGACTCAATCACCCCTCATATACGCAGTTACCTTCGGTGCCCATTGACAGACGTTCGAGCGGCGGCACATGCAGATCGAGGTTGGCCACGATCAGGACCAGGGGCCGGAGTGATGACGGTGAATATCTCGTTAGGTGGCAGGGGTGGCGCTGTGTAAGATCTTCCTCCGGGGGCAATCATGTTTAAATCGGCAATCAAGCGATTCGCGGCAAAACATCCGGCGCTGGTGCGTCCCGCTTGGCGGGCGATGTACCCGTTGCTGCGTAAGACCGTCTATCTGTCTGGCAGCGAATACGCCGATCGCAAGACAGCTTTTGCAACCATATTCGCCGAGAACCGCTGGCAAAGCGGAGAGTCGGTTAGCGGGTCAGGAAGCGAGGTGTCTGCCACGAATATGCTGACCACGGCGCTGCCCAACTTGTTGCGTGACTTGAAGGTCGGCACGCTGCTCGATGCACCCTGTGGCGATTTAAACTGGATGCGGCACCTGAAGCTCCCCGACGGGATGCACTACATCGGCGCAGACATCGTGCCGGATCTCATCAGCAAATTACAGTCGGAACACGGTACGGACGCCCGCCAGTTCCAAGTGATCGACTTTGTGGACGATGTGCTACCGAAAGCCGACGTGTGGCTGTGCCGGCACGTTCTATTCCACCTGTCTTTTGCAGACATCACGAAGGCGCTGCACAACTTCGCCAAGTCCGATATTCAATACCTGATCGTTGATAACGTCGATGGCCTGAAGAACGTGGCCGACATCCAATCAGGAGGGTTCAGGCTTGCGAACTTGCGGGCGGCTCCGTTTAATCTTCCGAAGCCGATGACCCGCATCGCAAACTCGAACCCGCCCAATCCTCCCGAATATCTCAACGTTTGGACGCGCGATCAGGTGGCGAAGGCGCTTGAGCGAGAAGCGCCGGATCGGGTCGATTAATAGAACCCTCGTCGTAAGCATGGGAAGCTATTCTGCCCCAGCAATTACAGTAACCTACGACGGTTTTTCATTCCAATATTGATAAGCCCTAGGGGGATTGTCGGAATGAGTGGGGGTGGAGATTAGCGCACAACCTCTACTCCGAGCGTTCCCGATACGAGCGTAATTGCAGATGCGGTCGGGAGCTATGCTGGAAAATGGGTGACGGTGGGGGAGATGGCGGGGGCGGTCATGCGCAGCCCTCCAGCAGGGCGTCGAAGCTGGCCAGATCGGTGAGGATGACGGGCGTGTCGTCCGGGAGGTCGCGGCATCGCTTTTGCCACAAATCCCCACACAACCTTGTGATTCCGATTACTTGGACTTCGACAAAACCTACGCTTTCCTGCCGGCTTCAGCGTTCTTCACCGGCGACCCGCTACACCCGCACCGCCGGCCGCCGGTTCGAAGGGCTGTGGCGCTGAAATCCCAAATCGCCAATCCGCACAGCTTCGCGGTCACGGGGCCAGGTAGAGGAACCCGCGCCCGATCGGGATGTAGGTGATGTCGGCGCACCACACCTGGTTCGGCCGCTCGATCGCCAGGCCACGCAGCAGATAGGGGAAGACCTTGTGGCCCGGCGCGGGCTTGGTCGTCCTGGGCTTCGGCCCCAGCGCGACGATCCCCATCGTACGCATCAGCCGCTGCACCCGCTTGCGGTTCACCCGCCAGCCGTCGGCGCGCAGCATCGTCCCATCCGCCGCCAGCCCAGGAACGGCCATGCCATAAACAGCTCGTCGATGCTCCGCATCAGCGCCAGGTCGTCGTCATCGGTCGGCCGCGGCGCCCGATACACGCCCGAGCGCGCCACGCTCAACAGCTTGCACTGTTTCCGGATCGACAGATCGTCGTTGTCCCGGTCGAGCAACGCTCTGCGGTCCGGGGCGCTCATCTGCCGGACCTCCTGGCTAAAAAATCGCGCTCCACGGTGAGCTGGCCGATCTTGGCATGAAGCTTCTCGATCTCGCGCTCGCGTGCGCTCTCGTCGTCCCGGCCAATGCCCGGATCGAACGCGCGGGCAGCCTGCTCCTGCAGCTGCTTCTTCCACGCGTAAATCTGCTTGGGATGGACCTCGTAGCGTTGCGCCAAATCCGCAACGGTCGCCTGTTCCCGCAACGCCTCCAGCGCGATCTTCGCCTTCAGCGCCGCATCGATCTTACGTCTCGTTCTCTGGGTCATTCTCCGCTCCGTTTGTTGCAACGGAACGGCCCGAAATCCAATTAGTCAACCGGTCCCAAATTCGGGGTCCACTTCAGATGTGCCCGAAAGCGACCGGCGCGATGCGGGCCAGGTGCGTCGGCGGGAAGCTATCCGCGCCGTCGCGAGTCACGAC
The DNA here is from genome assembly GCF_001742225.1 of Novosphingobium resinovorum. NCBI lineage: Bacteria > Pseudomonadati > Pseudomonadota > Alphaproteobacteria > Sphingomonadales > Sphingomonadaceae > Novosphingobium > Novosphingobium resinovorum. The sequence goes on along the minus strand of NZ_CP017078.1, from coordinate 174,748 downwards.
TTGCTGCATTGCCGCGGTATTCCAGGCCATGATGATGTTGGTCAGCAGCGTCAGGGCGCCGGAGATCGCCGCCACCTCGCGCAGACTGCGCCCATGCTTGGCCTCGATCCGGCCGGCAAAGATGGCGCGCTGCAGCTGGTGCATGGACTCGCCCTGCGCGAGGTTGCGGTGCACTTCCCTGCGGAACGCCGGCTTGACCAGGTAGTCGAGCAGGAACAGGCTGCGCAGCACTTTGCCGAGCAGGGTTCCAGCTTCGTAGACCGGCATGCCCCTGGCGGCGCTGCCATGGCGCTCGATGATCGTCGCGGCCGAGCCATCACCCGCCTTGAGCGACAGGACCAGATGGAGGAGCCCGTCCCAACCCTGCCGGGCAGCCCGACTGATCCTGATACGCTCGACCATCGGTTCAAGGCTTGGAGGAACGAGGACGCCGTGCGGGAGATGCAGCTTGCGGCTCGCGATATCCGCGAGGCGCGGTGCGAGATCGAAGCCGAGGAGCTTGGCCGCAGCCATCGCGAAAATAGGTGAACCCGTGGGTGTCGACGGCCAGGCGCTGCAGCTCGCAGAGCTTCTGCTTGAGCGCGCCCTCGATGGCGACCCCGGCCTGCCGCTCGTTGAGCAGCACGGGCTGATCGTAGATCACCGCCCATTGGTCGCTGACATGGGTGTAGGTGCCGACCGCAGGCCCGCGCCGCCTGGGTTCAATCCGCGCAAGCCACAGTTTGCGGGTCGCATCGAGGCTCATCATGTCGGCCGAGGCGGCGACGCCCGAGCCCCACTGCGCGGCGATCGGGTGAGCGAGCATCGCCGCGGCCGCGGCGTCGCTGGCGGTGCGAAGGTGGCCGTTCTCCTCGACAGCCCGCATGGCCAGTTCGATCCGATCGTCGCTGACCCCGTCGACCATGCGCGCCATCTCGGCCGCATTCTTCTCGGTGCCCATCGCAAGGACGGCGGCATAAAGCGCCTCCAGCTCCTCGGCGCCGGTGGCGTCCCGTCCCAGCAGGAGCGATGAGAACCGGGTGCGGAACCGTCCGTTGACGATGCTCACCTCGCCGGCGCCGATCGCCTCATCGAGCATCGTCGCCCGCAGCGACAGCGCTTCCCCGAAACCGCCCGAGGTAACCCTCGATGGAATTGGTCCAGCGGTTATCCCGCATCGCCTGCGGCCGCGCCTTGTGCCATTGCGCGCTCGGCATCAGCTGGCGGCGACGCTGCGGTGGTGAACGCTGTGCGGCGCGCTGATCGAGCCATTGCGGAGCGAGCGCTTCAGCAGCATGGCGGTGGCGACCTCGTAGGCCGCAAGGCGCTCCGCCGGCGTCCTCGCCGCCTGCAAGACCCCGGTTTGTGCCTGCGGGAACGGGACAGCCTCCCAGGACATCAACCCTGGCTCACGCTCGTCGTAGGCTTCCTCCAGCGTTGTTAGCGCGAGCTTGAGCGGGTGATCGGCCGGGATCTGAAGGTCGAGCATGCTGACCTGCTTGAGCAGCAGGCGCAACGGTCCGGTTGTCGCGGCCATCTGGGTGCGGATCGCCTGGACCTTGCCTTGGCTCGCAGGCGCCGCGCGAAGCGGCTGCACCGCGACCGAGACTTTCTGCCGGAACTCGCGATCGGACAGAGCGGGATCGTCGAGCGCGCCGATGATCTCGCCGACACCGGTGCGGTATTGCCTGAGTTGCTCGAGCGCCCGGTCCTCGACAGCGCGGCGAGCCTGACTCCACAGCTGGCCGATCCGCCGGCTCGTCTGCATCAGGACCGCGTCGGTCGCCTCGAGCAATTGGAGCCGCAGCCAGCAGCCGATCTCGACCGTGCGCCGCGGCTCGCCAAGCCGCGGCAGCGTCGCTGCCTTGCGACGGGCGATACGCACCGCGTGTTGGCGCATGCGTTCGATCGGCACTGCGGGCAGGACGATGCGCTCGGCGCCCAGGTTGCGAAGCTCGGCGATCCGGTTCTGCATGTCACGCAACGCGCGTGTGCCGAAGCCCTTCGCCGGCACGCGCAGCCAGTCGAGCAGGGCCTCACCGGCGTTCGGACCGTTGCCGCTCAGCCTAGCTGCCCATCCTGCGGCTGTATCTTTGCCGGCGCAAGCCTCGACCGCTGTCTTCAGCTCGCCGAGGACATGATCCTGCGCCCGGGCGGCTATCTGCTCGAGACTGCGATCCCCGGGGATCAGGAACGAGCGGTCGTAGAGCCAGCGGCGCGCCGCCAGGACCAGTTGCTCGCGAACGAACTCGGTCTCGGCCTGCCGGCGGAGATAGGCCGTCAGCATTCTCAGCTGCGCCTCGCCGGCGGCGCGGAAGCCGGTCGCCGACTCGGCAAGGCGCTGATGCGCGAACAAGGTCGGGCGCCGGCGGTAGATGGCGCGCAGCGTCGCCAGCTGCGGGGCCGTTCCGCCAACCTGGGCAGCGGCATAGGCCAGGACCGATGACGGCACCCGTTCGAGAGCGGGCAGGTGCCGGCCGCTCATCCGGAGAAAGCCGATGTGCAGGACCAGTCCGAGGCGCGTCATGGGCCGGCGGCGGCTCGCGACGAGACGGCGGCCGGCTGCATCCAGGCGGAAGAAGAATTCGATCTCCGCCTCGGTCAGCGCGTCGGGGATCGCCTCGATCCCGAGATATCGCTCCCGCCAGCTCTCCATCGCCACGCTCCCACCAACGAGGGAAGGGTAAGGAAATTGGCCGTGCGAGTCTCTGAAAACCTGAAATTCGGCTTAAGCTGTTGTTTCGCAACGAGGCGCAACTTTGTGCAAAGCGGCAAACCATTGCAACGGGGCGATAATCCTTACCGTTACTATTTGTAAAAGTGGTACGGGAACCCTGTAGCGCAATGTTTCTCGAGATTGCAAGTCTAAGCGAAAGATGTATTTGGAAGTCGCCGATCGTTTCGTTCACCTTTGGGGTCCGCAAGCGGCTGGTTTGATCCGTCAGCGGCCCTCGGTGGCGAGGCGGAAGCACGTGGCAAAGCGTCCGCGGTCAGCCGCGCTGACCATGGCGTTCTTGAACTGCTGCTCCCAACCTGCAGCAACCCGTGCGCGCATGTCCTCGACGATGGCTAAGGCTTCCTCAGCGCTCAGCGCGAAAGCGGCTGCGCCTGCGAGTGCATTGGGAATGGTGGCGTCCCTGCCTTGCGGCCCGACACCCAGAACCAGACGCCGATCAAGTCCCACCTGTGGTTTGGGTACGACATCATAGAGGGGCGAAAGCCGCCAGCCTGTGCCGTCGAACAGGAAGCCGTGGTTGCGCAAATGATCGTCGTCATTCGTCACGAGGATATTGAACACCATGCGGCGGAACAGCTCATGGAGATCGCGGCGAACCTGCGTGCCGTGCTGGCGCAGAACGGCGGCAAGATCGGCATAGCTGTATCGGCTGACTTCGCTTTCGTGCGCGCCGAGCATGGTCAAGCCTGATGCGAACGGCCGTCGATCCAGCCAATTGTCGTGCGACACTCTGTCGAACCGCTCGATCAGGTAGATGTCGCGCTCAAGAACGCGCTGGAAATCGAGTGCAGGAACGTCGAGGCCGCATGCTGCCGCCAGACGCATGGTCGCCAGCTCAACCCGGCATTCCGGGAAGGTGTCGTTGCGTGCCTGAAACTTTGCGATCCACGGCTGTCCGTCGATATCGGTTGCCGCTTTGGGGCGCGCGCCGCCGAGCGACGATCCGGCGGTTAACAGGCGGCGCAGGTTCTCGTCGAGCTCATCGACGTGCTGCGCGCGCTCAGCGGCTTCCGCTAGTTCCTCCAAGGTAAAGCGCTCGCCTGGCGCATCGCCTGTGCCCCACGGCGTGATACGCTCGGGTCGCTCAGGCGTGGGGCCGAACGCGAGTGCCCCCACTCTGTAATCGCCCGAGGCAAGGATCAGATCGATCTCGCTCGGCAGACGGTCACCCATCGCCTTGTACATGAGGTACTGCCCCCAGCCATCGGGAGCCGCGTCGCGGATCCCGCCGAACACAGCAAAGCCCTCTTCGGTCCGGAATGTCACCTCAGTGCCGGGATCATGCAACGGCAGCGCCACCGGATCGACAGGGATGCGGTCAGGGCGCGCGAGGTAGCGGCGACCATAGGCAAAGGTCGCAAACTTGTTGCGCGGCTCGTCAGTCATTGTCAGCAGCCCCGCTGGAACGGGCTCGCCAGCGAGATACACGAAGACATAGCTGCGGACCGTAGGCATCGGCCTCAGAAATCCAGATCGTCGCTGCTGACGGCGTGGGTCGTCTTGGGCAGCCGCGCGAGGTCTTCGCTGATCCCCGCTCGGTCCGTATCAGGTGCGACCAGTTCGCCGAGGCGCTGGGTCATTCCGAGCACATGAAGGGCACTGGCGAGTACGGCCAGGCCCACCGTCGGATCGCCAGCTTCGAGACGCTGAAGTGTCTGCACTGATACCAGCATACGCTCGGCCATCAGTCGCTGCGGTAGCTTGCGACGACGGCGAGCAATTGAAATGCCCTTGCCCAGCTGCGCGATGGCGCGCTGGCTTTGGGGCGGGAGACTGCTGGCGGCTTTGGAAGCGCGGGACATACAGAGCATATGCCATATCATGTAAAAAATGTCAATTTAACATGATATGTCATGTATATAACAGCGAGCGCCCTGCTCATGTCAACATGCGCCGGCGACCACTCCTGATCGTCCAGCCAAGGCTATGCGCCATGCTACCGTCCGGCTAATGAGACGGTATGCGTATCCGGTTGAGCGATCATTTCGATTCATCGACACTGAAGCGCGCCCAGGATTATGTTGATCGCGGGCTGGTCATGAAGGTCGAGACCGAACGAGGCGGCGCTGTTGTAAGCCGCATCTCGAACGGGCGCGGCCAGGCCTACAATCAGCACATCGCCTTGCATGGCGATGCCGTCTTCGGTGCCTGCTCTTGCCCGATGGGCCATAATTGCAAACATGTCGCCGCAGCATTGATTTACCTGGCTGCAGCGCAGCACAAAAATGCCGTCAGTCTGGCCGCACCAGTTGAAGCCTGGCTCGCACGTGTCAGGCAAAATGCCACCACGGCCGCACCAATACCTGACCGGCCCGAAGAATATCCGAACAATATCAATGACCGGCTGCTTTATGTTCTCGAGCCCACCGGCGCGCAGCTTCGGGTAGATATCTACAAAGGGCGGATGGCAGCGGCAGGCGATACGCTGAACAAGAGCATGCGCCGTTATGATGTCCTCACTGCCATCCGCAGCAATGCTGTTCCCGCTTTCATCCGTCCGGTTGATCTGGAACTGATCCCTGCGCTGGCGCAGGCGAGAATCTGGGACGCACGCTATGGCTACGGCTATGGCTTTGGACCGGGTCTGCCGGACTTTCTGCTCCCCAAGGGCGAACAGGCAATCAGCCTGATCCGGCGGCTTTGCGACACGGGCAGGCTGCTCCATGAAGCTTCTCCCGAAGCGTGCCTCACCTGGTCTGAAGACCGGCCCGCCGTCAGGCTGGCTTGGCGTCTCGTACTGGATGGCACCCAACAGCTCGGTTTTGTGGACCCGTCGGGCGCACCCCTGCAATTGCGAGGGTTCGAAGGGGCTACATTCTGGATTGATATCAACGAAGGCCGCATCGGTGCGCTAGCGCAGCCAGTGAAGCTGGAGGCCTTACGTCTAATCGAAGCAGCGCCTCTTGTTTCAGCCGAACACGCAGAGGTAATTGGCGCTGCATTGCCTGATCGTATGGCCGACCTTGTCTTGCCGCGCCCGCACACCGTCCGCCAGATGACGCGCGCTCCCAAGACACGCCATGCCCGCCTGGTTCTGGGCGCGGAAACTGCGCGGGAAAACTCGCGCCGCTGGGGCGCTACGCTGCAGCTGCCAACGATCACCCTGACGTTCGTGTACGAGGGTCAGGAGGTTTCCGCTTATGACCCCGATCCCCGTATCATGCATGATGGAGAGGTGGTCACCCTGCTGCGCGACCATGAGTGGGAGGAAGCCTGCCTGACGCGGCTCATGGAAGCCGGTGCGATCCCGGTCGAAGAGCTCGAGACGCATTGGTCCGGCGAACGCATGATGGACTGTGACCTCGTCTTTGCCGATGGCGAGCTGAGCACTTCCCTCATGGATGTTTCCCGGCTCGATGATGCGATCGATTTCGCATTCGAGGTGGTCCCGGCATTGCGCCGCGAGGGATGGGACATAGTCGAGGGTCGCAAATGGCCTTACCGTCTTGCTGGAGAAACTGCCTCGCTGTCGATCTCGACGCTGAATGCCCCGGGCGCAGCATTTCAGGGAAATGACTGGTTTTCGTTTGGCTTTCAGGCCGAGATTGGGGGCAAGGCCATCGATGTCGCGCCCTTGATTGCCGCATTCCTGGAACAGTCCCGAGAGTGGGATCACGTGCCGGACGTGGATGTGCTGGCACAGCACCTCGCGAGCCAGCCCGTCTACCTTGATCGTGGCAAGCAAGGGTATGTCGCGGTGGACCTCAGCCCAATTGCACCATTGCTCCACATGTTCCTTTCGCATCAGGTGGAACTGGGCGCGATGCACCCTACGGATGCCGGGCTGGTCAAACTGGCTGAAGAAGCCCTTGCAGGTAGCGATGTGCGCTTTTCCGACATCGTCGGAATCCTGCCACTGGCGCGAAGCCTCCACGCTCTCACCGAGGTCGAGGCTTATTCATCACCGGCCGGGCTGAGGGCGCAACTGCGCGATTATCAGGCCTATGGCGCTGCCTGGATGGCAGCGCTGCTTCAGGCTGGCTTCGGCGGCGTGCTCGCCGATGACATGGGGCTAGGCAAGACGGTTCAGGCACTTGCACTCCTGCAGGCGAGGCGAGAGGCTGAAGCACCAGGCCCGGTGCTGCTGATCGTACCCACCAGCCTCGTGCACACTTGGCGCAGTCAGGCCGAACAATTCACGCCCGGCCTGCGTCTCGTGGTCTTGCACGGCAACGATCGTGCCGCTTACCGCGCAGCTGCATTGGAAGCTGATCTCGTCGTCACAACCTACCCCCTTCTTGCCCGCGATCGTGAATGGCTGGCCGCCCATGATTGGCCTCTGGTCATTCTGGATGAGGCCCAGACCCTCAAGAATCCAGCCTCGCAGATGGCCAAGACCTTGCGCGAAATCCCGGCCAAGGGGCGCCTTGCGCTGACCGGCACGCCTCTCGAAAACTCGCTTCAGGATCTTTGGACACTCATGGATTGGGTCAACCCGGGGCTCATCGGGGATCGCAAGCAGTTTCAGACGCTTTTCCGCACACCCATTGAAAAACATGGCGACGCCAGCGCGCAAGCCCGCCTCAACCGGCGCTTGCGCCCGTTCCTGCTGCGCCGGACGAAGGAACAGGTCGCAGCAGAACTGCCCTCCAAAACCGAGATACTCGAGCGGGTCGAACTGCCCAAGCCGCAGCAGGCACTCTATGAAACTGTGCGTAGTGTCATGGATGCCCGCGTGCGCGAGGCCATCAGAACGAAGGGGTTGGCAGCTTCCCGCATCACCGTGCTCGGCGCTCTCCTGAAGCTGCGGCAGGTCTGCTGTGATCCGGCCCTGGTCAAGACCGAGGCCGCACAGTCCGTCACTGACAGCGCCAAGCGCGCAAGATTGCGCGAACTTGTCAGCGAACTTGTCGCGGAAGGTCGCCGGGTGCTGATCTTCTCGCAATTCGTGGAGATGCTGCATCTGATCGAGCGCGATCTGACCGAGGCAGGAATTGCGTACCTGTCGCTGACCGGAAAGACGAGGAACCGCGCATCGGTGCTCGATGCATTCGCGAACGGAGGTGCGCCGGTCTTCCTCCTGAGCCTCAAGGCGGGCGGGGTTGGACTGACGCTTACCGAAGCCGACACCGTGATCCTCTATGATCCCTGGTGGAATCCGGCCGTCGAGCGTCAGGCTATGGACCGGACCCATCGGATCGGCCAAACCAAGCCCGTATTTGTCCATCGGCTCGTGGCGGCTGGCACAGTGGAAGAGAGAATTCTCGACATGCAGCAGCGCAAGCAAGCCTTGGCTGATGCCCTTTTCGAAGCTGAGAGCGACACAGCCCATACAGTGTTGGACGAGACCACACTGGAGGATTTGTTCGCGCCTCTCGGCGCTTGAGCCGAGCTGCGATGCCAATCGGCGTTCCAAAGGCTCCGCGTGTGTCGCGGATCTTGCTGGGCTCGTAGTAGATGATCCAGGCGCTGAGCTCGACTTTGTACGATTTTGATCGGGTCCAGGTCCAGAAGATGCTGTTGTTAGGGGGCGGTACATAGAACGGACCCAGATATACGCTAAGGTTTCGCCGGGCCTTCGACAGCGTGCATCTGGCGAAGCGGCCTGAGGGCCGGCGATGGCGCATCGGGGTCGGTCCAAAGATAATCGCCGGTGAGGTTGATGTGCTGCCATCCGAGCGGCGAAAGGTGTTGCAGCAGGTCCGGCGGGATCGACCGGCCTAGACTGGCAAGATGCATGCGGGCGGCTTGCAGGTAGGTCGTGTTCCACAGGACGATAGCACCGGCGACGAGGTTGAGCGCGCTCGCCCGATGGGTCTGGGCTTGCAGGGCGTGATCACGGATGCGGCCGATCCGGTGGAAGAAGATGGCGCGTTTCAGAGCATTTTCGGCCTCACCCTTGTTGGCCCAGTCGGCCCGAAGCTGCGATTTTGGTCATCTTGGAGAACACGTCGGGAACGGGCTGGTTGTTGTTGACGATCGCCCATGCGAGGAACGACGTTCCGCTCCGATAAGGGAGCGGCGTTATGAGCCTTGGCGTTTCGAGTGGGGATCTGATCGGCTCCTGGAGCCTGAGTTTTTCGGACATCGCGTTCGTGACCGGCAAAGCGGAGACGGCACGACTGGGATTGGCGGTTCAGCTTAGATTTTTCGCCGGGCATGGCTTCTTTGTGCCGGATCATGCGTCGATACCCTCCGACGGTGTCTTGTATCTGGCGGAGCAACTTGGTCTCGATGCCAAATCCGTGAACCACTATGATTTTTCCGGGCGCACCGCCCGCCGGCATTGCGCGGAGATTTTGCGGCATCTCGGGTTCCGCCGTATGACGCAGACGGATCGCAGGGCGTTGTCGAGGTGGATTTCCGACGATCTTTGTGCGGGCGGGCAGCCGATCAATGCCATGCTCGAGCATGTTTTCCTGTGGTGCCGCGACCGCCGTATCTATGGGCCGTCGCGCAAGGAGCTGGAACGCCTCGTCCGTTCGCAACGACACCTCTATCTGGAGGCCCTGTTGGCCCGAGTCCGCGATCGGCTTGCGCCGGATGCGGTCGCCTTGCTGGAAGCCTCGCTCGCCGATCCCGATGGCCCGACCGGCTTCAACACGATGAAGGGGGATGCAGGTCAGGCGACGCTCGAAAACATTCTTGGCGTGACCGCCAAACTCGCCTTTATCCAACGGCTTGCTCTTCCCCGAGATTTCCTATCGGTCACGGGCAAGGCATGGGTCGATCAGATCGTTCGCCGGGTTGCCGGCGAGAAAGCCTCGGAGATGCGCCGGCATGTACCGGCGCGCCAGCTCGGGCTCTATGCCGTTTATCTGATGGCGCGGGAAGCTCAGCTTACGGATGCGATGGTCGACCTGCTGATCGAGACGGTCCATAAGATCGGATCGCGCTCGAAACGCAAGGTGGTGGGCGATATCGCGAAAGACATCGAGCGGGTCTATGGCAAGGAGCGACTCCTGGTCGAGATTGCCAGCGCTTCGATCGACGATCCATCCGGGCGCATCTGCGATGTCATTTTCCCAATCGCCGGCAAGGACAAACTGGCGGCGATCATCAAGGAAAGCCAGGCAAAGGGCGCCTTGGATCGGCGGATCTACAAGGTGATGCGGAGGTCATGGGCCAATCATTATCGCCGTATGCTGCCAAGCCTGCTTTCGGCACTGGAGTTCCGGTCGAACAACGCCGTGTGGCGTCCGGTGCTGGCGGCCCTGGACTGGATCAGAAGCAAAGTGGATGATGGATGCCGCTACGTGCCGCCGCACGCAGTGCCGGTCGACGAGGTCATTCCGGCGAGATGGCGCAGTTCCGTCATTGATGAAGAGGGGCGCGTAAACCGGATCAGTTATGAGCTTTGTGTCCTCGCGCAACTGCGCGATCGCATCCGTTCTAAGGAAATCTGGGTTGTCGGGGCGGACCGATACCGCAATCCCGATGACGATCTTCCCAAGGACTTCGATGCGCGGCGAGAAGCATATTACACAGGATTGAACCTGACGGCGGATGCGCGTGCATTTTCAAGCGCCATCCGGGAAGAGCTTGCTCAGGAACTGTTGCTCCTCAATGCCAATATTCCCCGGAACGACAAGGTTCGGCTGCTGTGGCGCGGCGAGAACCGTATATTCCCAGCTCAAGCGCTGCTGAGAACGGCGGAGCAATATTCGGCCACGCTAGCGGCGGGATAGTCCTGCTGCGGGCGGCGTAAAAGTCGTCCACCTTGAAGCCTTTCTGCCAAGTCAGGGAGGTGTGGGGATCTACAGCGTGGAACTTTATCTTCAGGTCCGTTTGGCTTGCGCGGATGGCATGAGCCAACGGGCGGCGGCGAAGCGTTTCAATGTGTCGCGCGATACGGTGCGCAAGATGCTGTCGTTTTCATCGCCGCCGGGTTACCGGCGTCAGTCTGCACCGCAGCGCCCGAAGCTGGACGGGTTTGTGGGGATCATCGATGGATGGCTTGAGGGGGATCGCGGTGTCCCGCGCAAGCAGCGCCATACGGCGAAGCGGGTATTCGACCGTTTGCGCACCGAACATGGTTTTACCGGCGGCTATACGATCATCAAGGATTACATCCGGGAGCGCGAGCAACGCAGCCGGGAGATGTTCGTGCCGCTGGCGCACCCGGCGGGAGATGCGCAGGCCGATTTCGGGGAAGCGCTGGTGGAGATCGGCGGGGTGGAGCAAAAGGCTTACTTCTTCGCGCTCGATCTGCCGCACAGTGATGCCTGCTATGTGCGAGCCTATCCGGCGGCGGTGGCGGAGGCCTGGGTGGACGGACATGTCCATGCCTTCGCGTTCTTCGGCGCGGTGCCGCGCTCGATCGTCTATGACAACGATCGCTGCCTGGTGGCGAAGATCCTGCCAGACGGCACGCGCAAGCGTGCCACGCTGTTCAGCGCTTTCCTGTCGCATTACGTGATCCGCGACCGCTATGCCCGCCCGGGCAAGGGGAACGAGAAAGGCAATGTGGAAGGGCTGGTTGGTTACTGCCGCCGCAATTTCATGGTGCCGATCCCGAAGTTCCCGACCTGGGAGGCGTTCAACCTGTGGCTGGAGGAGCAATGCCGCAGGCGCCAGCAGGACAAGGTGCGCGGGGAGAGCGAGACGATCGGTGAGCGCTTGCAGCGCGATTTGGCGGCGATGCAGCCTCTGCCCGCTACACCCTTCGAGGCCTGCGATCAGACCGGGGGGCGGGTCTCCTCGCAATCCCTGGTGCGCTACAGGACCAACGATTATTCGGTTCCGGTGGCCTGGGGCCATCAGGAAGTCTGGATCAGGGCCTATGTCGATGCGGTGGTGATCGGATGCCGCAGCGAGGTCATCGCCCGTCACCCGCGTTGCCATGCCCGCGAGGAGGTTATCTTCGACCCGCTCCATTATCTCCCGCTGATTGAGCAGAAGATCAACGCATTCGACCAGGCGGCCCCTTTGCAGGGCTGGGACCTGCCCGAAGCGTTCGGGACGCTCCAGCGGTTGATGGAAGGGCGCATGCACAAACATGGCAGGCGCGAATATGTACAGGTGCTGCGCCTGCTGGAAACGTTCACCATCGCCGATCTCCAGGCGGCGGTGGAACAGGCCATCGACCTTGGCGCCATCGGCTTCGATGCCGTCAGGCACCTGGTCCTGTGCCGGGTCGAACGCGTGCCGCCCAGGCTGGACCTGGACGTCTATCCCTTCCTGCCACGCACGACGGTCGAGAAGACCTTTGCCAGAGCCTATATGAGCCTGCTGTCCGACAGGCAGGAGGCCGCATGAGCGATCAGGCACCGGAGATTCTTCTCGCTCACCATCTCAAGGCACTCAAGCTGCCTACGTGCCTGCGAGAGCATCACAAGCTCGCCCGGCAATGTGCCGCTGAAGGCGTCGATCATATCCGCTTCCTCGCCCGTCTCGTCGAGATGGAGATGATCGACAGGGAGCGTCGTATGGTCGAGCGGCGCATCAAGGCCGCGCGCTTCCCCGCCGTCAAAAGCCTCGACAGCTTCGACTTCGCCGCTATCCCCAGGCTCAACAAGATGCAGGTGCTCGAGATGGCGCGCTGCGAGTGGATCGAGCGGCGTGAGAACGCCATCGCTCTGGGGCCATCGGGCACCGGCAAGACGCACGTAGCTTTGGGGCTCGGGCTGGCAGCATGCCAGAAAGGACTGTCGGTGGGCTTCACCACTGCGGCGGCGCTGGTCAGCGAGATGATGGAGGCGCGCGACGAGCGGCGTCTCCTGCGCTTCCAGAAGCAGATGGCCGGATACAAGCTGCTCATCATTGACGAACTGGGCTTCGTACCGCTCTCCAAGACCGGTGCCGAACTGTTGTTCGAGCTGATCTCCCAGCGCTATGAGCGCGGCTCCACCTTGATCACCAGCAACCTGCCCTTCGACGAATGGACTGAAACCTTCGGATCCGAGCGCCTCACAGGCGCGCTCCTCGATCGTCTGACCCATCACGTCAGCATCCTCGAGATGAACGGCGAAAGCTATCGCCTCGCTCACAGCCGGGCCCGAAAGGCCAAAACCAGACCCTGAAAATCAAGCCAATGCCGGGGGGAGTGGCCTTCGGGCTACGCCCTCACGCCACTCCCCCCGGCATGTAACACCGTGGCCTGGTTTTACGCCGCCGAATGGCCGACTTTTGCTCCGCCGTTGACAACCGGATGATGCTCGATCATTATCAGCAGACCAAGAATCTGCTCGTCTCCTATGACGAGCACGCGCTCGGCCTATTCTGACCCCCCGCTTAAAAGGAGAAACGGACATGGCGAAAACCATGAAGGCGGCGGTCGTCCGCGAATTTGGCAAGCCCCTGGTCATCGAGGACGCGCCGATCCCGACGGTCGGCCCCGGGCAGGTCCTGGTCAAGATTGCGGCAACCGGCGTGTGCCATACCGACCTGCACGCGGCAGAAGGGGACTGGCCGGTCAAGCCCAACCCGCCCTTCATTCCTGGCCATGAGGGCGTCGGGCATGTCGCCGCCGTTGGTGCCGGCGTCACCCATGTGAAGGAAGGCGACCGGGTCGGTGTGCCCTGGCTCTACACCGCCTGCGGGCACTGCGTGCATTGCCTGGGTGGCTGGGAGACGCTTTGCCACGAACAGCAGAACACCGGCTATTCGGTCAATGGCAGCTTTGCCGAATATGTCCTCGCCGATCCCAACTATGTTGGTCACCTTCCCGACAATGTCGACTTCCTCGACATTGCGCCGATCCTCTGCGCGGGCGTCACCGTCTACAAGGGATTGAAGGCCACCGAGGCCCGACCCGGCGAGTGGGTGGTCGTCTCCGGCATTGGCGGGCTCGGCCACATGGCGGTGCAATATGCCCGAGCCATGGGTCTCAATGTGGCCGCGGTCGACATCGACGATAGCAAGCTCGACCTCGCTACACGCCTTGGCGCCACACTGACGGTCAACGCGCGCAACGAGGACCCTTCGGCAGCGCTCAAGAAAGCCATTGGCGGCGCGCACGGGGCGCTGGTGACCGCCGTTTCGCCCAAGGCGTTCCAGCAGGCGCTCGGCATGGTCCGGCGCGGCGGCACGGTCGCGCTCAACGGCCTGCCGCCGGGCGACTTCCCGTTGTCGATCTTCGACACCGTGCTGAACGGCATTACCGTGCGCGGCTCGATCGTCGGCACGCGGCTCGATCTGCTCGAGGCACTGGCGTTCGCCGGCGAGGGCAAGGTCAAGGCCACGGTCCATGCAGACAAGCTGGAGAACATCAACGACGTCTTCTCCCGCATGCATCATGGCGACATCGAGGGCCGGATCGTCCTCGACCTCGCCTGAAGCCGACTTCGCGAAAGTACAGTTCATGTCTCCCTTACATATCCGGCCGATCGCGCGGCGCCGTTTCGTCCAGGGGCTGGCGATCGGCGGCGCGGTCGCCGGTTTCGCCCCGGCGCTTCTCGCGCGATCCGCACCAACCTTGCCCGCTGAGCTGAGCGGGACCGAGTTCGACCTCGAGATCGCCGAGCTGCCGGTCAACTTCACCGGCAAACGCCGTATCGCGACCGCCGTGAACGGCAGCGTGCCCGCGCCGGTCCTGCGCCTGCGCGAAGGCGACACGGTCACGCTGCGCGTACGCAACGGCCTCAAGGAGATGTCGAGCATCCATTGGCACGGCATCATCGTGCCGGCGGAGATGGACGGCGTGCCCGGCATCAGCTTTGCCGGCATCGCGCCGGGCGAGACCTTCACCTATCGCTTCGAGGTCCGCCAGAGCGGAACCTACTGGTATCACGCTCACACGCTCGCCGAGCAGACGGGACTCTATGGAGCGATCATCGTGGAGCCAAAACAGGTGCCGACGGCGCGGGCGCCCGATCGCGACTATTGCATCGTGCTCAGCGACTGGTCGGACGAGCCGCCGCTGCAGATCTTCCTCAATCTCAAGAAGCAGAGCAGCTACTATAATTTTGCGCAGCCGACCGCCGGCGATTTCCTCAAGGATGTCGGCACCATGGGCTTGGGCAAGGCGCTCGAGCGGCGGCGGATGTGGAACAGCTCGCGGATGAACCCGACCGACTACAGCGATGTCTCTGCCGCGACCTACACCTATCTGATGAACGGCGCGCCGCCCGCCGGCAACTGGACCGGTATCGCCGCGCCCGGCGAGCGCGTGCGCCTGCGCTTCGTCGGCGCGGGGACGGCGACGTTCTTCGACGTGCGGATCCCCGGGGTCGAGCTGACGGTCGTATCGACCGACGGGCAGCCGGTCGAGCCGGTCACGGTCGAGGAATTCCGGATCGGCCCGGGCGAGACCTACGACGTCGAGTTCACCATGCCCGAGGGCGGCGCCCGCACCATCTTCGCGCAGGCGATCGATCGGAGCGGCTATGCGCGTGGCACGATCGCACCGGCCCCGGGCATGGCGGCAGCCGTGCCGCCGCTCGATGCCCGGACCTGGCTCGAGCCGGTCGACATGATGGGCGCGATGGCGACGATGGGCGCAATGGGAGGCGACGCGCATGCCGGGCACGGCATGACCGAGATGCCGGCCAGGGCACGGCACGCCCGCACCGAATATGGCGCCAATACCGACATGCGCGTCGACTATCCGCGCACCAATCTCGACGATCCCGGCGCCGGGCTGCGCGGGCGCGGCTGGCGCGTGCTGACGCTGGCCGATCTGCGCACGCCGGGCGGCGATCCCGACCCGCGCGAGCCCGAGCGCGACATCGAGCTGCATCTGACGGGCAATATGGAACGGTTCATCTGGTCGCTCGACGGCATCAAGCTCAACGATTCCAGGCCGCTTCATTTCAAGCCAAACGAGCGGCTGCGCGTCACCTTCGTCAACGACACGATGATGGCGCATCCGATGCATCTGCACGGCATGTGGAGCGATGTCGAAGGCCCGGACGGCGCCTTCCAGGTCCGCAAGCATACGGTCGTGGTCCAGCCCGCCCAGCGGGTGAGCTTCCGCGTCACCGCCGACGCCATGGGCCGATGGGCCTTCCACTGCCATCTGCTCTATCACATGGCGGCCGGCATGTTCCGGGAGGTGGTGGTCGCATGATCCGGATTTTCCCCTCGCGCGGCATCGCTCTTGGCGCTGCCCTCTTCCTGGCGCCGGCGATCACGGCTCCCGCCCTCGCGCAGGATGCCTCGCCCCCGTCGCCCGCCGCCACCCCTGCCCAAACGGCCACTCCCGCTCAGCACACCCCTTCCGCGCAAGGCTCTCAGGACCATGCGGGCATGGACATGCCGGGCATGGATATGACCGACACGAAGGCGTCCGGTAACGGCGCCACGATGGACATGGGCTCGATGCAGGGCGGCCAGGCCCCGCCGGACGCGCGCAACTCGGACGATTATGCCGACGGCTACCGCAACTCGACGCTGCCGGGCTATGAGATGGCCGACAAGCTCTCAATCCCCAAGATACTTGTCGATGAGCTTGAGTTCACCAGCGGCAACGAGGGTCAGGGCGTGGGCTGGACCGTGCTCGTCACCAAGGGTCAGGACAATGACAAGCTCTGGCTGCGCAGCCAGGGGCTCAAGAACTCCCGCGACCAACGTCTCGATCCGGAGAGCAGCGTCGAGGCGCTGTGGTGGCACAGCAAGAACCCGTTCTGGGGCACGCTGCTCGGGGTCAGGCAGGATCTCGGCAAGGGTGCGACCACCTGGCTGGCCGCCGGCGTCGAGGGACTGGCGCCCTATTGGTTCGACGTCCAGCTCACCGGCTATGTAGGAACCGATGGGCGTCTCGCGGCGCGCGCCAAGGCGTCCTATGAGGTCTTGTTCACCAATCGGTTGATCCTTACGCCGCAGGTGGAGACCAATATCTATTCGAAGCGGTCGAGCGATCGGCAGCTCGGCAGCGGCTTCAGCAATGTCGAGCTGAGCGGACGGTTGCGCTACGAGGTGTCGCGCAAGTTCGCGCCCTATATCGGCTTCGTCTGGGAGCGCGCATTTGACGGCACGGCCGATTTCCGTCGCCTGCGCGGGGAAGGGCCTTCCGAACACAGGCTGGTGATCGGCTTGCGCGCCTGGTGGTGATCCGCGGATGGCCACTCGAGGGGTCGACCGCGAACGCGCCGCGTGACAAGGCTGGATCGCAAGCCAACGGTCGCTGGCCGGCCTCCTTTTTCGTCTTGTTGCTCGCGGCGGCTGCGGCGTCGGCGGGACAGACGGCCATTCTCGCCTTCCTTCCGGCACTGGTCGACCCGGCTCGTGGCGCGCTATCGTCAAGCGCTCATGATTTTCATGTCGCGAGCCTGACCGCGGTCCATCCCCTGGCAGCCTTGCTGGCGGCGCCGCTCTGGGGCTGGATCGCGGACCGGGTCGACTATCGGGCGATGTTGCGCGCAGCGCTGGTCATCCTCGCCCTGGTGACCGCGCCGATCGGCCTCGTCGGGCTGCCTGAGCTTTATGCATTGCGCCTGGTGGCGGGGATGGCGTCGGCCGCCATCATACCGTTGGGCTTGCTCTGCGCGAGCTTTGCCGCAAACGAGCGCGCGGACCAGGCGCGGCGCTTCACCTGGCTGACCGCCTTCTTGTTTCTGGGCGATCTCGCCGGTCCGCTGGTGGCGGAGGTCTCGGCCGCGATCCTGCCCCGCGCTCCCCTCATGATCCTCGCTTTCGGCATCGGTGCCGTCGGGGCGGCGCTTTGCGCCGTGCGTCTGCCGCGCTGGTGTGCACCTTGCATCGATGGCGGAGACCTGCCCGCGCCGACGCTCGGCGCGACGCTCATCCTGCTTTTCGTCACGATCGTCGCGGGCGGCGGGCTGGCGGCGATGCATGTCAATCTCCTGGTGACGCGGAGCGTCATTTCGCTGAGCCGCGAAGAGATCGCCTGGATGCTCAGTCTCTGCGGATTGGGCATGCTGGCAGCACAGATCTTCCATGCGAGGCTCGATTGGCTGGTGACCATGCCGAGGCGGCTTGCGGGGCTGACGCTCGGCCTGCTGGCTGCGGCGCTCTTCCTGTTCCCTGTCGCCGCGAGCATGGCCGAACTCAGTGGGATCATCGTTGCTGCCGGCTGGAGCTCGGCAACCCTTCGATTGGTCACCAGCTTCTGGATCAGCGGTGCGGCAGCCCCTTCGGGTCTGAAGCTCGGTCTCCAGCATTCCGCCGCCAGCATCGGGCAGGCGCTCGCGCCGCTGGCGATCGCCGTCGTCGCTCCCGGGGCGCAGCACTTAGTCTTGTGGGGGATTGGTGGTCTGTCGCTGGCGCTGCTTGTGTCCTTGCCGCTCGCCTGGAGGCCGCGCGCCATCGTGAAATCTTCAGCGTGATGAGGGGTAGGGGGCATCAATGCGTATAGATCATTAGGAACCCTATCGCATGCTTCCGGGAGCCGTTCATGAAGACCCGTCTTTCTGCCGCCTTGCTGTTCCTCGCCCTGCCCGGCGCAGCGCTTGCGGCGAATGATGTCGTCGTCCACCGGGACCCGGGTTGTGGATGCTGTGAGAAGTGGGCCCAGGCGCTTCGCGCGAAGCTGGGCCGCACGGTCGTCATGCGCGACGATGCGTCGCGCGGGGCGCTTCAGCGGAGGGCCGGCATGCCGGGCACGCTGGCATCCTGCCACAGCGCGATGGTTGATGGCTATCTGATCGAGGGCCATGTCCCGGTCGCCGATATCAAGCGCCTGCTGGCAACCCGTCCCGTAGGCGTCAGAGGCATTGCGGTGGCGGGGATGCCGATCGGCTCGGAGGGCATGGAAGTGGCAGGCGCCGCCCGCCAACCCTATGCGGTGGTGTCGTTCGGCAGTTCGGGCCAGAAGGTCTTCGCGCGGCATTGATCACGCACGCCTCGGCTCTCGCTGGTGATTTCCTGTTTGAATGACTGGGACTTGCTCGCCCCCACCTGTATAGTCATTTGATGCATGCTCCCGCTCGCCCCCATAGCCGCGCATCCGCTCCCCGGACGAAAGCTGCTTCTGTGGGCGAACCCGCGGTCGACGCTGCCGGTGCGGAGAAGCAACCTCGCTATGTGGCGATCAAAGACAGCATTTTCGAGGACATCCGGGAAGGTCGCCTGAAGCCCGGCGACCAGACGCCGTCAGAGGCCGAGCTCGTCGAGACGTTCAAAGTCTCGCGCATGACCGCAAACCGGGCGTTGCGGGAACTGCAATCGGCCGGTGTCGTGGTACGGCGGGCGGGGCGGGGCAGCTTTGTCGCCGAGCCCCGGCCGATCGGGCAGCTGATCGAGATCCGCAACATCGCGGAGGAGGTGCGCGGCAGGGGCCACGCCTATCGCGCGCGCGTCATTTATAATATCGAGATACGGGCTGATGCGGAAAGGGCAGCTCTGCTGGAAGTCGGCTTGGGCACGCGCCTCTTCCATTCGCTTATCGTCCATCACGAGACCGAATTCCCAATTCAGGTCGAGGAGCGCTTTGTGCTGGCATCTGCTGCGCCACGCTACGGAGAGAGGGATTTCAGCGCCTCGACGCCGAATGAATATCTGACACGTGTTGCCCCGCTCGAGCGAGTAGAGCACCGGGTGTGCGCGGCGATGCCGGATACAGCCATGCGAACAATGCTGGGCCTCGCTGAAGGAGAACCAGTGCTAATGATGACGCGCAGAACCTGGAGTCGCGGACGTCTCGTATCGCACGCTTGGCTCACGCACCCGGGCAATCGGTTCGAGCTATCGGCGGCTTTTTCTGTTGGGACCTAGCGATCAGCCCGCGCCCAACTTGACGGCCGATTTGCGCCTGCGCCGCAACCATCGCACGTCGGCGCGACTGAAGCTCTTAAACAGCAGGTAGAAGCCCGTCCCCGACAGCCACAAAGTACCGAACGCAACGAAGACGATCAGCGGGTGATTGAAGCTGGTGCGGTTCACATAGTCCATATTGTGGAGCATCCAGAAGAAATCCCAGGTGCGCCATGTGTCGCCGCGCATGACCAGGAATCGGCCGGTGTCGGCGGAGATGTAGGCGCTGCTGTTCTCTGCGTCCGCGAAATCCAGTCGCCACATGGTGCCTTCGTGCTCGCGCGCTTCCACATTCGGTTCGGCGAGCAACGTTGCCTTGCGGATCGGTGCTTCATTCACCATCGTCGCGACGTCGCGCGCGACCTGCTCGTCGACCCGAACCGGGGCGCCGCTCGTCGCGTCGATTAGCCGCGTGCCCGTGGTGGATCGAAGCTCGTAGACGCGGCGTGTGGCAAGGGACCGCAAGGCGATGCCGAGCACGGGACCATCAAGAGCGAGCTTTGCCGGCGCAATATAGTCACCGGCAGGTAGGGCGTGCTGATGGCTGGCCTGCGCACTGTGTCCGCCGACCTTCTCCTGATCGAGCAAGGCCATCATCGAGCCGCTCAGAGCCCAAAGGAGAAACTGCACGCCCAGGATCAGGCCGACCCATTTGTGGATGCGCCGAAAAAAGAGCGGGGTGAACCGGATTTTCTTCATGCCTTCTTCTTCCTGCGCCGCGGGAACGACCAAAGCAGCAGCCAAGCCCCGGCCAGCGCCATGGCAAGGGCACTCCAGGTCGCCACGCGCAGCAGCGGATTGTTGACGTCGGAGCGATCGTCATAGTCCATGATGTGCAGCATCCACGCGAAATCGAACACGCGCCACAGCGCATGGCGGCGCGAGATCAGCTCACCGGTCTGCGGAGAGAGATACAGGGTTGGCCGGTTCCAGGCATCGAATTCGACCTGCCAATAGGGAGGCTTGCGCGCCTGCATTTCCAGTGGCGCCGTCGTCAGCAGCCGGGCTGCGACGATGTCCCCGGTGCCGCTGTAGATGCGCCGAGCGGCGGCGCGGATTTGTGCCTCGCTCAAATCGGGGATGGGCTGTCCCGAACCTGCATCGAAGAGTCTTGGACCAGCCGGGGTCTGCGCGCGCCAGACGGGCTGATCCATGAACCGTTGCAGGCGGATCTCGGACGCGTCGGGAGCCGATTGAACAATCCGCGCCGGCGGGACGAAGCTCGCAAGGTCGATGGGGGCGACGACCGGTGGGCGGACCAGATCGTCGCCATGGATGATGTCGATATGGACGGCCACCATATAGAAGCCGGTCAGCGTCCAGAGCAGAACCTGGACGCCGACGATCAGGGCCAGCCACTTGTGCGTCCGGCGGATGACCAAAGGCCAGCGAATTGCCATGTGCTGCCCTTCAGAACGCGGTTCGGAAGCCGGCGTAGAAGCGCCGTCCGAGCAGATCATAGGTCATCGTGTCGGTGTTGGCATCGGTGAAGCTCTGGATATAGGGCGCCTTGCGGTCGAACAGATTATCGGCCCCGATCTGGAAACGTGTCTTCTCGTCGATCGCGAAGGCAAGCTGAAGATTGTGGTAGAAGACGTTCGGCGTGCGGTAGCCGATGTCGCCGGCCGATGCGTTGAAGTCGGTCGCCTTGCCGATCCATTGTGTCGACCAGGTCGCGCTGATGCCGTCCTTTTCCGCCGTCAGCACGCCATAACCACGCCATTTCGGATAGCCGCCATTGCCGCCCCCGATAAACCCGTCGAAATAGATCGGCGCGCCGCCGGGGAAGGGGTTTACGACATATTTGTTGAGATAGGTCATGTTGAGATCCAAGGAGATCTTCACCTCGCCCACCGCACCACTGTACACCAGACCCAGATCGAGACCATTCATCTCCTCGCGGCCGGTGTTGATGGGCTGGGCGGAGAGGTAAGTGACCTCGCCGGTCAGCGCGCTGCGCGTAAAGTCGCTGCAGAACGGGTGCGACAGGTTCTGGCTCGCATAGCAGACTGCGAGCTTGGTCGAGCCGGGAATGGCCCGGATCGCGTCCTTGATCTTGATGTCGAACCAGTCTGCCGTCAGCGACAACCCTGGGATGATGCCGCGCGGCGATATCACCGTACCAACGGTCCAGGTCGTGGAGCTTTCGGGCCGAAGGCTCTGGTTACCGCCCACTGTGGTGAGGATCGTGGTGCCGAGCTGCGTATAGTTGGCCGGCACACCGGACGCCTGACAATTGGCGATCAAGGTCACGTTGCCGCTGGAGGTGTAGCGCGAGCAGGGATCGGTCGTGGTCAGATTGCCTTCCGAGACGCCGCCGAAAAGCTCCGGCACGTTGGGAATGCGAAAGCCCGTCCCATAAGTGCCGCGCAGACGGATGCTGTCATTGACTACCCAGTCGGCACTGAGCTTGTAATTCCAGTCGCTCCCGAAGAGATTATAGTCTGAGTAGCGGACTGCGCCATCGAGCGTGAGCGCCTTGGCGAAAGCTGTGTTGGCAAGCACCGGCACCGATAGCTCGAGATAGGCTTCCTTGGCGGTGCTCGAGCCCGAAATAGGATCCTGCTGATTGACGTTCGCCACGCCGAGCACCGTCAACGGGTCGGGATCGCGCCAGCCTTTTTCGCGCCGATAGACCACGCCGGTGGCGAAGGACACCGCGCCGGCTGGAAGGGAGAAGAGATCGCCGTTGAGGTCAGCCGTGACCGTGCCGAGTTCGTTGCCTCCGCGATCGCGCGAGGTGAACAGAATATAATCCAGAACCTGAGGTGTCAGGTCTCCGAACCCAAGATAGTCACCGCAGGGGATGGCCGCGCCCGCCGTGCTGGAGCATTTGCTCCTGTCGAGCGTGTTCGCGACGCGCTCGAGATTGGCGATGTTGGTCGAGCCGTCGACGGCCGTGTTACGCCCGAAGCTGCCCGCGACTTCCCAGGCCCAGTCGTTCGCCAGCTTGCCGCGCAGCCCGAAGGTGCCTTGCCAGGTATCGGTCTCCTGGAAGAAGTGGCGCGCGCCGGGTTCGGCGAGGCGGCGCTGGGCCAGGACCAGGTTCTGGCCGGTCGGATTGGTCGGATTGCTGGCTGGTATCGAGAGATTGCGCAGCGTGCCGGGTGTCGCGATCTGATTCGACTTGCGGAACGTATAGAGGAACTCGCCGAACGCCTGGATACCGTCGGTCAGCGCATAGTCCGCGAAGAAGGCCGTGCTGACGCGCTCGACTGGGCTGACCGCATTGAGAAACGGGTTCGAGTTGAAGTTGTGCTTGGCGGGACTGTAAGGCTCGTAGAAGTTCCCGTTCCCTCCGGGTACCTGGTTGAAGTTGATCTGTTGGCCGTTGGGCAGCACCGCGCGTCCGCCGATCGTCGAGGCGCTGTTGACGCAGCTCAGCGAGCCCGGCGTCGTTTCAGCGAGCGAGCAGGGCGCACGCGAGGCCATGTTGACGGCGCTGGTCTTCTGGTAGGTGACTGCTGCCATGAACCCGCCACGATCGTTGCGAATGCCCCAAAGTAGGTCCGCGGTGAGATCGGAGCCGTCGCCGCGCTCGGTAATGCCTTGTCGGACGCTGAGACCCAGGCCTTCATAATCGGTGCGCGTGACAAGGTTGACCACGCCGGCCATGGCATCGGCCCCGTAGATAGCGGACGCGCCATCCTTGAGGACATCGGTGCGTGCCAGCGCCACGACCGGGATCATGTTGAGATCGGGTGAGGAATTGGCGCCGGTGCCGCCCGCGACGAGGCGTCGGCCGTTGAGGAGCACGAGTGTGCGCTTGATGCCGAGGCCGCGCAGATTGACCTGAGCAGTGCCATAACCGTTGTTGGTCCAGTAGGCCGATGTCTGGTTGCCCGCGAAGCCGGCATTGGCCGGCAAACGCTGCAAGGCGGTTTCGATATTGACGATGCCGGTATTTTGGATCTGCTCGGCGGTGACCACGGTGGCCGGTCCAACCCCGGCCAGATCCTGCCGACGGATTCGTGAGCCGGTAACGACGATGTCGCTGTCATCCCCCAGGACTTGTGCTTTTGGCTGCGGTGTCGGATCGGCCTGAGCGAGAGCCGGCGCGGCGTAGCCCGCGACGATGGCGGCGCTGCCGAGCAGGGCCATCCTGATGGTCATGTGCAATCCCCCTGACGTTTTAGAACAGCCACAGACAACATCAGTTGTATATACAGGTCAACAGTATTTTTCCTGTTTTTCCAATACCTTATTCTCGTGAAATTTAGATATAGATATAGCTATAATACGCACGCCAGACGTCGAACCCTCATGACTGAAGAGATATTTTTGCGAGCGCTCATTTGCAAAGCTGCTGAGATAGGAGATAGAATATCATATCGTAATACAGCCTCGCACGCTTCGATTTGATGATCGGGACATTTGGCCGGCAAGAATGCGAAGCGGCATGATCACATGTTATTGGTGTCGGCGTGATATACCTAGGTATAGCGCTAGAGATGCTCCGGGAACATTAGTCCTTTGCTGAGCTTGCACGCGCCAGGGAAAGTAATACCGATGCGGACCGCATTTGATCCTCGTTTCCTGGATGTGTCGCGCCTTCTTCCGGATTGAGCCGCAGGTTCGCCTTTTGAGGCAGATGAAACGACTCCTGACGAAACGTCGTGCGACGAGTCCGGCGACCTGAGATCGTCGCGCAGCCACTGGGTCACTTGGCGATGATCCAATCCGGTTCGGCAGTGGCGGCGCAGTCCTCGAACGTCGATCGCATCCGCGGAGCCGACGGGCCGGCTTGTGCATGAGCCGCCCTGATTTTGCCGCTGGGCAGTACGGCAGGTTGCGAAAAATGCTTGCTGTGTCCCGGTCGGCGCGCGGGCGTGCAGCTCGCGCCTCGCACGATCACACGCGCAGCAGTCGCCCCACCGCCCGCATGATCGTCGCCCGGCGCGCCGCGTGCTCGGCAGCGTCGCGTGCAGCTCCGGTCATGCACCAGAGCTGGGTGAGGGCGGCGACAAGCCGGACGACCTCCAGGGGCGTGAAGTCGGCGACGATCCGCCCCTCGGCCTGCGCCGCTGCGATCCCGTCCAGCTTCTCCCCGAGAAGGACCTCGCCGGCCGGGAGCATCAGAACATCCTGGCCACGCTCCAAATGATGCCAGGTCAGCAGCCTCCACAGGCGCGGGCGTTCGACCAGCAAGTCATAGGTGCGCCCCGCATAACCCTCAAGATCATTGGGATCGAAGCGATCGGCCTGCGCCGCGTCCATCACTTCCTGCGTCAGCGCGGCATCGAAGAGCGCCTCCTTGTCCCCGAAATAGGTGTAGAGCATCGGCTTGCTGATACCCGCCGCCTGCGCAATCCGGTCGATCCGCGCGCCCGCCAGCCCATGGGACGCGAACTCCTCGGTCGCTGCAGCCAGGAGCGTCTCGCGGCTCTGTGCGGCATTCCGCCGGGTTCGTTGCTTCATCACACCTCCAAGCATTGACGCATTCCAGGTTTCAAGTTACCTACCAGTTGGTAATATATGGAGTAACATATGTCCAATCACTGGTTTCTCACGGGCGCGTCCAGCGGCATCGGCCGCCATCTGGCCGAACTGATCCTGGCCGCTGGCGACGACCTTACCGCGACGGCCCGCAAGCCCGAAAGCCTCGATGATCTCGCGGCGAAATATCCGAGCCAGCTGCGCGTCGAAGCGCTCGACGTCACGGTCAAGGACGATATTGCTGCGGTCGTGGCCCGGGCGCAGGCGCGTCGACCCGTCGATATTCTGGTCAACAACGCCGGCGGCGGCGTGATCGGCGCCACCGAAGAGATGTCGGACGCCGAGGTCGAAGGCCAGATCGCGCTCAATCTCATGGCGCCCATCCACATCACCCGCGCCTTTGTCCCCGCCATGCGGCTGCGCGGGAGCGGCCGGATCATCCAGATCTCCAGCGCTAGTGGTCAGGGCTCGCTTCCGACGAGCAGTCTCTATCATGTGGCCAAATGGGGCCTGGAGGGCTTCAGCGAATGCCTCCGCCAGGAGCTTGAACCCTTCAACCTGTTCGTGACACTGATCGAGCCGGGCGGGGCGCGCACCAGCTTCAGCCACAATCTGCAATTCGCCAGCGAGATCGCCGCGTATCGCGATACGCCCGCCGGCCATATCCGCAAGATGTTCGAGACCGCCGGAAACGAGCTCTACACGCTCGACCCGCAAAAGATCGCGCAAGGGATCGTTGATGTCGCAACCAGCGACCATCCGCCGCTGCGCGTGACTCTGGGGGGTGACGCTTTCGGCGTTGTCCAGGCGGCGCTGCAATCGCGGCTCGCCTTTCTGCAGTCCCAGGAAGCGCTCGCGCGCTCGGTCGCTTTCGACAGTTGAGCTTTTCCGTCTTCCAGCTTTCGTCTCCGCGCGGTGCGACGCGCCTCACCGGGGCCCGGCAACCCTGTCGTCAGCGCCGTTATCCGATACTTAGGTATAGTCATCCGACACGATTGCAGAGGCGCCACACGGGCAATCGCTTGGTACCATCGCAAGAGAGGAAAACCCTCGCGGTCGCCAATCAAGGGTGCGCAGACCTTCGCAGTCTGCGTGCCCTTGATGTGGCAGCGCGCCGCCCAGCCACGCGCGTCATGAACGGGAGCGGCCTTCTGCGAAACCCAACGCTCCGCCGCATTTTCTATAAGCTCTCGCTCGAATTGCTGCGCGCCGCCTTCTTCTTCCTGCGATTGGGCTTGAAGAATGACGAGTGTTTGTGCGCGCGTCTCAATAGGCGAGGCACACGGCTTCCGGTCGCCGCCGCCGTTCTTTGTCACAATGGCAAACGGCTACGGCCGGCGACCCTGATCGATCCGGCGTGCGAGCACGTCGGCAAGGATGACTTCGTGTGGATCAAAATGTCCCAGCCCAGCGAAACAGAACTTGCCGACATCGCCGGGAATTACGGCCTTCACCCGCTTGCCATGGAAGGTGCCGACAACGGCCACCAGATTTCGAAGCTCGACGATCACATGCTCAGGGTTGAGAGCGCCATCACCGGCATCCGCGACATCCTGATCTCGGTGTTCGAGGCGAGTCACCTGCTCGAACAGCAGCGCCAAGGTGCGATCACCCGTTAGCTTGCCGCCCGGGCTGCGATCCTCGCGGTGCCTACCGCGATTGCCGGAATCTACGGCATGAATTTCGAGAATATGCCCGAACTGAAGACGCAATGGGGATATTTCGTCATCCTCGGCGTCATCGCTGCGGTCTGCATTGGGCTCTACATCCGGTTCAAACGTAGCCACTGGCTTTGACGGCGCAGATCGGCTTTCCACATCGCGCCGGGCTGAGGCTGCCGGGGGCCGGCCGCCACAATTCAATGCTTTCGAAGCGTCTCGATGCGGTGCCGGTCCAACGCTTCGAGCAAAGCCCTGCCGATCAGCGGCTTTGCGAGAACATGATCGAAGCCCGCCTCAGCGGCCCGCGAGGCCAGCAGCGTGTCATGAAAGCCTGAGATCATGATCGCGCGTCCCGACCATCCGATCTCGCGAAGGTGACGCAGCATCGCGAATCCGTCGATGTCGGGCATGCGATAGTCGAGGATGACGCAGTCTGCCTCCTTCGCGCGGGGGTCGGCCAACAGCGCGTGGCCGGTCGTATATCCCCACACGGCATAGCCGCGCGATCTCAGCAGCAGCTGGAGGCCACGCCGCACGCCGGGATCGTCGTCGGAGACGAGGATGGTGTATCTGCCATCATGCTGAGTGGAACGGACCGATGGCATTGCGAGAAGCGGACACCCGTGTGACGATTGCACCATCGATCGCATATCGCGCCTCGTCCCGTCGCTACGTAGAGGTCGCAGTCACTTCGGCTTGCGGCCCATGCCCGCGGCAAAGGCGATCCGCAGGGCTTCGGACAAATTGCGGACCTCGAGCTTGGCCATCAGGCTCGCGCGATGGACCTCGACCGTTCGCGATGAACAGCCCAGGTCATAGGCGATCGTCTTATTGGGCAGGCCGTTCGCCAGCCCTTCCAGCACTTCACGCTCCCGGGGCGTCAGTGCAGCGACCCGCACGCCGGCTTCAGAGGTTTCCAGAGTGCGAAGGTCGACATCGTCGAGACGCGCGAACGCGCGGCTGACGGCGCCGAGCAGGGCGGCTTTCTCGAAGGGCTTCTCGAGAAAGTCGACCGCGCCGCCTTTCATGGCCTGCACCGCAACCGACACGTCGCCATGGCCGGTCAGGACGATGACCGGCATATTGACCCCGCGTGCTGCCATGGCGGCCTGAATCTCGAGACCGTCCATCTCGGGCATGCGCACGTCGAGGATGACGCAGCCGACGGCCGCCGACTTCGCCTCCTTGAGAAACTCCACGCCCGAGGCATAGGTCACGACGTCGTAGCCCGCGGTCTTGAGCGCAAAGCTCGCCGCCTTGCGGATGCTCTCCTCGTCGTCGACCAGATGGATGACGCGTCTATCCCCCATGTTCCTCCTCCGCCCGCGCATGGATCAAGGTAAAATGAAAGCGCGCGCCGCCGCGGTCGGGGCGCTCCATCCAGATACGGCCCCCATGCGCTTCGATGATGGTCCGGCAGATCGAAAGGCCGAGGCCCATGCCGTCGGCCTTTGTCGACTTGAACGCCGTGAAGAGCTGCTCCCGGACCTCGTCGGCGATGCCGGGGCCGGTATCCTCCACGGTCACCTCGATCAGCCCGTCAGGGCGCAACCTGGTCGCTACCTTGAGGTCGCGAACAGGACACGCCGCCATCGCCTCGATGGCGTTGCGCATCAGGTTGACCAGCACCTGCTGGATCTGCACCCTGTCGACGAGAACCGGCGTCGCGGCGGGATCGACCGCGAAGAAGCTGCGGATGCCGCGCTCGCGTGCACCGACCAGCGCGAGCTCGCTCGCCTCGGCGACAACCTGCGGCAGATCGTGGAGGCTCTTGTCGACCTCGCCGCGGGCGACGAAATCGCGCAGGCGCCGGACGATATGGCCGGCCCGCAGCGTTTCCTGTGCCGCATCATCCATCACCGACCGTAGCGACACGAAGGGTTCGTCGTCCCGCTCGTCGAGCATGTCGCGGATCGTCTCGAGATAGAGCGCGACCGCGGCAAGCGGCTGGTTGAGCTCATGCGCGAGGGTCGAGGCCATCGTGCCCATCGCGCTCAGCCGGGAGACATGGACCAGCTCTGCCTGCAGTTCCTTGAGCCTGAGCTCATCCTGCTCCTTGGCGGTGAGATCCCGGATGAAGCCGGTGAACAACCGCTGCCCGTCTTCACCGGCCTCGCCAACCGACAGCTGCATCGGGAAGGTCGAGCCGTCGCGGCGCTGGCCGACCACGACGCGGCCGAGGCCGATGATCCGGCGCTCGCCGGTCTGGAGATAATGCGCGATATATTCGTCATGCCGGTCGCGATCGGGCTGGGGCATCAGGCAGGAGACGTTGCGGCCGACGAGCTCGGTTTCCGAATAGCCGAACAGGCGTTGGGCGGCCGCGCTGAACGACGTGATGTCGCCGGTCTCGTCGATGATGATCATCGCATCGGGGACGGTCGCCAGGATCGACTGGAGATGCTGCTCGCGGGTCTCGATTGACGCCCGGACCGCCGCCTCGTCGGTGACATCGCGACTGATGCAGGCAAAGCCTCGATGTGCGTCGCCTTCGAACAGGGCGCTGATCGTCAGGCGCGCGAGATACTCCGCTCCGTTCTCGCAGACCCGCCACGCTTCGCGCTCCAGCGTGCCTTCGTGAAGGGCGGCCGCCAGGTCTGCGCACGGGCGGCCGGCCGCAATCTCGTCGGGCGGGTAGAACAGGTCATGGGGCTGTCCCAGGACGCGATCGAGGGGCCAGCATTCGGCACGCTCGCCTTCTTCATTATAGCTCAGCACGATCCCGGCAGGATCGAGCAGCGTCAGGACATGGCCGCCAGCCTGTCGCAGGAACAACGGCGCAAGCCGCACCACCTCCCTGGCAATCTCGTCCGCCCCGCGCCTCGTGTCGACCATCGGCCGGCTCACATACCTGGCCGGGCGCACGTATCCGGGCGTAGCCCGACCGTGCCACTCAGCGCCGCGCGAGTATGGCCTTCATCTCGTCGATTTCCTGCCGCTGCGAGCGCTTGATCGCTTCGCAAAGCCGGATGACTTCCGGATCGCTGAGCTTTGCTTCCTGGCACATCAGGATCGCCCCGGAATGATGCGGGATCATCGAGCGCAGAAAGGCCGTGTCGCCGATCGTGGTCTGGGTGCGGATGAGTGCAAAGCTGCCGAAGAAGGCGACCAGCGACGCGGCGATCAGCGCGATGTTGGCGGCCTTCGACACGAACATGTGTCGCATGGCGAGGATCATCAGCACCACCATCGGTGCGACCATCATCAGCGTCATGTAGAGCATGTTGAGGTTGTTGTAGAAGCTGTCGAGCCCGTCGATCATGACGAACATCACCAGATACATGATGACGCCGCTGATGACGGTCTGAACGGCAAGGCTCCAATAGGCACCCATCTTCCGGGTGTTCATGTGGGACGAATGGTCCATGGCGTATCTCCTTCGCTCGGCGCCGGCCGACCTGGGTATGAGTGTAACGCCCCGCTCTCTTGTTCGCCCCCGCCATCAGCCGTCCTGATGCTAAAACCAGAAGCGAACGCCGGCGACGAAGCTGGTGGCATGGACGTCCTCGCCCGCAAGCCTCGACAGCCGCGCCGTGTCTCCGGCTTTGCGCAGATAGGAAACGCCGATGTAAGGTGCGAACTGGCGGCTGAATTCGTAGCGCAGGCGCGCGCCGAGCTCTATGTTGACCAGCCCCGAACCGATGTCGTTCTCCGGAATATCCTGCGCGGCGAAATTGACCTCGGCGCGCGGCTGCAAGATCAGGCGCTGGGTGATGCGCTGGTCGTAATAGCCCTCGACCCGGCCCAGAACATCGCCCTTGGTCGAGAGGAACAGCGCGCCTTCGACCTCGAACATGCCAGGAGCCAGGCCCTCGACGCCGATCGTCGCGTAGGTGCGGTCGGGCCCGCGGCCGAAGTCCTGGCGGATACCGCCCTGAAGATTGAAATAGGGGTCGATGGCCCGGCTGTAGAGCACCTGCACCTCGGCGCTGTCGATGCCGCGGCCGAACTCGCCTTCGCCCTCGCTCTTGAGCCAGAGGCGGTTGATGTCGCCGCCGTAAAAGCCTTCGCCATCCCAGCGATAGCCATCGCGGCCGCTATGCGCCTGATACTCGAACAGGTTGAGCAGCACCTGCCCGAAATTGTTGCCGCCGCTGTCCTTCATCATGATGTCGCGCGAGCGCGCCATCTCGCCGCCGGGAAAATCCCGATCGGCGAAGTGGTCGCCTGGGGGCGGCGGCGGGGGCGCATTGCCGGCCGGAAGTGCGGTGCCGGTCATTTGCATGCCGGGCATGGCGGGCGTTCCCGGCGTCGCTGTCTGGCCATGCTGCGCATGGTCCATCCCGGGCATGTCGGGCATCGCGCCGTCCTGATGCTGGGAGTGGTCCATGCCCGGCATCTCCGGCATTGCGGGAGACGTGGATTGCGGCTGACCGGCCGCATTTGCTTGCGCCGCGGGAGTGGTCTGGTGCTGCGAATGGTCCATTGCCGGCATGGTGTCCGGCGCTGGCTTCTGAGCGCGCGGCCTGGCAGTGGGCTTGGGGCGCGGCGCGGCGGCCTTGTCCTTCTTTTTCTCCTGCGCCGGCCGCGCCCCGCCCGGCGGCGCCATGCCGGGCATGTCGTGCATCGAATGATCCTGGGCAAAGGCGGGTGCGGCGGCGAGAAGGGCGATCGCGCTCACCAGCGGCGTGAGGATGCGGGTCATTGCGCGTCTCCCTTCGGACGCACGCTCACGACCCGCATCATCCCTGCATGCATGTGGTAGAGGAGATGGCAGTGGAAGGCCCAGTCCCCGACCGCGTCGGCGGTGAAGTCCCAGCTCACCTTGCCGCCGGGCTGGACGATGACGGTGTGCTTGCGCGGCGCATGGTCGCCATGCCCGGTCACCAGCTCGAAGAAATGGCCGTGGATGTGGATCGGATGCCCCATCATCGTGTCGTTGATGAGATTGACGCGCACCCGCTCGCCTTCGATGAACGGGATCGGCTCGTGATGGTCCGACATTTTCTCGCCGTCGAACGACCACATGAACCGCTCCATGTTGCCGGTGAGGTGGATGTCGATGCTGCGGCTCGGCGCGCGCACGTCTGGATTGCGCTCGAGCGCCATCAGATCCTTGTAGACGAGCACCTTGTGGCCGACGTCGGTGAGGCCCTGGCCGGGCTCGCCGGTGCGGTCGACGGGCATCGGCGAGATGGTCTGGACGCTCGGATCGCGCTTCACCTGCGGCGCGTTCGAGAAGTCGCGCATCTTCATCGAACCCATCGCGTGCCCGCCATGATCCATGCCCGCCATCTGGCCATCGGCGCCCATCGCGCCGTGGTCCATGCCGGCCATCGATCCATGATCCATCCCGCTCATCGCGGAATGATCCATCCCCGAATGGTCCATGCCCGCCATGGCGCTGTTGTCCATGGTCGCCATCGCTGCCGCCGCGCCGGTCGCGAGGCGCGCGGACGCGTTCTTCTCGGCCGTCGGATCGACGCCCCGCATAGCGCCGCCCGACATGTCCATGCCTTCCATGCCCGGCATCGAGGACATGTCCATGCCCATGTCCTTCATGTCGGCGAGCGGCCGTTTGCGTAAGGGAGGCACCTCGCCAGCCATGCCGGCGCGCGGCGCGAGCGTGGCACGCGCCATACCCGAGCGGTCGATGGCCTCGCCGACAAGAGTATAGGCCTTGTCCTCGCCTGGGTTGACAACGACGTCGTAGGTCTCGGCGACACCGATCTGGAACTCGTCGACGGTGACGGGCACCACATTCTGCCCGTCGGCCTGGACGATGCTGAGCGGCAGGCCGGGTACGCGGACGTTGAAGGTGGTCATCGCCGACGCATTGATGACGCGCAGCCGCACCCGCTCGCCCGGGGTGAAGAGCGCGGTCCAGTTGTCCATCGGACCATGGCCATTGACGAGATAGGTGTAGGTCGATCCGGTGACATCGGAGATGTCGGCGGGGTCCATCCGCATCTGGCCCCAGTCGAGCCGGTCCTTGAGTGGCTGGTCCTTGCCCGAGAGCAGCCCGGCCAGCGTCTGGCGCTGGAAGTTGAAATGGCCGGGGTTGACCTTGAGACGCCGGAAGATCGCCTGCGGCGAGAGTGCGCTGTGATCGGCGAGCACGATGACATGCTCGCGGTCATAGGCGACCGGATCGGCACCGGCGGGGTCGATGATGATCGGGCCGTAATGGCCTTCCTGCTCCTGCAGGCCCGAATGGCTGTGATACCAGTAGGTGCCGCTTTGCACGACGGGGAACTGGTAGAGGTAGTTCGATCCCGGCTTGATGCCCGGAAAAGACACGCCCGGCACGCCGTCCATATTGGCCGGCAGGATCAGCCCGTGCCAGTGGATCGAGCTGTCCTCCTCGAGTTGATTGACGACGTTGAGCCGCACGCGCTGGCCTTCGCGCAGCCGGATCAGCGGGGCGGGGACCGTGCCGTTGAGACCGATTGCGCGGAACTGGCGCCCGTCGATGCTCATCGACTGCCGGGCGATGGTCAGCGTGATGTCTTCGCCCGACACGGTCGGTAGCGTCGGTCGCATCCCCGGCGAGATGGTCTGCGCCCAGGCAGGCAGCCAGGCTGATAATGCGGCGCCACCACCGGCGAGGGCCGCGCCGCGAAGGAACTGGCGGCGGTCGAGGGCAGAAATCATTCGGTTTGTCTCAGCTTGCGGAAAGAGGGCGGACCTATTGGAAATACGCAGCCCACCCGCCTGCCCCTCAAACTTTCTTCAAACTTTCCGCGAGGCGCGCCCGGGCGCGGTAGAGGCGGGTCTCGACGGCCTTCTGGGAGATGCCGAGGATCTCGGCGGTTTCGGCTTCCGATTTCTCGTCGATCGTCCGCAAAATAAGCGTGTCCTTGAGGGAAGACGGCAGGGCAGCAATCGCTTTCATTGCTTGCGCGAGCTGCTGTTCGGCCCCGATCGCCTGATCGGGCAGCGGTGCGTCGTCGGCGACGCCGTCCGCCTCGCCGAGCGGTAGGGCTAGGGCAAAGAAATTTCGAACCGCTCGCCGACGCCGCCAGTCATGGCATTTGTTGATGACAATCCGGGACATCCAGACCTGGAAGGGTCGGGTTACGTCATAGCGGTTGAGTGCGGCAAAGGCCGCGACGAAGCTCGCCTGGGTGACATCCAATGCCTCATCCATAGATCCGACATGGCTGCGCACGAGCCGGTGAACCCAACCTTGATGCCGGCGGACCAGCTCGCCATAGGCCGCTTGCCGGCCTCCAAGCGCCAGAGCCGCGAGCTCCCCGTCCGAGCAGTCGGGGAGGCACGCGGTCATTCGGATTTGGCCGTCAGCGCTTTCACCACGGCGTCGTCGAATTTGTCCGTCTGATCCGGGCGCAGCACGGCCCGCATCGCGAAGATATGCTCAAGTGTTTCTTTCTGCAGCGCGCCCATGGCCTGGTGCGAGCGATCCACCGCAGTTGCGACTTGCGGGCCATAGCCATGCTCCGCTTCGATCGCTTCCGCGAGACGCGCATTGTCGGCGCGCAATTCGGCCTCCAGCGCTTGACGCCGGATCGCGTAGTTCTTCTCGATTGTCTCGAGTCGGCTGTGTTGCGCTGAATTCAGCTTCAGATCGCGATGGAGCAGCTCGTGCAGCTCATTTTCGACCGGGCGCACTGGAACCACATAGACGCGGCCAATGACAACGCCAGCGATCGCCGCGGCGAAGGTCACCAGGACGAGGAGCAGGAGCCGGCGGCGGTCGCGCATCACTGCGAGCTCAGCAGCGTCGAGGGCGCAAGCGCGAGCCGAGCATCGAAGGGCGATAGCGGTTTGGCATCAGCAGACCGTGTCGGAACTGCCGAGCCGGCAATTCCGATGAACAGCGCGGTTGCGGCCGCGATGCCGAACGTCATAGCGCCAAGGCTTGGTATGGCCCGGATGCGCGCTATTTCCGCCATGACCCGGCTTTCCAGGCCGCCGAGCCTGGGATCGAGAGGCGCATCGCGCAACCGCGAGAGCAGGTGGTCAAGTTCATCCATGGTGCTTCTCCGTCTTCATCCTTCAATACGCACGATGGTCCAGGAACCCTTGCTGTAGATTGAAAAGAATAATTGCGAGGGGTGGGGGCTCGGGCTGCGTATTGTCTCATGGGATCTACAGGAGAATGTTCCAATGCGTTTCTTTTCGCCTCTCGCAGTTATCGCCGCCGTCGGCCTGAGTGTTTCTGCTCCGGCCTACGCGCATCCCAAGCTTGTGTCCTCGACGCCCGCCGCGAACGCCAGCGTCTCGGCGCCTTCGCGTATCACGCTCACCTTCAGTGAAGGTCTGATGCCGAAGCTGTCGGGCGCCGAGATCGTGATGACCGGCATGCCCGGCATGCCCAACCACCGCATGGCGGTAACCGGCTTCAAGACGTCCGTCGAAGGCGACAAGACGCTCGTGCTGACGCTCGCCAAGCCGCTCATGGCGGGCAGCTATCAGGTCGCCTGGCACGTCGTCTCGACCGACACGCACCGCATCCAGGGCAATCTCGCCTTTACCGTCAAGTGACGCCATGAACGACGTGGCACTCGTCGCCGTCCGCTGGGCGCTCTACGTCGATCTCGGCCTGTTGTTCGGCCTGCCGCTGTTCGCGCTCTATGCGCCCGGCGGCGGCCGGACGGTACAGCGGCATCTGCCGATGGTAGCAATGGTGGCCGGTCTCGCCTGTCTCGCCCTCCTGCTGTCGGCGCTGGGGTTCGCGTTGCAGGCAGCGGCCATGACCGGGCTGCCGCTCACCCAGCCTGATCTTTCCATGGTCGCAGAGCTGTTCAACGGCACGTCCATGGGAACGGCGCTGAAGGCGCGCCTCGTCGCGCTCCTCGTTCTTCTGCTCTCCATCCCCTTCTATCGCCGGCAATCCCGTCCTGCCTTCATCGCCTCCACTCTGGCAGGCGCGGTCGCACTCGCGACCCTCGCCTGGAGCGGGCATGGCGCGGCCGGCGAAGGCGAGGCGGGCTGGCTGCAACTGGGGGCCGATCTCATCCATCTGCTCGCCGCCGGCGCCTGGGTCGGCGCGCTTGCCGCCTTCCTCGCGCTGGTTCTTCCCAGGCTCGCAACCGATGATGTCGCCGCTGAAGACATGGACCAGGTCACACTGGCCGAGGAAGCCCTGCGGGGTTTCTCCCTCGTCGGCACGATCATCGTCGCCCTGCTGATCCTGACCGGGACGGTGAACGGCTGGTTTCTGGTCGGCCCGGGCAACATCGCCTCGCTCGGTCAGTCGACCTACGGCCTGCTGCTCATCGCCAAGCTGCTGCTCTTCGCCGGCATGCTGGGCCTGGCCGCGCTCAACCGTTATCGCCTGACCCCGGCACTTGCGCAGGCGATCGAGGAAGAGGACGCGCCACGGGCGCAGGCGCTGCTGCGCGCGAGCCTCGTCGTCGAAGGCGGTCTTGCGATCGTCATTCTCGGGCTGGTCGCCTGGCTGGGGACACTGTCGCCACCCATGTCGATGTAGTTTATCGTTTCGAACGCCTCGCGTTGGGAGAAGCCAATGCAATCGTACACCCCGCCGCGCGGGACTGGATCGACGAAAGACTATGATCGCGCGATCCGCCTGTGGGCGCGGGAGAAGCGGTGGCGTGCCGCCATGCTTGCCATGCTGCGCCCGGATTGGCGCCTGGTAATCGCCGATTATGGCCGACAGCACGGGTCTCATGCGGCTCGCCTTCCGCCTGACCGTGCAGCGGCTCGATGGCATCGACGATACCCAGCCCAATGCCGACGGCGTGCTCCCCGGCCTGATGGCGGCCAAGCGAACGGGCCCGCCGATTTGGCCGCTTAGGCGATTACGTATTGACCCTGACACGGTGTCAGACCCTAGATCGTCAGGCGTCGAAAGGAGCGAGGCGATGAACGAGACACATGGAGCGGCGCATGGCGGCGGTTGCTGCGGCGGCCACGGCACCGCTAAAGCGGCGACCGGCGTCAAGGACCCGGTCTGCGGCATGACCGTCGACCCGGCGACCACGGCGCATCACGCCGAGCATAGCGGTGAAAGCTATCATTTCTGCAGCGCGGGCTGCCGGACCAAATTCATCGCCGATCCCGAGCGCTATCTCGGCCCGCCGACGCCGCCGGTCGCGGCGCCCGAAGGCACGATCTGGACCTGCCCGATGCATCCCGAGATCCGCCAGGACCATCCCGGGTCCTGTCCGATCTGCGGCATGGCGCTCGAACCCGCGACCGTGACCGCCGACAGCGGCCCCAGCCACGAGCTAGTCGATTTCACGCGGCGCTTCTGGGTCGGCCTCGTGCTGGCTCTCCCGGTGCTGATCCTCGAGATGGGCGCGCATGTCTTTCCCGCGATCCATCGCCTCGTGCCGATGTCGACCTCGGTATGGATCCAGTTCGTGCTGGCGACGCCTGTCGTGCTCTGGGCGGGCTGGCCGTTCTTCGAGCGTGGCTGGGCCTCGCTCAAGACCCGCAACCTCAACATGTTCACCCTGATCGCGATGGGGACCGGGGTCGCCTGGATCTACAGCGTCATCGCGACGCTCGCGCCTCAGCTGTTCCCGCCGGCCTTCCGCGGCGAGGACGGCATGGTTGCCGTCTATTTCGAGGCGGCCGCGGTGATCACCGTCCTCGTGCTGCTCGGCCAGATGCTCGAACTGCGCGCGCGGGAACGCACCTCGGGCGCGATCAAGGCGCTGCTCAACCTTGCACCAAAGACCGCGCGCCGGATCGGTTCTGATGGGAACGAAGAGGAAATCAGCCTTGATCTGGTTGCGGTGGGCGACCGCCTGCGGGTGCGGCCGGGCGAGAAGGTGCCGGTCGACGGCGTAGTCGAGGACGGCCGCTCCTCGCTCGACGAGTCGATGGTCACCGGCGAATCCATGCCCGTCACCAAGGCAAAGGCCGACACAGTGATCGGCGGCACGCTCAACCAGACCGGTGCGCTGGTGATCGTCGCCGACAAGGTCGGCCGCGATACCATGCTCGCACGCATCGTCCAGATGGTCGCTGAGGCGCAGCGCTCGCGCGCGCCGATCCAGCGCATGGCCGATCAGGTGTCGGGCTGGTTTGTGCCCGTGGTCATCGCGGTCGCGGCCGTCGCGTTCATCGCCTGGGGCATCTGGGGTCCCGAGCCGCGCTTCGCCTATGGGCTGGTGGCGGCGGTCGCCGTGCTGATCATCGCCTGTCCCTGCGCACTGGGGCTGGCAACGCCGATGTCGATCATGGTCGGGGTCGGCCGCGGCGCCGGGCTCGGTGTTCTCATCAAAAATGCCGAAGCACTCGAGCATATGGAGAAGGTCGACACTCTCGTCGTCGACAAGACAGGCACGCTGACCGAAGGCCGGCCTGCCGTCACCCAGGTCGTGCCGGCGCCCGGCTTCGACGAAGCCGAGCTGCTGTGTCTTGCCGCCTCGGTCGAGCGGGCGTCCGAGCATCCGCTCGCGTTGGCAATCGTCGAGGCCGCGAAGGATCGCGGCATCGTCACGAGCGACGTCATCGACTTCGACTCGCCGACCGGGCGCGGCGCGCTCGGCACGGTCGAAGGGCGGCGCATCGTCCTCGGCAATGCGCAGTTCCTTGCCGACGAAGGGGTTGCGACCGATGCGCTCGCCAGCCAGGCCGACGCGCTGCGCCGGGATGGCGCCACCGCGATCTTCATCGGGGTCGACGGCACAGTCGGCGGCGCCTTCGCGATCGCCGATCCGGTGAAGGCCACGACACCAGAAGCGCTCGCCGCGCTCAAGGCGGAGGGCATTCGCGTGGTCATGCTGACCGGCGACAACCGCACGACCGCGGAAGCGGTCGCCCGACGCCTGGGCATCGACGAGGTCGAAGCCGAGGTGCTGCCCGATCAGAAGAGCGCCGTGGTCGCCAGGTTCAAGCGCGAGGGGCGGGTCGTCGCCATGGCCGGCGACGGTGTCAACGACGCCCCCGCGTTGGCCGCCGCCGACGTCGGCATCGCCATGGGTTCCGGCACCGACGTCGCGATCGAGAGCGCTGGCGTCACGCTGCTCAAGGGCGACCTGACTGGCATCGTCCGGGCGCGGCGGCTCAGCCAAGCGACCATGTCGAACATCCGCCAGAATCTCGTCTTCGCCTTCATCTACAATGTCGCGGGCGTGCCCGTAGCGGCGGGTGCGCTCTATCCGCTGTTCGGTATTCTGCTCTCGCCCATTATCGCGGCGGCGGCGATGGCGCTCTCTTCGGTGAGCGTGGTCACCAACGCGCTGCGCCTCAACCGGAAAGCACTGTGAACATCGGCGAGACGTCACGGCAGAGCGGCGTCTCTGAGCGGATGATCCGCCATTATGAAAAGATCGGCCTCATCCCGGCGCCGGCGCGTCGGGGTGCTGGCTATCGTGACTATGGCGAGCGCGACCTCCATCGCCTCCGGTTTATCGCCAATGCCCGCGATCTCGGCTTCCCGATCGAGGAGATCCGCACGTTGCTCAGCCTTTGGGCCAATACCGGCCGTGCCAGCGCGGAGGTGAAGCGGCTTGCCCTTGCCCGCGCCGATGAGTTTCAGCGCAAAGCCGAGGCGTTGACGGCGCTGCGCGACACGCTAATCGACCTGGCCGAGCGCTGCCAAGGCGACGAGCGGCCGGATTGTCCGATCATCGCCGAACTGGCCGCGGCCCGATCCGCATAGCATCCGGCATCGCACGGCCGAGAATTTTAGGGGTGCCCGTTTTCGGTCGATTCGTGCAGGTCGACGGCGAAAGCGATCCGCAACAGGTCGGGCAGGCTTTGCGCGTTGAGTTTGATCATCAGACTGGCCCGATGCAGCTCGACCGTGCGCGACGTGACGCCGAGTTCATCTGCGATAAGGCTATTTGGATAGCCTCGCGAAATTCCTCTCAGAACGGCCCGTTCGCGCTGCGTCAGTCTCGCGGCTTTCGAAAGAGCGTCGGCCTGTTCGGAGGCACGACGGGCTATACTCTCAAGCCAGCTGAAGCCGCGGTCGATCGCGCCGAGCAATGCGGCCTTCTCGACCGGTTTGGCGAGAAAGTCGGCAGCGCCCGCCTTCATCGCCTGTACGGCGAGCGTAGGATCGCCATTGCCCGTCAGCACCACGACGGGCATGTCGATACCGCGTCGCGTCAGCTCCGCCTGAACCTGCAGGCCGTCCATGTCGGGCATGTGCATGTCGAGAACCACGCAGCCTTTCTCGGCGTCCTCTGCGCTCAACAGAAACTCCGGCCCCGAAGCGTAGGCTTCTACGGCAAACCCTGCGGTCCGCAACGTGAAACTTAGTGCTTTTCGTATTGTCTCTTCGTCATCGACGATATGCACGACGCGCTTGTTCCCCATAGCCCCCGAGATCGATC
This sequence comes from Novosphingobium resinovorum, assembly GCF_001742225.1. Classification (NCBI taxonomy): domain Bacteria; kingdom Pseudomonadati; phylum Pseudomonadota; class Alphaproteobacteria; order Sphingomonadales; family Sphingomonadaceae; genus Novosphingobium; species Novosphingobium resinovorum. Next base: position 135,119 of record NZ_CP017078.1, on the reverse strand, counting down.
AATACGCAGTGCCGCGAGGGCAGCGCTTCAAGGGATACTTCTCTGCACGTTGGACTATGGTCCCAGGTCAAGAGTAAAAATTTGGCGAGGCAAAACGGCGAAGGACAGCGAAACTGTGAGGGTTCGGCTACTCCGCTCACACCAATGCCGCGGTCGCTGCGGCTCATTGCCGGGTCTCTGCTCCGGACGATGCATGCGAGTTGCCCGCGCCGCCCTCGGCGCGATCGAGCCATCGCTACGCTTCCATCACATCGTCGACCGGCAGCGGGTTACTGGCGCCCGGCGGGCGAGGGGGGCGGGTTGGCCCTTGACGGCTGCGCGATCGGACGCCCAGGATAGCAGGGTGGCGCGCTTTACTTCGGGCTCAAGCTTCAGGTGCCCAGCAACGTCGAGGGGATCGATGAACGAGCGTGTGTGCGACACGACATATCCTCCTTCCCTGCCGCGATTTTCTCCGAAAGGGAGATCTCAGGAGATTGGTTCGGACTCGTTTAGGGTCAATGGATGAGGACGCGCACAGCGTTTGCCGGGCGTTCATTTCCGTCTTAGAACTGACGCGCAGCACGCCATTCAATCCGGTGGCGAACGGCCTCCGCGATCGCTGGCATGACGTCTATATCATTCGACGCATGTGCAACCGCGTTCGTGCTGACGATCCTTTCGACAAGCCCACCCAGAACCTGCGCTGCATCGCCGGCAAAAAGCGGATGCACGACCACGCAATCCGGTCGCGCGAACCCCATGCCGACCAGTTGGCGCGCCGCCTCGGTGAGGGTCCGACCGGATGAGGCGATATCGTCGACCAGCACCGGCTGGCGATCGAGAAACGCTGGGGCATTCGGAATCGAGATGGTGACGTGACGGTCGCCGGATCGGATTTTCTCGCACACGAGAAACGGAGCATCGGCATCGGCCGCCACCTGCGAGACCCACTGTTCGCTTTCCAGGTCCGGACCGATGATCAGCGGGCGAGCGACATTGCGCTTGATCCACGAGGCCAAAAACGGCGCGGCATGAACAACCTGGGTTGGGATGCGGTAGATTTCCGACAATTCATGGTAGCGATGGAGATGCGGATCGACCGTCACCAGCCAGTCGAGATGGCGAGACAGGATCGCAGCAAAGGTTCGCGACGTCACCGCCTCGCCGGCATGGAAGCGTATGTCCTGGCGCATGTAAGCGAGGTAAGGGGCGACGAGCCCGATCCTGCGAGCGCCAAGATCGCGCGCGGTGTCGGCTGCGAACAGCAGCGGCAACAGCTTGGCGTCCGGATGATCGAGACTGGACAGCAGGATGACCTCGCGGTCGCTGACGTCGTTTCCGACCCTGAGATAGGTTTCCCCGTCAGGAAACTGACGATGCTCGATCGTGCCGACCTCTGCATCGAGCGCGGCGGATAGCGGCTGTGCCAGGGCCTCGCTGCCAGGCAGCGCGAACAGGACGGGACGGTTCATAGCGCTTCAATCCCGAAGATCGGCCCGTCGCTCACGGCATAGGCCGCCGCATAGTCGAGCTCGCCCGGGCTCTCGGCATGAATGCTACACAAGGGAGCCCCGGCATCCACCATCTGGTTCAGCCGACACTGCAGTGCGACGCCAGCGGCCTTGGCCACCGGCGCGCCGGCGAGCTTCGCGACCGTCGCGAGCTTGCGATTGTCGATACTCACCAGGCGGCCGCTATAGGGAGCGATCATATCCTGCTGAAACCGGGCGACCGGTGGAGCCCGCATGCCGCCCTGCGCTTCGCAGATACGTTGGAACTTGGCCCAGGCCCCGCCGCTTTCGAGACACGCCCGCGCACGCGCATAGCCTTCGCCGGCCGGGGCCGCGTCAGCGAGCTCAAGCAGTCCTCCCGCCAGCTCGCAGGCCCGGTGGGCGAGATCCTCGGCGCCCGGCTGCCCCTGGAGGACGGCAAGGATATCCTGCGCCTCAAGCGCCGGGCCGATGCCCCGTCCGATCGGCTCCGCGCCGGGGCCGCGCATCACGCGCGTGCGAAGCCCGAAGGCTTGGGCGACCGAGCTCAGCGCGCGCTCGAGCGTATCGGCGGCATCGGTTCCGCGTACCTTGGCGGTCGGCCCGACCGGGATATCGATGACCAGATGGGTCGCACCGGCCGCGATTTTCTTGGACAGCACCGAGGCGACCATCTGCCCTACGGCATCGATATCGAGCACTCGTTCAACGCCGATGATCACATCGTCGGCCGGGCTGAGATTGACGGCGCCGCCCCAGGCGATGCAGCCGCCTTCGCGCTCGACCACCTTGCGGATGGCGGAAACGTCGAGGTCGACAGGTGCAAGCACCTCCATCGTGTCCGCCGTGCCGGCCGGCGAGGTGATCGCCCGCGACGATGTCTTGGGCATGATCAGGCCCTCCGCGGCCATGATCGAGACGATGATCGGCGTGGTGCGATTGCCCGGCAATCCACCGACGCTATGCTTGTCGACGATGACCGCTCCGGACCACTGCAATCGCTCGCCGACATCGACCATCGCCCTGGTCAGGCTGATCGTTTCGTCCGTATCGAGCGGGACCGCTGAGCATGCCGTGATGAACGCCGAGAGATGGACATCGCTATAGCGTCGCTCGGCGATGTCGGTCATGATCGCTGAAAAAGCCCCTTCACTGAGACGATTGCCATAGATGCGCCGACGCACTTCGGCGAGCGAGGCGAGAGGCTGGGCGTGCGCGATCTCGACCGGATCGCCCTCGCTGACGCCGAGCCGCCGCCATGCGGATTCGGACAGGCCGATCTCGCCGGGCGCTGGAGCCTCCGCGGAACTGTGCAGCAGCGAGACGACGATTTCCCGCCCGCCGGCGTGCAGCGCGACCTGCGCGCGCGACGCGAGACCTTCCGAGCGGCAGACGGGACAGTCTTGGCGCATGACCGCGATCAGATCACCTCCGGCAGCGGACAGGCCGAGGCGGTGTGCCCGCAGCGTCGTCGCGACAGGCTCTACTTCGGCGTCCTCGATGATCCCGGGCTTCACGCGAGCATGCCCCAGCTACCCAGCGCCGGTACGCTGCATGCCCAGCCCAGATCCTCCGAGACTCGCTTCGCCAGGACCTGGGCGCCGGTCGGCTCGCCATGCGTGACATAGACATGGCGCGGGGGCTCTTGCAGCGACCCGAGCCAGCGCATGAGCTCGTCGCTGTCGGCATGCGCCGAAAGCATCGTCAGGTTGGCGACATCGGCTTCGACCGGGATATACTCGCCGTGGATCTTGATCGTCCGGGCGCCCCCGATCATGGCGGCGCCGCGGGTGCCCGCCGCCTGGAAGCCTGAGAAGAGGATGAGGTTCTTCCCATCCGGCGCGAAGCGCTTGAGATGGTGGAGCACGCGGCCGCCCGTTGCCATTCCACTGGCCGAGATGATGACCTTGGGAGCGGGGTTGGCGGTGAGTTCCTTGGATTCCTCCACTTCGCGCACATAGTGCGCGACGCTGCACGCCGCTTCGCACTCGGCGCGGGCCAGGCGATGCTCGTCCATGAAATCGCACATCAGCCCGCTCGCGTTGATCGCCATCGGGCTGTCGAGGAAGATCGGGATGTCGCGGAGGCGTCCCTGCGCGCGCAGACGCGAGAAATGATAGAGAAGCGACTGAACCCGTCCCACGGCGAAGGCCGGAATCACCACCGTCCCGCCTCTCTCGACGCATCGTTCGACATGATCTCCAAGCGTCTTTGTCGGATCGACCTGCTCGTGGCGCCGATCGCCATAGGTCGATTCCACCAGGACATAGTCGGCGCGCGCGGGCGGCTCGGGATCCTTCATCACCGCATCGCCGTAACGGCCGATGTCGCCTGAGAAGAGGATTGTCCGCCCCTTCCAGTCGATCTCGATCGACGCCGCGCCGAGGATGTGGCCGGCGCGATGGTAGCGCACCCTGATGCCGTCCGTGACTGCATGCCACGCTCCGAACTCGATCGGGCGGAAGAGCTGCAATGCCAGACGCGCGTCGGCCTGGGTGTAGAGGGGCAGCGCCGGCTGGTGCCTGGAGAAGCCGTGCTGGTTGGCGAACTCCGCATCCTTTTCCTGCAGATGGCCGCTGTCGGGAAGAAGGAGCTCGCACAGGGCCGCGGTCGCCCGCGTGGCAAGGACGGTCCCGTCCCAGCCCAGGCGCGCCATGCGCGGTAGTGCGCCCGAGTGATCGAGATGGGCGTGGGTCAGCAGCACCTGGCCGACATCCGCGACTTCGGGTGGGATCGATGCCCAATTAAGGCGGCGCAGATCCCTGGGTCCCTGAAACAGGCCGGAATCGACCACGATCTGAGTTTCACCATCGTCCACCAGATAACGCGACCCTGTGACCGTTCCCGATGCGCCGAGAAAGGCAACGCCGAGACCATCGGCCGGGCGCTTGGCCAGATCGATCCTTGCTTCACGCTCGAGGACGGTCACTCCGGACTGGTTGCGGGAATGGTGCCGTTTCTTTCTCTTGTGCATGGACGCGGGCCTGCCTCTCACGATTAGTTCGTGAGCGCAGCATTGGTTCGCAGACGCCGCACGCCTATACGCAAAAGCCGCAGCACGACCGCTGCTCCCCGACAGCTGCGTCGCGCGAACGCCGGTGGCCGATCCGATCGATCACCTTACCCATGCTTGCGCGATGCCCTTCGGACTTCGGTCTCTACTTATATCTTGCTCCTTGGACTCGAGCCTATGCTGGCTGGACGTTGACCAGAAGAGGACGGGATATGGGCGAACATGACCATCGCATGCGCAAGCGCGGCAAGATCGTTCTGATCGGCTTCCTGCTCGTCGCCAGCTTCTTCCTCCTCACCGAGCATACCGCGCACTTCCTGGGCGTGCTGCCCTATCTCATCCTGCTCGCCTGCCCGCTCATGCACCTGTTCAGTAACCGCTGCCCCGACCCCACGTATTCTGGTTGGTTTTTGAGGGGTAGATCTGCGCGAGACGTTGAGGAGCTCGAGCAGTGGTTGACGAAATTGATGCGGTGCCAAACGTTGGTTTGACGTGTGCGTCGCACAGTGCAAGTTCGCGTTTGACTGTTAGTTTGGAGCCAGTCCGGCGTCGGCACGAGCGATGGCCGGATGATGAGCGCGATCGTATTCTTGCGGAAAGCTTCACTTCCGGAAAAACGGTAGCGCAGGTTTCGCGGGATAACGGCGTCGGCCTTGGCCTGCTGCATTATTGGCGCCGGCAGGCGCGAGCGGCGGGGACCGTTGAAGAACTACGGCTTGTGCCAGTGACGGTGGTTGGCGAGGAGCACGCGCAAATGCCGGCCGTCCCGGCATCGCCGCCCAGCATGGAATTGGTGGTGCGCGATGTGACAGTTCGTATTTGCGGCGCCGTCGAGGCGGAGCACTTGCGCACCGTTCTGGCGGCGATCCGGGAATGATCCCGATCGATGGAAGCGTGCGGATCTATGTGGCGACGCAGCCCATCGACTTCAGGGCCGGGATCAACCGGCTGATGGGACTGGTGACACATGTTCTGGGCCATGATGCCTGTGCCGGTGATGTGTTTGTCTTCCGCAACAAGGCGGCTGACAAGGTCAAGTTGGTCCGTCATGATGGATCCGGCGCGGTTATGGCGACAAAATGGCTCGACCGTGGGAGGTTCCACTGGCCCCCATTGCAAGGAGGGACGCTTGCCCTGACGGGGGCGCAATGTGTGGCACTTCTATCGGGCCTGGACTGGCGCAGGCTGCCGTTCCAGGAGGAAAGGCGCCCTAAGGTTTTTGGCTGAAATCTGCGGTTTTGAGTGGCGGCACAAGGGTGGTGTGGTATAATCCGCCATGCCCTCGCGAGCCGATGACCTTCCCGAAGATCTCGAACAGATGGCCGCCCTTGTGCGGGAACTCCGGGCTGAAAACGCTCAACTGCGCTCGCTCCTCAAAGGCATGGCCCAACAAGCATTCGGCAATCGATCGGAACGCGCCAGCGTCATTCTGGGAGATCAGGGGCAACTGGATCTGGGCGATCTTGTGAGCACGCCGACGGTCGCGGCCAATGACGATGAAGCGCCAGAAGACAAGCCTGTGATCAAGCGCCCGCGCGCGAAGCGCGGCATAATGGCGCTGCCCGCCCATCTTGAGCGGGTAGAGCAGGTGATCGATCCGCAGACATTGGATTGCCCTTGCTGCGCAGGCAAACTCCACAAAATCGGAGAGGATGCCAGTGAGGCCCTCGACTGGGTTCCGGCCATCGTACGCGTCATTCGTACCGTTCGCCCTCGCTATGCCTGCCGCAATTGCCGTGAGGGGGTTATTCAGGCACCAGCGCCCCGGCGTGCGATCCCGGGCTCGATGGTTACCACCTCGACGCTGGCCTGGATGGCCACAGCGCGATTTGCATGGTCAATCCCTCTCAACCGGCAGCTTCAGATGCTGGCCGGACAGGGCGCCATCCTCGATCGCGCCCTACCAAGCCGCTGGATGCGCAAGATCGCATGGTGGCTGAGATCTCTGTATGAATTGCAACTCGCGTACATCCACGCGCAATCGCGGATTTTCTGTGACGGGACGCGAATGCCGGTCCTTGAGAAAGGAAGAAAACGAACCCGGATCACGCAGTTCTGGGCACATGCCTGCGATGATGGTCCCTGGTCAGGCCCGGCGCGACCGGCGGTGGCATACATTCACGCGCGCGGCCGCGGGCATGCCGAAGCGCGCCAGCAGCTAGCCGGCTATCGGGGCATCCTCCAGGTCGACGGCTATGGCGCCTACAAGGCGCTGGTCCGCAAGGGGGCGGAAGGGATCGTGCTGGTCTTTTGTCTTGCCCATGCCCGTCGCAAGTTCGTGGACGCCTACCGTAAATCCCCGTCGCCGGTGGCCGCCGCGATCATCGGCCTGATCGGCGAGGTCTACGCGATCGAGGCCCGGGTGCGCGCCAGCAATGCCGCAGATCGGTTAGCGGCCCGCCAGGCGGAAACCTGTAAGGTGATGGCTACGATCAAAACGCAGATCGACGACATGCTGCCCAGGCTCTCACCCAAATCCGATCTGGCAAAGGCGATGCGCTACACCCTCAACCACTGGAAGGGCCTGACGCTATTCCTGGAAGACGGGCGTGTCGAGGTCGATACCAACACCGTCGAGCGTGGGATGAGAAATGTTGCCCAGGGCAGAAAGTCGAGCCTTTTTGCGGGGAGCGAGGAAGGAGCCCGGACCTGGGCGGTGCTTGCCTCGCTTCTCCAGACTGCTCGCCTCAATGGCCTCGATCCCTACACCTGGCTCAACGATGTGCTTGAACGGATCGTGAATGAAGAGGTAATGATCAACGATCTGCACAGCCTGTTGGCATGGAACTGGCGCCCTGCGACTGATCGGCTAGAAGCGCTGGCAGCATGAGCTTCAAACGTCAAACCGCATCCGGCAGAACGCTCTCATTAGAGCAGCTCGAAATCTGGCTCGATACGCTTGATCCGCCGGTCGCCGGTGTCTCCTCGATCGATGGCTTCCTCGCGGCGTTGGCTGCCGGCCCGTCCATCATCAATCCGGACATATGGCTCAAGAGCATCCTGCGCGAACACGTCCAAAGCGCCCGATCGGCGCCCGCACGCCGAACGATCCTCAAGCGCTACAACCAGATCTGCATCGAGCTTGCCGAGTGCCCTGAGGTCTATGCGCCGATCTATATGCGGACCGAGGACGGCGAGGTCCTGCTGGAAGACTTCGCCAATGGCTTCTTCACTGCAATGCATCTGGACATGGACGCATGGAAGCCCTTCGTGTCTGACCGAGAGTTCGGCTTGCCGCTTGCAGCTATCCTTGGCCAAAGCACGATCATCGACGGCACATCATGGATCGACCAACTCCAGGATCCCCTCGCAAATCAGGCTCTTGCAGATACCTGGCGGATGATCCCCCAGATCATCTCCTTCATCCATGACCAGTGTGCCTTTGCAAGAACCCTGACCGTACACTGAAGCCTCTCCACATCCCACGTGGGCTCGAAGCAGCGGTTACCCTGTTCATGCACCACGGCCATGGTGGGCATCAGCATGGCCCTGAGCCCGGTCAGGCACCTCTCGGCTTGCCGGCCAATCCCAACGGCCGCATCGAAGGAGAGTCGCGATGACGCACGCCGACTATGGCTATGGTCTGTGGGGGCTCGCGCTGGTCAACGCCGCCGTTTTCATCCTCTTTGCGTTCAGCTTCTTCAAGCCGGCAACGCGGCGCGACTGGCGCAGCTTCGGCGCGTTCAGTGCGTTCATCGTCGCGCTCTTCGCCGAAATGTATGGCTTCCCGCTCACCATCTTCCTGCTGTCGGGGTGGCTCCAGTCGCATTTCCCCGGCGTCGCTTGGTGGAGCCACGATGCCGGCCACCTCTTGGAGATGATGTTCGGCTGGAGGGTCAACCCGCATTTTGGCCCGTTCCATCTTGCCAGCTTCGTGCTGATCGGCGCGGGCTTCTGGCTGATCTCGGCCGGATGGGCACCGCTTCACGCAGCCCAGCGAGTTCACAAGCTCGCGACGACGGGAATCTATGCCAGGGTCCGCCATCCGCAATATATCGGGTTCATCCTCGTGATGCTCGGTTTGTTGCTGCAATGGCCGACGTTACTGACGCTCGCCATGTTCCCCGTGCTGGTCGTGATGTACATCCGGCTAGCCCGGCATGAGGAGAAGGCGGCGCTCGCAAAATTCGGGTGTGAGTATCGCGACTATATGGCGCGAGTGCCAGCCTTCGTTCCCCGGCTAACGTCTCGGACAGCGCGTACTTCCGTTCATGCACGCCCATGGAGAGGCAAGGCGCGGCTCGATCGGGGGCGGAACAGGCTTTAGCCAAAAGCACGATTGGCCGCGCCGAGGCTGAGGGGTTGGGCGTCGGGGTGCGTATTACATTCGAGCGATGAAACTTACGCCGATGGCCATCGCATCTCGGCACGTTGATTTGGGATGCGGTCCACGCTTGTTTCGGCGGAACGCACGGAGGGAAATCTATTATGCCTTTCGATGCGACGTTGTTCATCAAAACCCGGGTTGCGCCAGCCGTCGAGAGGTGCGCCCGCGCCCCGAAACAGTCCCCCTTCAGCCGGATGAACACATGCCGAGGCGCCCGTAACCCCCGGTTGGAACTAAGGTTCTCGCGGCTCGCACTCGCGTCTCAGCACTTTTTCCGTAGCCGATAACCAGCCGCCCTGCCGCACCAGGATCGGCTTCCGCGAAAGAGCTGGCGCAGTCCCGCCGCGTCCTTGATTGTTAAGAGAGCAATTGGATGGGTATCGAGTCACAGAGCCAAGTTCATCGATCGATAGACCCCGCTGCAGCCGACGCGATATTTCAAACCCTGAGCGCACGTTGGGTGCTGCACATCCTGGTAGCACTGAGCAAAGACGATCTTCGCTTCACGCGCCTTCGCCGAGAGATACCGAGGATCAGCGCCAACGTGCTTACCGTCCGCCTGAGGGAACTGGAAGCGGCATGTCTGGTCTCGAGGACGACGTCGCCGCCACCGGATTCCTATCAACTTTACGGACTGGGGCCGTTGGCACATGGATTGCGGCCGGCGCTGCAACATCTGGAGCAATGGAGATTACAGCTCGGTGTATTCGGCAAGACCTAGACTTCCGATGATTCCATCATGGATCGGAGACGATTGCCGCGCCTGCGGAATGCTTGCCGCCGGTCACTCAGCGCTAGGGGAGAAGGACCGCCGCAACCTCGCGATAATCGACAGGGTGGATGCGGTCTTTTGATTGGAAGCGCGCAAGGTCCAGGGTTTCATCGCCAAACCTCACCGCGATCGAGTTTATGAGATAGGCGCGCGTCCGTGAATATGGCAGGATCCAGATCGCTCGTTGGGTGGGAATATTTTGGCGAAGTTTGGTCAGTTTGAGTGCCAGCAGCCGGCTCGGCTCATCATTGGACCCGACAGCGAGCAGGGTGGTCCCGTAGAACTTGTTCGGGGATCGCCAGGACAATATCTGGCTGGCCGTCGCCCGCTCCTCGACCAGCTTATCACATTGCCCGGCATATCGGTCACTGATCGCCCGTGACATTCCGACACCAATGCTATCGCCAATGATAAGGCACGCGAACATCGAACATCCTCAATAAAGACCGGTTTCACTGCCACCGGCCTCGCCCGTCATCGACCGTGCAAGCGAGCCAGTGCTCTCAGTCTTTCATGGGCAGAACGCGCGCTGCAAGCGCTGAAATATCGGCTTCCCCCAGAATGTAGGAGGCGCCCGTTTCGGAAAAGAATAGTTGTATGCGCTCTTCCTCTGCGGTGGGCGGGCAGATTTGCGCCGTAGCGTGACTGTCACTCCAGGAAGCATCGACAAACTGAACAAGCTCAGACCATGCCTTGATACTGTCGTCGTGAATCGTGATGCGTTCCCGGCCACGAAATAGGATAACGAGCACTGATACCTGCATGATACCTTTACGATGTGTGTGGTCGACGGCTTGGCACGGTCCTCAGGCTCCTGACCGTGGTAGGCCGAGTACAGGCCGAGATCGCCGAAAATCGTCTCCAATTTGGAGCGATGCTGCATCATCGGTCGCTTCCCCTCGTGAAGGGAAGGGTGATTGTGAGCGATGGAAGATGGTGGGAACGAGACCTTTCCGTCGATTGTTACCAGCAAAGCGGGTGGAGATTTGTGGATCGTGGCACATCTTTCGGCCGTGGAACTTCACAACTGGATCGCGCTCTATGCGGCGGCAGGGGTCTGCTGCGCGCTCGCGATGATCATGTCCCTGGGGCTCATTCTCGTCCAACTTTACCGCGAGCAGGCGTGGGCAACGCTCACTACAGGGCGCGGCCTTCTCCTTTTCATTCCTAGTACCTGGTGGCGATGGCAGAAGCTCTACCTGCTTTCGACCCCGGTAACGCTTGGAATTGTGGGCGCCTTCGCCACGACATTGTCGTGGACGTAGAGCCATGCAGTCTTAGTTAAGTCGGTGCAGCGCTTCGGCGATGAGCCGCGCAACCTGATCATCCTCAACATCCCTCAAGGTGATCGGAAGGGCGGGGGCAATCTGCTCGAGTGCCCGCTGCGTAGCCGGCGTCGATCCGATGCCAGTGTTAAGAGGCATTGCTTGGATCACAAGCTGTCGGATTTCACCCGTCGCCTGCGAGCGCGCTTCTACAAGAAAATTCGGCCGACAGGCCCCAAGCGGGGTCAGACGATCGAAGATCGGCTTCTCAAGAGCCAGATCGACGCCCTCGCGTGCGAGAACGCGCCTTGAGCGGAGAAGCGCTTGCAGCACTGCCCGCTCGAAATTGCTCTCGACCGGTATGAACCGCACGCCTGAATAGATGGGTTGGGCATAGGCACGCAGGGGCGCATAGCCGTGAGCTTCTGGATATTGTCCTATTACAACAATGACGAGATACGGCCCCTGGATCGAATTGTCGCGCACCGAGGGCGACTGGACGCGGTTCGCAACGTCGATCGGCTCCGAACCGGCCGGGAAGATCGTCGAGCCCTGAAATGCCTTGGCAAAGAGGGCCAGAAACCCTTGCGGAGCGTGTCCGCGTGGCCATCGACGGCCGAGTTCGCGAATGCCGGCAAGGGCCCTTCTGCTGTGCAGGGCATCCCCATGTGTCCAGAGCACTCGTCCCAGCTCGATGCCTGGCGCCACCTCGATCTTTGCCGCCGCGCGCGTAAGCGCCCTGAATTCCTCGCCGATCGTCCGCTCGGCGGTATCCTCCGAATATGGCGCCACCAAGTGCAGGCTAGCGTTGTTCATCAAGCGCCAGAGCAGTCTTGCCAGCCGCGGTATGGACGCGTTGCGCGTGCGGTCGTCACTCGCGTCGTTATCGGGGCGCTGTGCCAGCTTCTCCGGCGCAGGGCGGAGCACCTCAAAATAGCCGACCGGGGGATCGGCCGGCGTCAGCGGATTGCGGGTCTGGGTGATACGGTTGGTGACTTGGTCACGGAAGAAGGGGCAAATGGCGACGTGCTCCGGTCGTTTGGCGCTGGTGAGGCGACGCAGATAATAGGTCTCAGCCTCCGATAGAAATGCCGGCGTAAGAACAGGCGGAGTGCAATCGACACCGAGACAGTCGCAGGCAAGCCATTTGCCGCCGATGCGCGCCTGCTGCACCAAGGTGATTCCAGCATCCTCATCCTGGCGTGAGCCTTCGCCGACATACCAGCGGATCAGCGCGGATTGAAGCGTTGGGGGCAAGGGAATACGGGCGCCACCGAGCCCGCTGCTGTGTCGGTCAATCAACCACATGATGGTGCCCATCGAAGCATAGTCGATAAATGCTTTCCCAGCTCGGCTCGGTTGACAACTAGAAACGGTTCGATCTCCACTTCCGTGATTGGTCAATCGGAGGTCGTTATGAGAGCGATACTGCTAATAAGCGCTGCCCTGATCAGCGGAACATGCGCGACGGAAGCCGGTGCGCGTCCAACCGAAAAATCCTCGAGAACGGCCCAAGTCATCGTGATGTCGACGGAGGCGGCGCCTACCGACGGCCAAGGCGGGATCCCGCTGACGACCCGGACAGACCCGGATGGCGGCGAGCTCGTCCAGGCGGAGGCTTCTGCACCGTTTCCTCCCGCGTTTAAAACGCATGATCTGAGCCGACGCTGGGTAGCCTTTGAAATGGCCAACAGCTTTGCTGCGTCCGCGTTGCCGGTCGCGACCGAGGCAAGGTATTCAGACCCATTCGCGCATGTCGGCGTCGCCACGATCCCGACCGATTCCGGTTTGTCGGCTGCTCCGATTGCCATCCCTCCATGGATGAACGGGGGGACGGCATTTGCAACGGCCCCCCGACGCATTTCGACTCGCTGTCCCGCGTATGGCTATCAACCTGCCGGGTTTCTCGATGCAGGCACCGAGCTGAGACGGTCCGGGCGCGGCTCTTCTGTCCCGATGGCAGTGTCGGTTGGCAGGACAAGATTGTGATGACCCGCTTCGAACGGGAAATCTGGGGCATAACAGGGGGTACGCAGATAAAAGCATTGGACACGCCCTTTGGCCCGGTTGGCATATCCATCTGCTATGACGCCGAATTTCCTCTGATTGCACGTCGTCAGGCAGAAGCGGGAGCAAGGATCATCCTCGTGCCCTCAGCAACCGACAATATGCAGGGTTATTGGCGGGTGCGGATCGGCGCGCAGGCGCGTGCGCTTGAAAATCAATGTTATGTGGTGCAGGCGCCCACAGTTGGTCTCGCGCCCTGGCTCCCCTCGCTCGATGAAAATTACGGCGCCGCGGCAGTTTATGGGCCGCCTGACTGCATCACGCCCGACAATGGCGTTTTCGCCATTGGACGGGCCCATCAGGCCCAGTGGCTGATGGCCGATGTTGATCTTCGCCAGGTCGTAAAATGGCGCCAGGGCGGCGCAGTTCTTCCTTTCTGTCACTGGTCAGAACAGTGGCCCGAGCTACTGGCTTCACCGACAGGTATCGCCAATGACAATCCAGATGAGCTTAGCACTTTATATGACCGGATAGGATGAAGTTGACCCTGTAGAGAGCTCGGCGAACATATCTGCAGCCGCTCAGCCGAGGCGGTGCAGCGTCGACGCATCCCGATCGCCATCGAACCAGCGTTCTATCGTGTCCTCGACCAGTAAAGGTCCACGTGCCATCAGCGCTCTTCAGCATGGAGCCACGAGCGGCTATTTCGATAGAGCGGGTTATGGTGATGTGCTGATTGGGCATTCGGTATTCACAATGGAAATCTGCTCAACAAGTGTGTCCTTGGACAGGTAAAGGCATTCTCGCGGGAAGTGCAACATGGGTCGGCCGTCGCTGGTCACCTGCTTGCCATTCATCATAATAGGGCGGCGTGCGACTGTCACCTGCGACGACTCATTGATGCCAGTGCCGCCCTGCCTAATTTTTGAGCATAAGGTAGTGTGGTAGTTGGGCCGACAAGCCCGACTACAAGAATAAGGTGACCCATCGGATATTTCTCTATTTCAAGGGTTGCGGCGCTGAGAGATGGGCTCGCGTGTGGAGATTGCCGGCGCGCGAGCGGTGAAGATCGATCCCGCTTCCATGCTCGTCGCTGAATGTCATTTTTCGGCTGACGGTCTCGAACGTGGTTGTGCTGCCAAAGTATTTTTCAGGGCCGTGCCACTTGTCACCTTCGATGACCTGCATTCGGTATGTGCCCGGCGGGACAGGGATCGTGACTTCGTCGCCACGACGAACGTAGACGGAAATGACATGGGTGTCGGTCGCAGGATCATAGAGTTGGATGACGGCATTCCCCATGTCCGTCACGATCTTCAGGCTCGAGGTCGCCGATCGCGGATCTATGGAACGATTGACCGTGACGCTGCCGCTTTCAGGAAATGGGATCTCGACGTTAGTGTCAGGAATCCATGCGCTGCGCTTCATGTCGCGCCACATGGGAATGACGTAAGTTAGAAGGCAAAGGATAGGTATGAGGCTTGCGACAGCGCTGCGCCATCTCGGCGCACCACTGGATTTCGGCCTCCAACGATTCTTCTGATAGTCAAATCCTTGGTTCTTCTCAGAGAACCAGAGGCCGTCATGTTCGCTGCGGCCCTTCTTGTCATTCCAACGGGTGCCACCTAGCCCTCTGCGCTTTCGGTAGCGGTCGCGCATATAGTCGCGGTCATCGATTCCCATTGTGGCCGCCCTTGCTGTTGGCTGAAAAGGGAGGCATCAGCAGCGACGACACTGCCTGATGCACCTCCTCGAAGCGGGGTTGCACAGATCGGCCAATGCGGACTGTTTGATAACCAGCATGGCTAGTCATGGCATCGCGAGCGCGATCGCGAGCCGCATTGTGGCTGTAATCATCGACTTCGATCAGCGCGAGGATCGCGCCAGACACCCGATCCTGCGCGACGAAATCAACGATTTTCTGCGAGAACGCATTGCGATCGGAGTGACGGGATTTTCGCAATGGGTTTGTAGGGGCCTTGAGCAAAGCACCCATCGCCACCTGGGCGTGAATGCGGCAATGTGGCAGGGCCCGTTCCAAAGCGATCAGCATCGCAGCCTCACGTTTGGTCAGGAAGGGTTTCGAGACAGGCTTCGGCGCTGTGTTGAGGCCAGCCAAAGCCTTCAGTAGCCCTAATCCCACCACCAGCAGGATGAGCATTCCGATTTTGGTTTCATCCATGATCAATCAGCCCCTTGGGTGCGGAGGGTAGGGAGGCACAGCGGTCAAAGGGGATGATTTTGGTCATAGATCGAGTCCCAGGTTCTTTTCGGGCAGGCCCGGAATTTGGCCGTCATCACGGCCAGGCATCGGCGGAATGCCGGTGAGGTCATCAATGGTGGTGTCGACGATGCCGAGCCCATCCCCCTCGAGGTGATCCAGCAGTGCTTGCCGGAGCGGATCGGCGTCTTTCTTGTCCTGCGCGGGGGCAGGGGGCTCATCAGCGCCGGGGTCGTAGATCTGATCGGCACTTGTATCGAAGGTGGAATAGTCAGTTTCCGATTGTCCCATCGGGGGCAGGTCATCCAGATCCATTGAACCGGGATCGGACATGCCGTCCTGGCTCGTCTCAACGTCACTGCGCCCTGCGGCCGGGTTCTCGTTGCCATCGCTGCCAGTGCCAGCGCAGCCGTCGTGTGAATCGGCTGCGGGCATTGGGGGCAGGTCGCCCAAATCAGCAATGGCTTCGCTGCCAGGGCCGTTTGGCATGCCAACGGCACCGCTCTCTGCGTCAAGCGCATCGAAAGCGGCGGTAAGTGCAGCGTCTGCCGCTTCCTGCTTGGCATCGACACCATCGATGTCCAGCTGCCCGGTGCTTTCCAGAGAGGAGGTCTTGTCGCCGGGATTGGAGTTCAGTCGCCATTCCAGCTTCTCGCGATCGTCGACGATCATGGTGAGGCCATCGCGGACACGAGTAACGAGGACGTTGAAAAGGCGCTGGTTCGAGAGGTTATGCTCATAGGAGAGCATCACGCCGATCCCCCTATCGGCCGTGACACCTTGAGCCATGTGCATATTGAGGGCGTAGGCGAGGCCGATCCTACTGAGCATGGGATCACCGCGCTCCAGTGTCAGGCGCTCGTTATTCGCGGTTTCGACGGTGACGCTTCCCCCCTCGATGGAGACGATCTTTGCCAGTGCGGCATTGTCCAGACCGCGATCCTTGTCGTTGGTGGTCCAGCGGATTGTATCGCCTTCATAAATTCTGAGCGTTTCGAGGTTGGAGAGTTCGAGACGGCTACGGGTGATGCTGGGATCGATTTTCTGTGGATCGAAGCGCAAGTTGCGACCATTGGGGCCTGTGAGTTGGATCTTGCCGTTGTCGAAGATGCGGCTGACCTGATACTGCCCGCGCCCTAGCCCGACTTCTCGGATTTGCCCCGTCACCGTCAGGGTCTGGCCGACAGTATAGTGATGGGCATAGCGTAACTGCTCACGCTCTTTGCTGACCCGGTCATGGACAGTGACGTCCAGGCCATCTCCCTTCAGAGTGCCTTCCTGACGCAATCCTTCCTGAATTTCGGTATTGATCTCGGAACGTCCCTCTCGCCCCGAAACGAAGACAGCCGTAATAGCCCGTTCCTCTGCAGAGAGGGCTAACCATGTCTCGGCCGCCTGTTTCGCCGGTTCGGAATGTTCACTGACATTATCGCCCAGCACTTTCAGTGCAGCACCGGCCCGGCCAGTGTTGGCAAGCGCCGCTACGGTCAGGAGTTGCTTGTTGTCTGGATTGATACGCACGTTCTGATCCATGCGCGCCATGGTGATCCCGCCGGCCTGTACCATGGCAAAGGATTTGCCCGCGTCGATCGAGGATAGCTGTTGGCGGTCGCCGACGAAGGCGACCTTCTCGATGCCGAGAGCTTCGGTGATGCGCATCAGCTTGAGCATATCCTCGCTGGAAACCATGGAAGTTTCGTCGACGACGACGATCGTGCCGGCCAGTTCGTCCCGCCGCTGCTGCGCCCCCGGACTGCTCGGGTCGCTGAGGAATTTCTCGTTCTGCCAGATGAACGAGGCGATCGTCTGAGCCGAAACCCCGGCCTTTTCCATGTCGTCGGCCGTGAGGTGCTTGGGCACCATGCCCTCGCGCATGTCGCCGACCATCTTGTTCTGGAACGCGAGACCGAGGACTTGCTTGCCCTCATCGCGAGCAACGGCGGCAACGGTCTGCAGCATGGTAGACTTGCCGGCACCGGCGACGCCCTGGACGACGACGTAGCGATCCTCGCTGGAAACGATCATGGTCGCGGCCACGAGTTGCCCCTGATTCAGTTCCCGGGGCGAGGCGGCTTCCTGAAGCCGGGACGTCGCACTGGCAGCGTCAACGATCGAGGTGCCTTTACCTTTGCCGGCATCGACGTGATCAAGGATCGATTGCTCGATCTTCAACGCTTCGGACGTAGTGACAGCGTCAACCATCTGGCCCTTGTGTTGGATCTGACCTGAAACGAGATCGCCATTCTTGATCAGCCGATCGATCCGCGCTTCGACGTTATCGATCGTGACGCCCTTGAGGCCAAGATCGAGAGCCGTCTTGGAAACCTGATGGACCTGAAAAGCGGCCTCACGCTGGCTGAGAATGCGAACGGCCGAGGCAACGGCGAGCTGGGCACGGGCATCGCCAGGCGAGCGGGCCAGACGCGCAATGCCGGCATCGACCAGTGGTTCAGGGGACCGCAGAAAGCCGGAGACAAATTCGCGCGCGGTGTTCACCACCTCGAGCATGGCCTTGTAGCCACGGACGGCGAGGTTTTCCGGTTGATCGCGAGAGGCGCGCAAAGCGGTGGCAAGGACGTCCTTACCGTCGAAGCCGAAAGTTTCTGCTCGATCGACCCACCCTTTGACCATGCTTTCACGGTCTTCGACGTTCAGCTTGGGGTCGCGCGTATTAACGGTGACGCTGTCGCGGCCCTTGGGGGACACGATCCCGAGCTGCTCGGACTTCAATAGGATCTCTTCGCGGCGGGTGCTGAAGGCGTCGATCACCTCCTTGGGCACATCGACAATCTCGAAAGTTCCGTGCTTGCCGTCGAGGCGAACCTTATAGCCCAATTCCTCCACCCTACCGCGAAGGTAGGAATGCTGGACCGAGCCGATGACGGTGTTGTTAGACCAGATTTTGTCGGCGTGGAGCGCCTGCCATTTGCCGTCTGGCATGCGTGTCATGTTGGCGACGATCGAATGGTAATGGAGCTGGGGATCGAGCGCCCGGCTCGTGTCGTGCTGGAACATGGCATATACCAGGTTTCCAGTCGCAACGGCGGTGGTCTTGCCGTCGACCGTCTTGCGACCTTCGGCGAGGTTCCGTTCGACCCAGGCCATGGTATCCTTGACGGATAATGCGAACGCTTCCACGAGCCGCTTGTCACCGGCAATGTAGGCCATGATCGACACAGATTTTGGCGCCGAGAAGGTCAGGTCGTAGCCCGGTCTACGGTTCTCCTTCGCCTCAATCTGTTCGCCAGTGGGCGTCTCACCCAAAAGAACCTTCTCGAACGCTTCGCGGGTAACAGCGGAGCCATCGGCGATCGCGCTGCCGGCAAGGCCTTCACCACCCCATTGACTTACCTCTCCTGCCTGCTCGTTGGTGTAGTAATCCCCGGCAACGAAATCGTCGTTGGTAAAGTATTTGGCGGCACCACCAGCGGAACGAACTGCTGCGATGGAGTGCATCGTCAGTCCCCCATCCCGATGCCGGAATCACCAAGATCGGGATGATCGTGGTGATGGCTCTGGGATGCATCGGTGCCAACGCCTGCGTCGCGCGCTTCGCGCACGCCAAGATCCTTCTCCAAGGGGTTGCTCGAAGCGCGAGCAACCTCAACGTCCCTGTGTGATGATCGCGAGGCGACCTCCTGGTCATCGCGAATGGAAACCGCGTTGTTGGAACGAATGCCTGAGCGCTCTGGTGTGTCGAGACCGTTATGGTCGACTGCATCCCCCTTGGCCGCCTCGCCTCTGGTGGTTGCGGAATGGCTTGCACCAGGGTCCATGCGATCAAGGGCTTCACGCGCATTGGGATCGCGTCCCTCCTGTGCTTCGCGATCCTGCTCCGAGGGTTGCGAAAGGATGTTGGCGGCAAGCGCAATCGGCGCATCTCGCGCCGCCATTTCCTCGTCGCTAAGCGCGATATATTCACCACGCCCACCGTCATCACCACCCTTCGGCTTACCCCCACCTCCGCGAACCTTGCCGTCTGGATCGTCCGGCTTGTTCGGTGGACGCCGAATGAAACCTTCCGCGACCTGCGGGTATTGCTGCCACTGCAGACGGACGCGCGCAGCAGGGAAACCGTCAGGGAATTTCACGAAGCCGTGCATCGAGGGCAGGTTCATGATGTCGTCGGGAATGACGAGTGGTTCGATCTGCTTGCGAGGCGTCAGCGTCGATGCGTCGCGAGTGGAATTGTAGCCGTAAGAATAGCCCTCATCCATCTGGCGAATTTCGCGATTGCCGATATAGCGGGCGCACTGCTCGGCCGTGTCGAGATCGGCTGCGGCGAGCATCAGCTTGGTACGCGCGAGCGAGGACAGATTGCGGGCGTTTTCTTCGCCGTAGACCTGCACCAGCTTGTCGAAGGAGTGAAGGCCAAGGATCATGGCGCCGCCAAAGTTTCGGGCAGTCTGAAGGCCGTCTTCGATGGCAGGAAGGCGGTGCAAGGCGCCCAGCTCGTCGAACATGAACCATGTCCGCAATGAGCGGGTCTTTTTCATCGTCATGAGCGAGTGGATGGCAAGGTTCGACCACAAGGTCAGGAGCGCCTTGTTCATCTCGAGGTCGGTGTAGGTGCAAGTGATGAAGAGGATCGATCCGGGGGCCTTGTCGCCGGTGATCCACTGCTTGATGGAGTAGGGCTTACCGTCGTCGGGAAGGAAGCGCAGCGCCTGTGCATTGGTGTTGAAGACGGCGCGGATCGATTCCGCCATGCGAGCCGCTTCTGGAGCAGTCAGCGGGTCCGCAATCGTCTTCTGCAGATGACGGTGGACCTGCTTGAGGTCAGCGGTCATCAGGTTGTCCGCGAGGGCCTGATTGGAGGTCTGTCCCTTCTCGATCAGCTTCATGCACATTTCGATGAAGAGGGTACGCGCTGCGAGGGCCCAGAACGGTTCCGACGAGCCGCCATCGGAGGGTATCAGCGCGGCGGCTGCGGCCGTGAACTCGCTGTAGGTTTGGCAATCGTTGAAGATCGACCAGGCCGGGCAGCGCACGTCCATGGGATTGAGGATCGTGTCTCTCTCGGGGTGATAGAACGCCTCGACGTAAGCGCCGGTAAGATCGAACACGACGGCATTGTCTTCGCGCTCACGCATCTGTTCCAGGTGCTTACGCAGGACGGTAGTTTTGCCGGTGCCGGTGGTGCCCAGCAGCATGGTGTGGGATTGCTCGAGCCGATGCGGGTAGGGGATGCCAGCGATGTGGTAGGGATGGTGTATTCCGGCTGCCTTGCGAGCCGCGAATGGTAGGGCAAGGACACCCTTTGCTGACAGGTCCGGGAAGAGGTCTTTGGCTTCTTCGACGAATTTGGTTTGGTTGTGCTGGCTGATCTCCTTGTAGAGCAGATCCCGGTCCACCAGCATCGCACCGCGTTCGTGGCGTTCTTCCATGATAGAGCCGCCCCGGCGACGGGAGAAATCAACGTACCAGATGGATGACGGGATGGTCGCGAAGGAGGCGATAAGAGCCGAGCCGATAATGCCGCGCATCGCCTTGTGCCAGGCGAGAGCTACTTCGGGCACATAGGGGACGTATCCCATGAATGTGTGCCGCACGGTATGGTCGGGAAGCTGCAGGTTAGCCTGCTTCATGGGATCGAGGGCACACCAGTCCCAAAGCCACGACAGCACGCGCATGCAGATGAGCTGGAAGTTGTTCTCGTCGAGCGTGAACGAGAGGATCGTGAAGTAGGAGAGGGCAAACATTCCGAGCCACATGAGGAAGGGCATTTTTGCGCCCTGCAGCCACATGATGACTTGGGTGTTGAGCAACTGGCTCCCACGCACGAAATTGCCGTTGTTACGGGGGGTGTCACCGCGCGCGGAATGGTGTTTGAGAGGGACGGGCCGACCGTCGTCGCGAATGTCTTCGCGGTCTTTTTTGCCGTCCTTACGCGCCATGATAGCGCTCCATGCGACGGGTCGTTTCCTCTAGGACGAGTTTTCGATGATCGGGGTGTTCTTCGCGCAGGATCGTGTCGACGGCAGCCTGTGTGTACTCACACACTCTCGCTAGTCGGAGGTGGCTGGCATTATCGAGTACGCCACCGTCCAGGTGACGCTTGACGATGAACCTTACGAGATCGGCAAAGGATCTGTCTTGGTCGGCAGCGATCGCGTCGAGCCGGTCAAGATCGTGTTTGTCGAACCTTACGGATCGCTGGGTACTTCTCATTTTCAAACCACCCTCTCGAATGAGGGGATGGTGAGCTTTTGCGGAAAGCGGTCATTTACTACCCACGGTCCCTACGGATAGCAAGTTTATTTAGGTGCCAAAGGTCCATGTAATCCCGTGTAAACCCAGTCAAGCCACTGATATATTTGATAAATAGCAATGGGTGTGAATGAGATTACATATAGGAGTGATTGGGATTACACTAAATATTGCCACAACCCATTGTAATAACGCCATAATCCTGCAACCACGTTGCGTAGGGTGTGCTAATGTAGCTGACATATCGTTGTTGGAGCCTCGGTCTGTTCCGTCGTTCGTCTGGTGCGGATATGATTCCGGTTTCCGGGGGGCACCGGGCCGCCGTGAGGCGGAAACGCCGGAGGGAATAGAGCGCTTCGCGCGGGTGAAATGGGGCAGATGGCGCATGATTTCTCCGTGGGTGAAGGGACAATTTCGAAAGGTGGTCGTAGGGGTGTACGTCGCGGGTTTTCGCATGGCGTGAGAGCGGTTATGGTGGCCGGGTTCAGAGCCGATCAGCCTGACCGAAAGGTACGAGTAATGGCGAAGTCACTGGACGCGGAAATGGCCGCGATCGAAGCCGAGGAACGCAAGCTGGTGGAGCGTCGCAAGGCGCATCAGCAGAAGGTGCGGGAAGCGGCGATCGGGACGGTCGAGAAGGCGGGGCTTTTCAAGCTCCAGCATGATCGACTTGAGCGGATCATGAAGGCGGTGAAGACGCTGGGCGTGGATGAAGTGGAGAAGCGGCTTCAGGCTTCAGCCTGAGCCGTTTCGCCACCGAACAAACGACCGATGGCCGCGCGAATGGGCTTGCCCATTCGGGCGGCCATTCCTTTTGTGGCGGGCCCCGGCGATGCGTAGCCCTGGCCGACAGGCCAAGGCGAGCGAGCCGGGTGGGGTCGCGCAGCGGTCGGGACGGCATCAGACAAAAAAAGGGAGGTTCCGGCTAACCGGAACCTCCGTGATGTTATGGGTCATTCGTGGTAGCCGCAGTGGCAGTAGGCGTTATCGATCCCCGAGCGGCTGCAGACGTTGGGATCGTATTCGACGTCATCGCTCGGATCGGAGTATCCGAGTTTCTTCGCGATCTCGACGGCGGCGCTTCGTTGACCAGAATCGATGCTGTCGAAGTAGCCATCGCAGGCTTCAGAGAAGCGCTGTGCCCATATTTCATATGCAGCGCCGCCGACGTTGATGCTGTCAGCAATAGCGTTCAATGCGATTTCGTGGGACGCGGTTGAAATGGTCATTTTTCGATCTCCTGATGCCTTAATGACGGTTCCAGTTTGTCCTGCGACGCGCAGTCGGGTCAGGGACCGCGAAGCGGCCGCGCCAGCGGCGGTGGGGGTCACGATTTTCTTCGGCGGTCACCGATATTGAGCGGTGCGCTACAATCGATCCGCCGAAGAAAATGGTGTTGGGGTGGACGGCCCCCGAACATCATAATGAGGTCGTTAGATCACAGTAGGAGGCCGTCAGTGAGCAGCATCGCCCGCATCGGAATGGACACTTCCAAGAGCATCTTCGTACTGCATGGCGTCAGCGCCGACGATCAGGTCGTGTTGCGAAAAAAGCTCCGTCGCAACCAAGTTCTGGAATTCTTCAGCAAACTCTCACCAACGCAGATCGGCATCGAGGCGTGCGGGGCGTCGCATCATTGGTCTCGCAAGCTTGAGGAGCTTGGTCATGAGGTGCTTCTGATCGCACCTCAGCATGTGAAGCCCTATGTTCGCCGCAACAAAAATGATGCGGCCGACGCGGAGGCGATCTGTGAGACGATGAGCCGACCTCGAACATGGTTTGTACCGGCAAAAACTGCGGATCAGCAGGCCGGCCTAATGCTTGCGGGTACACGCGATGCGCTCATTCGCAGGCGCACTCAGCTTAGCAACATGATCCGTTCCTATGCCGCAGAGTTTGGCTTGGTATCACCGCGCGGACTCGACAAAATTGAGCCATTGCTGGCGCGGATTGCAGCCGACGAAACGTTGCCAGACCTTGCGAAGGAAATGTTTGCCGACTTGGGCGGCGACTACACACAACTCCAGGATCGACTTACGATCATCGAGAAGAGGCTGCAGCTCTGGCATCGCAGTCACGAGCAGAGCAGGCGTCTGGCTCAGATACCCGGTGTCGGCGTCGTCGGCGCTGCGCTGATGACGATGAAGGTTCCCGATCCCAAAGCTTTCCGCTCAGGGCGCCACTTCGCCGCTTGGCTGGGACTTACACCAAAGGATCATTCAACCGCCGGGAAACAGCGGCTTGGAGTTATCACCCGAGCTGGCGATGAGGCCCTGCGGAGCGTTCTGGTCGTCGGAGCAACCGCACTATTGCAGCAGGTTCGAAAGGGACGAAGCCTGCAATCGCGCTGGCTGGCTGAACTGCTGCGGCGCAAGCCGCCCAAGCTTGTGGCGGTGGCGCTGGCCAACAAGACTGCACGCATAGCGTGGAAGCTCGTGGTGAGCGGTGAGGTTTACGATCGGAACCGGGTTACCCCACCGCAGGATGGCATAACAGCTGAACTCGTAGCGGCGTAATCGAATTCTGGGCCGGAAAGGCGGCCCGACATCAGTTGCTTGCAAGAGAAGATAGCAGATGGCGTGATCGATCGATCTAAGACACGAGCAACTCCGTGGGCCCCACTGGCCAAGACATCGAAGGTCGAAATGGTGTTAGGAACTCGCGTCGCGGAACCCATCTTGGCAGCGGTCATATGCGGCCGCGACATCAGACCGGACATATGAGCGCAAGCGATCCGATTGGTCTTCTTCTCAGCTCTTGTAAGCAGGGGGCCGTCCACATATGGGGCCCCGCCGTCCTTGACGCGGCTGTGCGTCGCAGGACAGAATGGGAAGACTGTGTGGAGGTTTTACCTATCGGCATGGCGCGGTCGGCGATGCGTAGCCCTGGCCCTCAGGCCAAGGCGAGCGAGGCGAGACCGCGCGACAGGTGAGGGGCATTGCCGGACGCTAAGACCAGACCATGCGAAGGGCGCAGCTGGGCGAGGAAATGGCGGCCATCTGGTTGAGTGCCGGGAGGTATCGGGCAAGGCCGGGCTCGGCATCGAGCCGGCTTGCCATGACGGGATCGGCAAGGCTGCCGCGCAGCTGGTCGATGCTGATTGCGCCGCAGCTATCGGTATCGAGTCCGAGCATATCGAGGATCGCGTAGGCGCTCGAATTGGAGACTTCCATCTCGGGGGCGGCGTCGGGGTTCGTCGAGAGCGTCACCATGATGTCGGGTTCGTCATCGGGGCGGGCGATGCGGATGCGTCGGCCGAGGAATTGGGCTGTCTCGATCAGGGCGATTGCGTCGACGTCGAAGGTGAAGTGACGGGCGATCATGGCGATCGGCATCATGGCGGTGCGGGCCTCCCACGCAAAGACCTGATCGTCGAGCGAGCCGTAGTCGTGGATGATGAGGTCGAGGCCGTAGCGCTCGCCGTATGCGGCGAGGGTTTCGCGCAGGGCGCCCATCTGCAGAGCGTCGATCATGACGGGGCGCAGGTTGTCGGGTTCGGCCTCATCCTTGATGCGGAACGTGATCATCGGAAACTTCCTTCGTTAATCTCGCCTCGTCGCTCCCTCTCTCCTCCAGTGCCTATCCGGCGACGGATCGGGGACGCCAAAAGGCGCAATGGGTGAAAGGGCGAAATGACACCCGAAGGGGAAGGGCAGGGCGGTCCCGATTGTTTCGAAACGTAAGCCGCGGCGCTGGCAGACTGGCGTGGTTCCGGGTTCATGCTCGCGGCAGCAGCGCGCGCCGGGTTCGATGCCCGGCGCGCGCTCCCCCGCCCTCGATTCCTCGTGGCCGGTCAGAGCGGCGCGGGGCCGATCGTGTTGCCTGCGGCAGCTCCCTACCGGAGGGGGGAAGGCCGCCCCGCGCGCCGTCGCCAACGAGCCCCGACGGGGGCGATGTTGGCGGCGGCGCGTGGGGGGAACCGTAGGGTTTCCCCCACCTGGCACAACGGCACGACAAAGGGCCAGCGCCGGGGAAATCCCCGATGCTGGCCCAATGCTCCTGCCAAGGAAAGGTTGGGGGCGGCGCTGGTCCGCCCCTGTTATGTCATCCCCAATTCTGCCGCTTGGCTTCGGCGGGCATGGATGCCTGTGCATCGTAGCGGAAGGCGTGAACCGGAACGCCTGCGTCCTTCAGTTCGTCCAGCAAGTGCGACTGAATGCCGGTGCCTTGGCAGATGATGGCTTCGACGGGCCGGAGGCTGACAAGCTGGTCATTGCGCTTGAAACCGGCGCTCTTTCCAAAGCGCTGGGCGTTCGGGGCAAAGGTGACAATCGGCACGCCAGCTTGTGCGGCCCAAGCGGCGGCGATGGCGTCGCATCCCTTGCGCTGGCCGGTGGTGCAAAGGGTCATGCTCGGAATGCGGGCCTTGATCTGGTCAAGGCGGGCGTAAAGCTGCTGGTAGTCGTGCCATTCCTGACCGCCGGAAAAGACGACAAGCGGGCCGGTGGGGTTGCGCTTCTCGCGCATGGCGGTTGCTCGGGCCTTGAGGAAATCGGCCGATGCGATCTGGCTTGCGGTGGTGACGCTCGAAACCCTCGATCCGCGCGCGGTACTCCATGGGCGGCCGGTCTGCGAACAGTAGCAGTTGGCGGCATAGTCGCGCATGCATTCGATCGCGGCGCGCTGCTCCATCTTGGTTTGCGCGCGGACCTGCAAATCTTCCATCTCTGTTGCATAGATTTCGCTGCGGTCGTCCTGCTCGATCCGGTCTTTCAGGTCACGGCAAAGCGTGTCCTCCTCGCGGGCCAGCTTCTCCGCTTCGTAGTAAAACGAATTGACGATGCCCCACGCAATCGCCTGCGCGCTCGGCTCAAGGCGGGTATCGCGGAAAAGGTCAAAGATGGTGTTGATGATGGCGTGACATTCTGCCTGCGCCTCGGCGGGCTCGGGCATGTCCAGTTCCTGCCGCTCGCCCCCTATGTCGAGGATGGAAAGCGCGGTCACGTCGCCGAATGCCTCGGTGAAGCTGTCGAGCACGGAATCTTGCGCGATCATGTCGGCAATCTCTGCCTCCCGCGCCAATGCTGCCAGCTCGTCGGGCGTGGCTGCGGTTCCTGCTTCCTGCTCGCCGCGCATGGTGTCGGCAATCGCCTTGTCCAGATACTGCTTGCGCAGTTCGGCGGGCGTGGTGCCGATGGCCTTGGCGAGGTCGGCAAAACTGCTATAGCTGCGGTTATTCGTTTCCTTGGTCATGATAACTCATCCTTGGCAGGGGATAGCGAAAGGGTCGGGAGAGGGCGGCTACCCTCTCCCTTCCCGTCGGGAGGTTAGAACGCGGGGACGTGATCTTCTTCGCCCTGTGCGATGCGGCCATCTTCGGTTGCGTTGCCTTCACCGAAATTGTCGTCACGCTGGCGGCGGCGGGTCTGGCGGGTGCCGTCCATGTTCTGGCGCATGGGGGCCGGACGGTTCCAGACGACGCGATAGCCGTCCTCGTCGTCACCAAAGACCATGATTGCCATCTTCTCGGGCAGGCTGGGATCGTCGAGGCTGCCCTGATAGAAAACCTCGCCGGTCGAATTGCTGGTCGCTTCCCAAAGCGCGCCGACCTGCACCCACTTGCGGGCGACGTTAAGCGCCATGATCTCGAACGCGGGGGCCTTCTCGTTATCGCTTTCGACGGGGCGAAGGCCAAGGCGGGCAAGGTCGACGGTGAGGGTTGCGATCGAACCGATGAGCTGGCCGCTCTTCAGGGCGAAAGTACCGATGTTCATGAGCATTACTCCTATAGTGCGGGGCCTATCCCCTTGTCTTTGGTCCGGGGCCTCTCCCCTTCCCTTCCGACACGCTAATTCTACTCCCTAAACTCTAAATACTTAACTGCATTGATTTCTTGACAGATATTTACCGTACATGGTGAACCTGAGCCTAAATAGTTGGCGCGGTAGCGACATTACAAAGAAACGTCGGCCCGCAAGGGCCGTCATTACTGACCAACAGAGCGCAAAGGGGTCGGTTGTCATTCACCGCACACGGAGCCACCTTCGCCTGTGTCCCAAGTGGCACGCCGGGGATCGCTCGATCAAAAGACGTCACGCTGCGACCTAGCGGAGCTTGCCGATCCGCGCTGGCTGTCTGCGACAAGCAGACAGAAGCCAGTCAGCGCAAATTGGCTAGCGCAGCTTGGTTGGAGGCAGCTTTTGATTGAGCAACCCGGTGTGCGACGCCGGGACACTGGCGGGGGTGGCGCAGTGTGTGGTGAATGACCTGGCGCGAGGGTTGGTGCTGGGGATCGGCGCCCTCGCCGGTCCCCAGCATAGACAAGGGAACCGGCCCCGAAGGGGACGACAACAGCCGCAGGCGACTGGCGCTGCGCGTGGGCCAGGAGCGCCGTGGAGGGCTGACGAAGGGAAGGGGGCCTCATCGCGGCGCAGGGCAGGCCCTTTACAGGCCCGCTGACGGCGAGGGCAGGGCGCCCGGGCAAGGGATCGTCACCGGAACGGCGGAGACCCGTAGGGGCTCCGGGAGCCGCAGGCGACTAGAGCCCGGTCTCGCCGCAGGCGAGATGACCAAAACCGCTGGCTTAATGTTTTGCCGATTACTACCTTGCTGAAAGAATTAGATTATCTATCATCGGCCTATGGATAGTGGCAAACTTAGGATGGCATTGGGAGAATCCTCGACATTGACGCGCGCAGATCTTGCGGAAGCACTTCATCGTTCTGTTGGCTTGTCACGAGCGGAAGCGCTCCACATGGTAGAGCAGATCGTTGATCGGATGAGCGATGCGTTGGCCGCAGGTGAGAACGTGAAGATCTCCAGTTTCGGGACGTTCCTGCTGAACGACAAGCGCGAGCGGATCGGGCGCAACCCGAAGACGGGCGTGGAATCGCCAGTGTCAGCACGGCGCGTGGTGACGTTCAGGCCAAGCCAGGGCCTTCGCGATCAGGTCGCGGGATCCGGCGAAACGTAGGTCGCGAAGGCAAGCCACGGTCCGTTGCCACCGCGAAACTGACGGCCGACGTCACCGGGATTACAATGGTCCGTAAAGCTTCCGCGCCAATTGATGCCGTCGACTGGTCCGGGGGGCCGGTCTGGCAAATATTTGGGAACAGGGGGTGCCGGGGATTGCCAGACCGGCATGGAACAAGACTGCTTCTCGCTCACAATCATAACTTTTGAGTTACAATTCTTAACGATCGGTAAATTTGGCGGGATAGATAAGTCCTCGAAAATGAAATGCCCCACCGATCGGATGCCCGTGATAGCCTTGACCGAGACGTTCACTTAATGTTCTAAACGGTTCATAGGTCTCACCGATGGAGGATCACCTATGAAGATGAAGGACGTATTGGAGGGGTACAACTACGATCTGCCCCTGATGGACGCGATGAACGATGTCGAACTTCGACCTGTTCGCCGGCTGCTGGCGGGAGCCCTCATGGGTGAGAGCCTGGATGCCGGGTACTTCGCGACCCGCGAAATGGCCGATGCCTATTTCGACCTGTGGAACGACGTCCGCAAGGGCGTGCGCTATGGCGAGGGTTATGTGGCCTTTGAGGAAATCCTCAAGGACAAGAACCCGCTGCAGATGAAGCTGTGGTACCTGACGTGCGAACGGGATTTGAAGGAGACCGTGAAGGATATGCGCTGGCTCGCGATCCTGGCGAACCGTCGCGCCTACATGGCCCGCGCCGTGCGTGAATCGGGGGCGGACGTACTGCATGTCTCGGCGCGCAATCTGGTCGCCGGCAAGACACCCGCCGAACTCGTGGCGGATCAGAAGGTTTGGAATTAAGCGCTCAGGCTACGAGCGCAAGGATGGTTTCCCGCTCGGTCGGCTGTTGCCGCGAGACGCGAAAGGGTTGCAAGGGGTTGTCGGTGCGCACGACGAACTGGTCGGCGCCGGTGGTGTCGCGAAGCTGACAGGCGACGGCATAGCACTTCTCGAACGAGGTGAGATGGCGGCGGCGGGCTGAGAGAGACGTGATAGTCATAGGTTTGTCCTTCGGGTGATGTCCTTCGGGTGAAGCGCGCAAATGTGCGGGAACGAGCCATGCAGGATCGGTCATGTCAAATTGACCCATTGCGATCTGTTATGGAGGGAGCCGGAGTCGACGTTCAGGCGTTGCTCTGGTCGATCCACGGTAATGCATGGGTCTCATTCAATCGACGGGGTCGAAGCCGCTGCTACGGTTTCGGCCCCGCTTCTGGTTGAAGTCGGAATTGATGGCCTCACATCAAGCTTCGTCCCATCGCTGAAGTACACGCGATTAGGTTTCTGTCTCCATCAGCCCAGGTCATGGTAGCGAAGAAAACGGAGGACTGCTCGGATTTGGCACCTTGCGGCATATCTCGCCCCGGCACAAAAGGTGCTTGCAAGAGGGCGGGGGCGGTCCTAAAAAGGTCATGTCATGGGTCGCCACACGTTTCCTCCTGGAAAGTGCAAAAGGGCGGCCCTTCATTTTTGAATGGCTCTTAATCCCTACAATAAGCCCCATGCGACGGCAGCGCAGCGTATAGCGCATCTCTCATCTCGAGGGCTAGTCATCGCTGATCCGAACATTGCTGGCCATGAAATTGATCTGATCGGCTACGAACGGCTACGCATTTATTTCCTGAGCCGTCGCCAACTCGCGTTGCCCGGACGCCCTTTTGAACCGGCCGTAAGCGACAGAGATATTCTCGGCTTATATGAATGCGATATACGGCTGCGGGACGTATGTTTTGCGGCGGTAGGGCAGTTCGAGTTGCTCCTGCGAAACGCCATGTCAGAAGCGTTGAGCGATTCACATGGCAGCCATCCATATTACGACCTAAGCGCATTTCGAGATGCCGCCGCCAACCTCGACGCGGTCCAGACATTCGTTGCGCTTTACCTGAGGTCGCGCGATCAACGGGCCAAACATTATCGCCAAACCTATAGCGCGCCAGCACTCCCGCCGATCTGGACAATGAAGGAATTCCTGACATTCGGCGCCGCGAGCCGGCTCTTCCAGTGCCTCAACGGCACGATACGGACGAAGATAGCCACGCAGTTCGGAGTGCCATCGGATGCGATTTTCACGAACTGGCTGGAATGCCTCGTCGACTTGCGCAACATTTGTGCCCATCACGATCGCCTGTTTAATCGCAGTTTTCAAAAGCAGCCAGCCCGGCTGCGCAACGCAATGGTCCCCACGGCTGCGCCGCAGAAGTTAAAGGCGGTCCTAGAATGTCTGGACCATCTTCTGCAATCCCGTGGAATTGCATCGCGAGTGACACAGGAGGTCGGCGCTGTGTTGGCAGGCTATCCCCAAATCCGACCTCCAGAGGTCGGCTACTGATTGATCGCAGTTTCGCCAACTCTTTGATATTTAACATAATTCCAATTATCGCGCCGCCGTTTCGGGGTGTTGCCCGCAAGGCTGGCGCGTGAGATCATCGCGCTTCCAGTATCGAAGGAGCGCGGATGATGGAGCCCGAACAGATGACCGACAAAGAGTTGGTCGATGCCTGGGACAAAGTCGAAGACGGTGAAAACCTGACCGATTTTGAACAGGCCGTTCTCGATGAAATCGAGCGGCGCAATATCGATCTGTAGAAGTCCGTTAGGATTATGACGATTTGTCGCAGCAACAGCCCGGCGACTTGAACAAGACCGTATTGGTGTTAGAGGCGCTGGCAGGTGCCGGGTAAACGCGACCGCCCGGCACCGCCTCTCGGATTAGATCGCCGTTTGGTTGGGTTGGAAACTGATGCGCAGCCCCAACGCGCCGGCAATCTTGCCGATAGTCGCGAAACTCGGATTTCCTTCACCCGACAGGGCCTTGTAGATACCCTCCCGACTAAGCCCGGTATCGCGGGACAGCTTGCTAATATTGCGAGCACGTACCACGTCCCCAAGAGCTGCTGCGATCAAAGCGGTATCGCCATCTTCCGCAGCGGCTTGCAGATATGCCGCAATGTCCTCTTCAGTCTTGAGGAAGTCGGCGGGATCGTAACGGCTAAAAGTCACGTCCATGGTTTCATTCCTTCCATGCGGCCGCAATTGATTTGGCCTGCGCTATGTCGCGAGCCTGACTGCTCTTGTCACCACCACAAAGCAGGACAATTAGGATTGGCCCGCGCTTCATATAATACACGCGATAGCCCGGCCCATAATCGATACGAAGTTCGGATATTCCGTCCCCTACGGGTTTAACATCGCCTGCATTTCCAAGGCTCAATCTACGCAGACGGACTTGTATCCGGGCTTTCGCATTTGAATCGCGCAAACCAGCCAACCATTGGTTGAAGGTGTTAGACTGGATCATCTCGATCATCTGATAACCCTAGTTGACAGGCCCCGTGTTGTCAACTCTGGCTGACAATATGCGGCCCGTGGGTAGTGAAAGCTATAGATCTTCGCGCACCATGATTGTCATGACGCGGCGCGTGACGCTGGCATCAGTGGGGTCAGGCGAACCCCATTTCAGATCGGCGTCGTAGGCGTCGATCTGGAAATAGACGGTTGTTCCCCGGTATTCGATCTGGCCACGCTCCCGCTCGGTCCTGTCGTCGTTGGGATATGTGAACTTGCGGACTTCGGCGAGGATCTCGGCTTGGGCGACAAGCTCGGCCATGGTGTTCTTGGCGAAGGTGCCAAGGCAGGTGCGGGTAATGACGATCCGTCCGGTGCGATCGAGGCCATGGCGGCAGCGATCGTTGAGACGGGCGATGATTTCCCGTTCGGACATGCCGGCGGTGGCAGTTGCGAGGGACATGGCAATTCTCCTGTGGGTCAGGCGGCGAGACGGGGACGCTGCGATGCGGGCACCGCAGCGTTGAAGCGCTCGATCCAGCTGCGCATGGTCGGGCGCTCGTTGACGGGGATCGATGCGGCGACGTCCTGAAATCGGATCAGGTCGAGCGGGGCTTCGCTGATGATCTGGTCGATGTCCTCGGCGGGCAAAAGCCGTTCGTGGCGGATGAAATCCGTCATTCGCCCCGGCCTCGCTCGCGTGGATTTGCGCCAGAGACCTTCGACCGTGTGCAGCCGGGGCGCGGCGCGGGCTTCGACAAGAACGATCAGGCGAAGGCACCATACCGGCAGGTCTCGAACCTCTGGCGGGGTCATTCCGATGCAGAACCAGCAGCTCGATTTAGGCGGAACCGGGAGGCCAGCGGCGGCGATCCGCCGTTCGCAGGCTTCGCGGTCCATGCCCCATTCGCGCAGCGGGTAGCGATAGTCGTAGAGCGGATCGTCAATCTTGACCGCGTGGGTGTAGCGCAGCGTGTCGCGCTTGCCGGCATCGAAGCCGATCAGCCGCGTCACTTTCTGGTCCCTCGCCCATGCGTCGACCGCCGGCTGCCATGTCTTCAGGAAGGCGTCCTGTGGAGATTTCTTATATTTCAGCGAACAGCTTGAACCGCCGAGCGATTTGCTGGGCAGCGTAGCGTTCGTGAGCGCCATTTCGAGCAGAGAGTAGTAAGGCGGCCAGTGTTTGAAGCGGCGCGGTTGATAGCGCACGATTTCGAACGGGATGCCTCGTGCGGCCATCCATGGCCGGATGACGTCGAGGTACTCGTAAGTGGCCGGTTTCTCGACGCCCGTATCGGCGGTGATGACAAGGTCGGGCTTTTCGCCGCGCGCTTCCAGTTCGACCAGAAGTGCGGTGGAATCGACACCGACGCCGTAGGCGAGGACGTTCGGGGCCCGAGGCGGCAGGAGATAGTCCGGGACGCGGCCTCCCACGTTCCCGCTCTCAGCGCAGTTCTTCGAGAACATCATCGCAAAGCTGCGCATCCTCGCGGGCAAACCGTTCGACGCGCGGCATGTCCCCCATGTCGATCACTTCGTAATCGTCGGACATGAAGGTCCAGTCTTCCTCGCGGAAGTCGTCATGCCAGCACCAGGTTCCGTCGGACCAGAGGACGAGTTTGATGCCTTCGTTGGCGTTCGGGGCGGCAGTCGGCTGAGTTTTGGGGCACATGCTGCATCTCCTGCTGGCGCGGAAAATCCTTGCCTTCGCCTTCACCCCTCCCCCTTCCCTTTCGCGGCCTCGGGCAGATTCAGGATGTCAGCGAGTGTCGGAGGCACTGGCCTGCGGGGGCGACGGCCGAATGCGAGGCCCTGTTTTGCGGCATATTTGTGAAGAGCATCGACTTCACGGCCGAGGGCCGCGGCAAGGTCTGTGAGGCTGATGCCATGCTCATGCGCGATCCGCAGGGCGGCCAGATGGTCGCTCGTCCAGCGCTGACGCCCTTCATTGGCAAGGCCGAGGATATTCGCGCGGGTGAAGATGGCCGCGCGCGTCCGGCCCATCTGGCAGGCAAGTTCAGGCGTCGGGATCTTGCCGTAGTCGCGGCGAAGCCGAGCTTCGTCGGCCTCGGACCAGTCAGGACCAAGGCGGAAGCCTTTGGACCGGGCATGGGTGCCGCGAAGGTTCAGATATTCCGCTCGCCAGCGGATCGAGAAGAGCGATCGACCCAGACGATTGCGAAGAGGCGTCAGGCTGGCGTTGTCGCGATAGGCTTTGATGAGCAGTTCATCTTCCTCGGGCATCCAGGCGCGGCCCCAACCCTTGCCCTGCCCGGTTCGCTTCATCAGTCCCTGAAGCGACGGCTTGGTCCGGGCCGGGAAGCCTTCCGTGCCAAGGATCGTGCCGATCTCGGCGTAGCTGTGTCCGGCTTCAACAAGTTCGATGGCGCGTTCGATCTCGGCGTTTGTCCATCCCCTGGGGGTGCTGGCATGCCTGATGCCCAGCTTGCCGGCACGGCTATAGACACCCGAATGGGGTCTGCCGATTATCAGGGCGACCTGCGCTGTCGGAATGTCGGCGGCAAAGCCAGCGCGCAGCTGCGCATCTTCCCATGGCGTCCATGCCGGTGCTGCCGCTTCGCTGAGGCCAAGGATCGCGGCACGGGCATAGACCGCGCCACATGAGCGGCCGAACCGCGCGGCAATCGTGGCTGCAGGCTCCTGTCCATAAGTCTGGATCAGTTCGTGGTCTTCAAGCTCGTTCCAGGGCCGTGTCGAATGGCGGCGCAGGCCAAGGGTGCAGACCTTGTCCCTGACACCATGCAGGCCGCGTCCCAGGGCCTCGGCGATTTCCGGCATCGGGGTGTCATCGTTGAACAGCCGGCGCAGGGTGCGAACCTCCTGCGGGGTCCAGCTGTCGGATCGGTACTGCATCTCCCCCAGCGGCGCAGATGCCTTCGGTAACGGGTCCGCGATTGAAACAAGCTCGACGATGATGGGTGCGGTGTCGTCGGTCATGACAGACCCACCAGGTGCACATCACTGAGACGGGCGCGCAGCCGCGTATGGAGGCGCGCCATGCGATCATCGGCCCGGGGCATGGTATCCACCGCCGAAAGCGCGGAGAGGACGTCCAGCGCCTGATCCACGGCCTCGCGCGAGATGCCGAGGTGCTTGGCCAGTTCGTTGGCCGTCGTGGCGTTGGGCGAAATCCCTTTCAGCGCCAGGCAGATTGCCGTGGCCGTGGGTGCGATAGGATCGAGCAGGAAGGCATCGAGGGCGCGGCTGCCGCGAGACTTCAGGCTGTCGTCGCGCTGGCTGGGCGCTTCGCGAAGATGCTCGAGGTCGAGGAGTTTCTCAGCCTCGGAGTGGTCGAGGTCGGCCGCGCCATGCAGCTGAGGGGTGGCGCCGAGATGCTCGGTGATGGTCTGGTCGATCTTGGCCATGATCGGGGTGCGGGTGAGCGCGGGGCCGAAGGCGTAGAACTCGCCGGCGCGTAAGGTACGCAGCTTTTCGGCTTCGCTGCGGCTGAAGCCCAGAATGTCGGCGGCGCGGATGATGTCGCGGTCGAAGACATTGATGCCGATGAGGAAGTTCTGAAGCTCGGAGACGACGGAGCTGGAGAGCTTGGCAAGGCGCTGGGTCGCGATGATGGGCGCGATCCCGCGTTTGCGGCCTCGGGCGCACAAGTCAGTGAGCGTGGCGACGCCGAGACGGCGGGTTTCCGCATCGCGGGCGGAACCGGCTTGATGGGGGGCAAGCAGGTGTCCTTCGTCGATCGCGACGAGAACCGTGTGCTTCCAGTCCTCGCGCGGAGCACCGACGAGACCGGCGAAGAAGGCCGATGCCTTGATGATCCGTTGTTCGGGGTCGAGGTCGGTGAGATCGAGATGAAGGGCGATACGATGGTGACGCGCGCGCGTTGCGGCGGCGGTCAGGCCATCGGCCGCGATTTCAGCTGCCTTGAGCGTCGTCGCGCCGATGTGCGCGGCGAGATTGCCGAACTCGCCTTCGGGATCGACGATCATGGTCTGAACGTAGTCGAAAGCCTCTTCGACGATGCGGCGCATGGTCTGGCTCTTGCCGGCACCGGACCCGCCCTGGACAAGCATGCGTCCCGCAAGGACGCGGTCGAGATCCAGTTCGAGGGCGCCATAGACGGTTTGGCCGATAGGAACCGCGCAGCGCGGCGGCGCTGGCGGTCCCGGCAGTTTCACGACGTTGGACATGGGGCGGCTCCTTTCGGGTTGCTCGCCTGCCCCTTCCCCCTCTCCTCAATTCGGCACTGGCCCCCGAGGAGGCTTCGGCCTCGGACTCAGGGCATTACATGAAAGGGGCACTGATATACGCTTGCGCCCACCCAAGCCGTTCGAGTGGGAAAATGGCCTGCCAATGAGCGGTCAGTCCGTTTATGACCGGGGCTGGGACATTGCAGTCGTTTCTGATAACGACGAGGAACGACGAATCTCTCTAAAACCTGACGCTCAGCCGCTCGAAGGTGCCCTGACAACTAAGGGGTGGTTTAGTTTACGGACAACCTCACCCCAGGGCTGCGATTCACCTGCCGGAGATCGCTATCGCTGAGTGATCGGTGGCAGCGTCGATTGGCGCCCCTGCTTGCTTGCGTTCCGAGTAGCGATCGACAAGCTGAGCAGCATGGGGACGCAACAGAATCGTGAAGCGGACCAGTTCTTCCATAACGTCCACGATGCGGTCGTAATAGGCTGACGGCTTCATACGCCCCGCCTCATCGAATTCCTTATAGGCCATTGCTACCGAAGATTGGTTCGGGATCGTGAACATACGCATCCAGCGCCCGAGCAGGCGCAAGGTGTTCACCGAATTGAAGGACTGCGAACCTCCGGACACCTGCATGACGGCAAGCGTGCGGCCTTGCGTGGGCCGCCTCCCCGCCATTTCCAGAGGCAGATGGTCGATCTGCGCCTTCATGATGCCGGTAATCTGTCCATGCCGTTCAGGGCTGCACCATACCTGGCCTTCCGACCACATCGACAACTCACGCAATTCGTGGATGGCCGGATGATCGTCATTCTTCACCTGATCCGGCAGTGGCAGCGTGGAAGGGTCGAATATCCGCGTCTCAGCTCCGAACAGGCGCAGGAGCCGCGAGCCTCTTCGACCGCTAGCCGGGAGAAGGACCGCTCCCGCAGCGATCCGTACAGAAGCAGGATGCGGGGAGCGGAATCACTTGCACCGAGGCCCAGGGCGGGCCGTTCGCGCACGAAGGTGAGATCAAGCGCGGGAAGATGATCGGGGTTGATCAGATCGAGAAGCGGCATCAGGCAAGTCCAATTCGCAGCGCCAGGGCCGCAAGGGTTATGAGCAGGATGGGTACGGTGAGCGTGATTCCCACCTTGAAGTAGTAGCCCCATCCAATGCGGATGCCCTTCTGGCCGAGGACATGCAGCCACAGCAGCGTCGCCAGCGAGCCGATCGGCGTAATCTTTGGGCCGAGATCACACCCGATCACGTTGGCGTAGATCATCGCTTCCCTCACCGCGCCCGTGGCGTGGGTCGCGTCGATCGACAGCGCGCCCACAAGGACGGTCGGCATGTTGTTCATGATCGAGGACAGTACGGCCGCAATGATACCGGTGCCGAATGCAGCGCCCCACACGCCGCCTTGAGCGGTGCGATCGAGCAGCGCCGCCAGATGGTCGGTCAGCCCGGCATTCCGCAAGCCGTACACGACGAGGTACATGCCCAGGGAGAAGATGACGACTTGCCAGGGCGCACCGCGCAGCACTTTGCCGGTTTGGATCACATGGCCGCGCCCCGCGATCACCAGCAACAGGCTAGCGCCTACAGCGGCGACAGCGCTGACGGGAACTCCCAACGGTTCGAGCAGGAAGAAACCCGCCAATAGCAGAGCCAGGACGATCCACCCTGCGCGAAATGTGGCGACATCGCGGATTGCTTCGCGGGGCGCGCGCAGTTGGCCGAGGTCATAGGCACCGGGAAGGTCGCGCCGGAAAAACAACAGCAGCATCCCCAAGGTCGCGGCGATCGCCACGAGGTCGACTGGGACCATCACACCCGCATATTCGCCGAAGCCGATGTTGAAGAAGTCCGCCGAAACGATGTTGACGAGGTTCGAGACGACCAGTGGCAAGCTCGCGGTATCTGCGATGAACCCTGCAGCCATGACGAACGCCAGCATTGCTTTGTCACCGTATCCCAGGGCCCTCAGCATAGCGATGACGATAGGCGTCAGGATCAATGCCGCGCCATCGTTGGCGAACAGGGACGACACCGCGGCGCCGAGCAGCACGACCAGCGCGAAAAGAAGGCGACCGTTGCCTCTACCCCAGCGGGCGACATGCAG
Source organism: Novosphingobium resinovorum (assembly GCF_001742225.1). NCBI lineage: Bacteria > Pseudomonadati > Pseudomonadota > Alphaproteobacteria > Sphingomonadales > Sphingomonadaceae > Novosphingobium > Novosphingobium resinovorum. The sequence continues at coordinate 97,324 of NZ_CP017078.1, read as the reverse complement.
CGCCGCCCACTCGAAAAACCCGGCTTCATCGAGCAGCAGGCTGATGATGATGATCGCCACGAAGGCGCCGGTGGCATTCCAGACAATATCCCAAACGACAGGCACATCTGACAGCGACACCACGCCCAGGATCAGCGCCAGTGCTGCGCCGCCCATGGCGCTCCACCCAATGCCCAAGCCCTTTGGTTGCCAGATCACGAGAATGATCGTGGCGGCAAAGATTGCAACGGCCAGCAGCATCAGACGACGCGCTCGCCCGAAGCGTCTACGATTTGCTCGCCATCTTCCTTGGCAAATGCCCCGAGCTGCGCCGTAGGCAACAGATCAAGCACCGCTTCGGAAGGGCGGCACAGCTTCACGCCCAATGGCGAAACCACCAGCGGCCGATTGATGAGGATTGGATGTGCCATCATCGCATCGACCAGCGCGTCATCCGAAAGCGAGATATCGGCCAGGTCCAGATCGGCAAAGGGCGTGCCCTTCTCGCGCAACAGATCGCGCGGGCTGATACCGGCGCGGCCGATCAGCTCGATCAACAAATCCCGCGATGGCGGAGTCTTCAAATATTCGATGACATGCGGTTCGATGCCTGCATTGCGGATCATGGCCAACGCATTGCGCGAGGTGCCGCATTCGGGATTGTGGTAGATGATGATGTCGGTTGTCATTCGCTCGTCCCCGCTTTGGCGCTCGCGCCTTCACTTTTTCCAATTTCCTTCAGATGCTGGCGTGTCGCCATGTCATCCAGGCTCGCGAGCGGCAGCGCGAGAAACAGCGCTATGCGGTTCTGCAAGTAGCGCAGTGCTTGTAGGAAGGCATCGCGTTGACCCTCACCTTCGACTGCTGCCGGGTCTTCTATGCCCCAATGCGCGGTGAGGGGATGCCCGATCCAAACCGGGCAGGTTTCGCCAGCGGCATTGTCACAAACAGTGAAAATGAAATCGAACCTGGGCGCGTCCGGTGCGGCGAACTCATCCCAGCTCTTGGAACGCATCCCTGCTGTATCAAACCCGAGGTTGGACAGCACAGACAGGGCCATAGGGTGGACCTCACCCTTGGGCTGGCTTCCCGCGCTGTAAGCGCGAAAGCGACCATCCCCAAGCTTGTTCATAATCGCCTCGCCCAAGACCGAGCGGGCGCTGTTCCCGGTGCACAGGAACAGGACATTGTAGACCTTATCAGTCACGGTAAATCCTTCAGCAGCAGGTGAGTTCGGCAACGAGGGGTTCGCAAAGTTCGGCACGCCCCTGACAGCAGTCCTTCGCCAGAAAGAGCATGAGGCCCTTGAGAGCATCTATGTTCGCTCGCTGGATTTGCTGGCGTCCGCGCTTCTCAGGCAGAACCAATCCGGCTTTTACAAGCACCGCCAGATGGGTCGAAAATGTGCTTTGCGTCAGTCCTGAGGCTTCAACGAGCTGACCCGTGGATAGGCCATCGGGTTCGTGTCTGACGAGAAGGCGGAAGGCATCGAGGCGGGTGGAATGTGCCAAGGCGGCTAGTACCGCAAGGGAAGCGTCGGTTTCCATACATCGGAACTATCCGATGGATCATGTTCGGTCAACATTCATCGTGATTGACCGATGAATGTTGACCGAGACTACGATCGAAGATCAAGCTTTATATCAGGCCGATCGCGGCCCCAGCAGTATGACGCAGGTGCCAATGAGACAAAGGGCGGCACCTCCAATGTCCCAGCGATCTGGCCTTACTCCTTCGACTGCCCACAGCCATGCTAGAGACGCGCAAATGTAGATTCCGCCATATGCGGCATACGCGCGCCCTGCTGCATCACTATCCACTCGTGTCAGCAGCCACGCGAACGCAATGAGCGAAGCGGCGCCAGGAACCAGCCAAAAAGGCGATTTTTCCAGTCTGAGCCAAGCCCAGAAGGCAAAGCACCCAGCAATCTCTGCCAGGGCGGCGGCCAAATATACGATCGCTGTCATTCGCTCCTTTAGGCACGTACAATTCAAAAATCACACATTTTGCATCAGGACAGATTGCTGTTCATTGGGCCAATGATCCAATGTTCGAGATGCTTATAGACCACGACCTTGGTGGCAAGCAGATCGCCATGACGCCGACAGAAGCGTTCCAGTTCGTCGCGCTGTCCGATCAACTCGACACACATCGTCAGGTGCGGGTTGGGCGTTTCAAATCCGGTATCCAGCACCGGACCATGATTGCTGTAGCCGTAGTGGGTATGGTGAGCGACAGCGTTCATGATCCCGTCGGCCTTCGCTGTGGCGACCAGCTCCCGATAGAGCGGCTTGGCTGACCACCGCGCCCAACCCGCGCCTTTAGCGGTTTTATCGGATGGCTTCATGTAGATGCGGATCATGCCGATCTCGCTGGGCGTGACCTTGTGAGACATCAATGTTCCTTCTTGTCGGGATAGCTATTCTCCCGGCGTGTTCGCCGCGAGGCACGCGCTTCGCGCAGGGTAGCGCCATGAGAATGGCCGCGTGTCAGCCGCTTCGGAACGGCGATACGCTGCGACAGGTAGATACCGTTATGGCCCGAGCAGATGTAAGCCACGAAACAGGCCACCGCGATCGGAACGGCGTGGGTAGCCCCGAACAACTCGATACCCATGATCGTACAGGCAAGCGGTGTATTGGCCGCGCCGGCAAAGACGGCGACGAACCCAAGGGCGGCGAAAAGGTCGAGCGGCGCGCCGAGCAGCCAACCCAGCGCGTTGCCGAGTGCTGCCCCGATGAAGAATAGCGGCGTCACTTCCCCGCCCTTGAAGCCGGCGCTGAGGGTCACGACCGTGAAGACCATCTTGAGCGCCCAGCTCCACCGATCGGCAGGACCGGTGAAGAAGCCAGCGATGGTCGGGTCTCCGGGGATGGCGGACCAGACACCAAGCCCAAGATAGGCACGTGTGCCAAAAATCCAGACCAGCGCGATGACCAATATGCCGCCAAAGGCCGCCCGCAGAGGGCCATAGGGAATGCGAGCCTTGAGGAACCCGCCGAGCGCGTGATTGGCTTCGGCAAATAGGAGTCCTGCCAGACCGAATGCCACCCCCGCTACGGCCGCCTTGGCGAGAATCAGCGGTTGGACGATCAGAGCGCCCACGCCCCCAGTAATGCTACTGATCTGGTAGGGCGTGTGATGGATGCCCCAGGCATGACACGTCCAGTCGCCCACGAGCGCAGCAAGCAGACATGGTAAGATCCCGCTATATTCCAGGCGACCGACCGCCAGCACTTCGAGCGCGAACACAGCGCCGGCTAGCGGCGTGCCGAAAACAGCCCCGAAGCCGGCGGCGACCCCAGCCATCAAAACGATGCGGATGCTCGGAGCGTCGAGTTTGAACAGTCGGGCGGCAGCGCTTGCAAGGCTGCCGCCGAGTTGCACCGCTGTGCCTTCGCGGCCTGCCGATCCGCCGAATAAATGTGTGGCGATAGTACCGATGAAGACCAGCGGCGCCATTCGCAGGGGAACGCCGCCCCCTGGCTCATGAATTTGCTCGACGATCAGATTGTTGCCCGCTTCGACCGACCTACCCGTGCGATGGTAGAGCAGGGCGATTGCCGCCCCACCTGCCGGCAAAAGATAGAGAAGCCAGGGATGATCGAAACGGGCCTGTGTTGCCCCACCCAGACTCCACAGGAATGCGGCACACAACGTGCCGATCAGCGCGGCCAGGGGAACCAGGATCAGCGTCCAGCGCACGACCGACATCGCATGATCGTGTCGATCCCGGAGAAAGGCCGCCACATTGACTATATTGAACAGGTTGCGAAAAGTCGCGCGCACGATTCCTCCTTGCTGCCTTGCGGCGCCAAGTAGGAATCATCGTCCCTTGTCAGGGCGGTTCGACCCGAAGGTCCGGCAGAAATCCATTACCGTGGTACGCCGTATGATGGGCGAAGCGGAAAAGATCAAGGGACGCCGCGCGCCTGAGCTTATGCTTCCTTCTGCGCCCACGGCAGCAAGGTTGCGACTATCGTGGCAGCGAGGCGGTGATAGGCATCGCTGCGCGGTGATGAACTGCGCCATACCATCGTGACCTGACGCACAGGCGCCCGCCGCGACAATGGCCGTGCGACAATCAGCTTCTCCCGCAGAACATCCGAGCGGACATAGAGCGCAGGTAGCAGCGACAGCCCCATTCCGGTGGTCACCATGAGGCGAAGAGTGTCGAGCGTCGTCCCGGCGTAATCCTGAGCCTGGACCGCGCCAAAATCATTGCAGAGCGCAGCAATCTCATCATGGAGCCGACGTCCACTCTCCATGACCAATATCGTCTCGCCTGCAATGGCTTCGGGATCAATCACCGCCTGCTGGGCGAGCCGGTGATCCGTCGGCATGACCAATTGGAGCGGCTCCCGGATCAGGGGAGTGCTGATGAAATCCGGGTGATTGATCGCTTCTGGCAAGAGCAGCAGATCATACGTGCCGTCTGAGAGCTTCGAGGGGAGATTTTCCAGACGATCCTCGCGGACGAAAATGCGCATGTCCGGGTAACATGCGCGAAGCGATGGCATCGCGACGGACAAGACATAGGCACCGACGGTTTGGACGACGCCCATTTGAAGCGTGCCCTTAAGGCCTCCCTGTTCGTCGCGCCGGCCAACTTCCTTTATGTCGTCGACATCCGCCAACACCCGTCTTGCCCGATGGGCGATCTCGATCCCCGCTGGTGTCAGGAGCACCCGTGCCCGCGTCCGCTCCACTAGGCGCGCTTTAAGTCTGCCTTCCAGCTCCTTGAGTTGAAGGCTAAGGGTCGGTTGAGTGACATGACATGCTTGAGCAGCACGGCTGAAACTCAGCGTGTCGGCGACTGCGACCAGGTAACGAAGCTGCTGTAACGTCGGCATTCGTATGCCTTATAGCCTGTAGCTATAAGCAGCAACGAAACTTCCAATTTCCCTCGCACTCGCTTTTGTGAATATCAGCGGCTTCGGCAGTTTGTGTCGCTCGCTTTGGCGGGTGTTTTTGGGCAGCCATCAACCCTCAACCCTGACGACCCACAGCCAAGGCCGACCGCATGACGGACTATCACCGCATCCATCCCAGTGCCTTGCGCCGATTCCTGGATGCGCAATCTTCTGCTGGACTCGTCCTGATGGGCGCGGCAGCGGCAGCCCTTATCATCGCCAACTCTCCGCTTGGCCCGGGATATGAAGCACTGCTTCATCTCTATATCGGGCCGTTGTCTCTGGGACACTGGATCAACGATGCGCTGATGGCGGTCTTTTTCCTGCTTGTCGGTCTGGAGATCAAACGCGAGATGCTCGATGGCCAGCTTTCGAGCTGGTCGAGGCGTGTCCTGCCAGGGATCGCAGCAGCCGGAGGAATGATCGCTCCTGCCCTTGTTTACGTTGCTTTCAACCAAGGCGCATCGGTGCATGGCTGGGCCATTCCGGCAGCCACTGATATCGCCTTCGCACTTGGCGTTATCTCGCTGCTTGGCAGCCGTGTGCCGGCGTCGCTCCGGATATTCCTGACGGCCCTGGCGATTATCGACGATCTGGGCGCCGTAGTTATCATTGCTTTTTTCTACACGGCTGACCTGTCGGTCATCGACCTTGCCGCAGCGGGAGGCGTGGTCGCCGCGCTGATCGCCCTCAATCGGTTCAAGGTGCGTCGTCTCAGCCCGTACCTGCTACTGGGTATCGTGCTATGGGTGCTGGTCTACCGATCCGGCATTCACGCGACGCTGGCTGGTGTCGTCCTGGCTTTGACTATCCCAATGGACCGGACCCCTGCGCGTCCGGACAGTGAAACGAAAAGTCCGCTGCACCGACTTGAGCATTTCCTGCATTTGCCGGTTGGCTTCCTGATCGTGCCGATTTTCGGCCTCGCCAATGCGGGCGTCCCGGTGCTGAGCCTGCCCGCCGAAGCACTGGCTGCGCCGGTCACGCTGGGCGTGGCGCTCGGCTTGCTGATCGGTAAGGTAATCGGCGTCTTCGGGTTTTCCATGCTTGCGATCCGTTTTGGGTTCGCGGACCTGCCCGCTCATGCAAGCCGGCTACAGATGCTTGGCGTCGCCTTTCTGTGCGGCATCGGCTTCACGATGAGCTTGTTCATCACGCTTTTGGCATTTCCCGGTGAGGCGTTGCTCCAGTCGGAAGCCAAGATCGGCATCCTGGCTGGTTCATTCCTGTCCGGAATTATCGGCTACGCCATCTTACGCTGGGCGCAGCCGGAACGATCAAAACCGGCAACCTGACCGACCCCGAAGAGGCGCGGCAGGCCGCCCTCCACGACAGTATCTGGAGCATTACCGCGTTGTCGCTCGTCCCCGCAGCCATCCGCACCCTTCCCTTGGGGATGCTGGCAACATTGATCGCGATCGTACTGTTCGGTCTTGCTACCCTCTACTCCGCAGCGGGCGGCTCGATTTCGCCCTGGGCTTCCAACCAGGGCCTTCGCTTTGTACTGCTGTCCGGGTTGATGTTCGCTCTTTCGCGCATCTCCGTGGCCCGCTGGATGGACATTGCCTATCCGCTATACGGCGTCACGCTCGTACTGCTGCTGATCGTCGAACTGTTCGGCAAAATCGGTATGGGTGCGCAACGCTGGATCGACCTCGGTTTTATACGGTTGCAGCCGTCCGAGTTTATGAAGATCGCGGTCGTGCTTAGCCTCGCCAAGTTTTTTCACCGACTACCGGCGATCTATGTCAGCACGCCATCGGTGCTTGTTGCGCCGATCGCCCTTTTCGCTGTCCCCGCTGCGCTGGTCATGCTCCAGCCCGACCTTGGCACCGCCATGATGATTTCCATGGCGAGCGTGCTCGTCATCTTTCTCGCCGGTGTCGGCCTACGCTGGTTCTTAACAGCGGGTGCCGCTCTTCTTGCCGCACTCCCAGTCGCATGGAGCATGCTGCACGATTATCAGAAAAACCGGGTGCTGGTGTTCATGGACCCGGAAGGCGATCCATTGGGCACGGGCTATCACATTACCCAATCGAAAATAGCGATCGGATCAGGCGGACTGTTCGGCAAGGGTTTCCTTGATGGCACCCAAAGCCACCTGGCCTATCTGCCTGAAGCGCACACCGATTTCATCTTCGCGACAATGGCGGAAGAGTGGGGCGTCATGGGCGGCCTCTTCGTCGTGTTGACTTACGGTTATCTCATTCGCTGGGGCTGGCGCCTGGGTGTCGCCGGTGACACGATCTTCACCCGACTGACGGCTTGCGGCCTGGCCTTCACCATCTTCCTTTATGTGTCGATCAACCTTGCCATGGTGATGGGGCTGGCGCCGGTCGTCGGCATTCCACTGCCGCTCATGTCCTACGGAGGCTCAGCGATGATGACGGTTCTGATCCTGCTCGGCATCCTGATGGCCATCCACCGTGAGAACGTAGGCGGATCGCGCCTGAATGGCACTGGATCGTTCGCTGTCTGAATTTGAAGAACGATTATGAAGCGACAGTTGGAATCCGGTTTCGTCTGGAGCATCGGCTGCGCTCACTTTCGCGCTGCTCATTGCTGTTGGCGCTTTCTAATTTTTCGGCAAGAACGTCAGATAAATCGGCTCTAGAAAGGAAAGGCCGACTGGATCGCGACGATGGCCACGGCAAAAGTGATCAGGTTGAGCGGAAGCCCGACGCGCACAAAATCCATGTAGCGGTAGCCTGCCATCTGGTAGACGATGACGTTGGTTTGATAACCAAACGGGGTGGCGAAAGCCGCGCTGGCCGCCATCATGACGGCGATTAGGAAGGGACGCGGGCTGACCCCTAGACTATCGGCCAGCGCGACGGCGACAGGCGTCACTAATACCGCGACCGTGGCGTTGGAGAGAAGTTCGGTCAGGACCATGGTGACGCCGTAGAGCACGATGAGTGCGACGAGTGGACTGAGCCCTTCCACACTGGCGATGAGCAGTTCCGACGCCTGCGACGCCAGCCCGCTCTGGTCCATGGCGATGCCGATCACGACCATCCCGGCGATCAGGATAAGGATTTCGGGCTTTAGGCCGGCATAGGCCTCGTCCGGGCTGATCACGCGCAGAAGAATGAGCAGGACGGCCCCGGTCAGCGCGGTCGCGGCGATCGGCGCAACGTTCAACGCGGCAAGCGTGATGACGCCCACGAATATTCCGGCGGCCAGTGCGGCCTTGCGCGGATGCAGGATGCGCGGCTTGGCGAACAGCGTGGCGTCGCCGACCTGAGCGCTGTGAATCGCGTGCGGGTCGATCGCCTTGGGATGCGATTGTGTCTTCTCCTCGGGCCGACCTAGCATATGCCCGCTCACCAGCAGAAGGTAGAGGCCGCCGACGATCGCGACGGGCAGACCCACGGGCGTGATCTCGAAGAAGCCGAAGCGGGGTTGTCCCGCGACGCGCGCCATGTCGTCGACAAGCAGGTTGGTTGAGGTGCCGATGAGCGTGCAGCAGCCAGTCAGCACGGTGATGTAGGAAAGCGGCATCAGATATCGCTTGGGCGACTGGCCCAGCGACTGCGCGATGTCACGGATTACGGGGGCACCCAGCACGACGATGGGGGTCGAGTTGAGAAAGCAGGAGGCACAGCCGATCATGGTGAGGAGCAGCCAGATCCCTTTCGATCCCATGCGCTTGCACAGGTTGACACCCAACACAATCGCGCGGTCCAGCAGTCCGCTCAATTCCAGCGCGTAGGCGATGACGAACAGCGATGCGAGCGCCATGATTGCGGGGCTGGCAAAGGCGCTCTGCACCTCGACCGGTCTGACCACGCCCGTGATTAGCAGGAACGCTGCACCGCTCAGCGCCGCCACATCGGCTCGCACCTTGTCCCAGACAAGCGCGGCGACGACCGTCGCCAGAACCAGGAGGGTAAGAAGTTGATCGAGCGTCATGGCTTCCCTGCCTCGGTTCATGGCCGCCGTCTGTCAACGAAAGACGCACCAATGGTCTTCGGGGTGGGAGAGCGGAAGATGCTTTGCTAGGAGGGGCTTATGCAAGAGCCGACCCCCCATTCCAGTCGATTGGCCATGGCCGGCGGGCTTGCCGCGGTGCTGCTGGTGGGTGGCGGCGGCTTCCTGATCGGTCGCGCCACGGCTCCCGAACCTGCGCCTCCAGTGGCGGCCGCTCTGACGCCTCAAGGCGAAGCGCCGCCTGCGCCAACCGCCATTGCGCCGCCCCCCACTCTGGATCGGGCCGGACTGCTCGACCTAGTCGCCGATGCGATCGACGCGGCGAGTGCTTCACGTCCCTTGCCGGAAGCGGTGCAGGCAGCGGCGGGCCGGCGCTTCGATCTCATGCTACCGTTCGGCTGCGAGGGACCGGTCGAGGGCGAACGCACTGCGCCGTTCGGATGGCGGTATGACGAAGCAAAGTCGACTTTGCGCGTGTGGATCAACCCCGTGCGGTGGGAACGCGCACTATGGGGAATCACCAAGACCGGGGAAGGCAAGGCCGCGTTTGAGGGCTTCTGGATCGCCAGGCCTTGGTCGACGGCCCCAGAGTGCCCTGCCACCCCACTTTCCGGCGGGATCAACACCGATCCGTCTGGTCAGGCCCAGGGCGAATTGGCGATTGCCCGCCTTATTGGAGACGATGCGGGCAAGAGCGCGCGCAGGCTCGACATCGTCAAGCGGATGGCGCCGGACGATTTTGATGCCGTACGCGGATTTGCCTTGCGGATCACTGGCCGCCTCCAATCAGCCGAGGCGGGTGGACCAGTGCGATGTTTCCAGCGGGCCGGGCTGCATGAACGACCGCAGTGCATGATCATCGGCGACTTCGCGGACTTGCGCGTCGAGAATTCCAAGACAGGCGATTTGCTCGGTGTCTGGCCGGCGAGCGAAACGAACCAGCGCGAATGAGGCGAGATAGCGCCGTTCCGACGATACGGGCTGATCGATTCACCCGGCATCAAACCAATGCTTATCTTTCCTAACGCTGATCGCGTCATGCGTTTCAATGGGGTGAGCAAGCCCCGGCAGCGACCTGAATTTGAAGCGCTCCGGCTGCAGAAACTCAGACGATCATAATAGGCATAAGCAGACCATCAGCCCGTGGATTGGCGGACAATTGGTGCGTGCCTATCGACGAGGATCGCACTGGCCTGGTTGAGGCCGATCAATTCCACCCGTATATCATGTCGTCGCATCTTCGTGACGATGTCCTCCAACGCACCCACGGCCGTGATATCCCAGAGATGTGCCGCTGTCAGATCGATCCGGACGTTTCGCGCCGTGTCGCGCAGGTCGAACTGGTCCGCGAAAATCTCGGCGCTGGCGAAGAAAATCTGGCCGGAGACGATATAGGTCCGCGTGTCGGTCAGAGGATCAAAGTCTTCTTCGATGCGCATGAGCTTGGTCACTTTGAAGGCGAAGAACACGCCGCTGAGAACCACGCCGACCGCCACGCCGGCAGAGAGGTCGTGCGTCGCGACCGTCACCGCCACCGTGGCCAGCATGACGACCCCTGAGACCTTGGGATGTCGCGCAAGATCCGACAGCGATCCCCAAGAGAATGTGCTGATCGACACCATGATCATGATCGCGACGAGCGCGGCAACCGGCACCTGGGCGATCCAAGGACGCAGCGGAACCATGACGATCAGCAGGAAGACGCCTGCAACAAGGGTCGAGAGGCGCCCTCGGCCACCGTACCGCACATTGCCGACGGTTTGACCGATCATGCCGCAGCCCGCGATGCCGCCGAAGAGGCCGGCAGCTACGTTAGCGAGGCCAAGACCCGTACATTCCCGCGCCTTTGAACTGGTCGTTTCAGTGAGCTCATCGACCACGCTCGCGGTCATCATCGATTCCAGCAGGCCAACTGCCGCCATCGCGAAAGCGTAGGGCGCCACAATCCGAAACGCCTCCAGGGTGAGCGGGAAGTCGGGAATATGGAACGAAGGAAGCGACGCAGGCAAACGACCTAGGTCAGCGACGGTGTGAACCGGCATCGGGAAAGCGACGCTGATCAGCGTCAAGATTACGATGCAGATGAGCGGCGACGGAATGGCCGTCGTCAGGCGGGGCCACAGGTAGATTATCCCGAGACCGCCAGCGATCATCGCATAGGTGTGCCAGGTTACGCCCAGCATCTGCGGCACTTGCGCCGAGAAGATCAGGATCGCCAAAGCGTTCACGAAGCCAGTCCGGACGGACCGCGACACGAACCGCAGCAGGACGTCCAGCTTGAGCAGGCCAAAGACGATCTGAAGGATGCCAGCCAAGATCGTCGCGGCAAGCAGGTACTGAAGGCCATGGCTGTGAACCAGAGCTGCTACGACGAGTGCGACCGAGCCAGCTGCGCCGGAGATCATCGCCGGTCGGCCGCCGGCAATAGCGATGACGATCCCGATCACGAAAGATGCGAAAAGGCCGACTTCGGGATCAATGCCGGCGACAAAGGAAAAGGCAATAACCTCGGGAATGAGCGCGAAAGTGCCAACCATACCGGCAAGCACATCGCGGCGCACGCTACCGGCACCGTTGCACCATTCAGCACGATACCGGGCAAAGGGTGTGATGTTCATCAATGTGATATTCCGCAAAGATCGCAGCAGCGCCGTTTTCGAAGAGCGGCGTGATATTGGAGTGCGAAGTGCGTTGTCCGGCGGATCGGCGGCCGGAATAGCCACCCGGAATTGCACCGGGTCCATGCGATTGCCGCTTCCTTAGCCAGAAGTTTGCCGCAGCGCAACATTGCGCCTCATTTTGATCGTTTATGATTGCTGAATGGCTGCTTACGTCCAAATAGGCCGTTCCTCGAATTAGGCCGAAATGGCCGGACGTGGTCGGCTGCTGCCGGGGTGTGAGCGGCAGCTATCCCACTTTCTGCTCTCTGAACCCGACATTCGCCTACCGGCCAAAGGCAGTCTGCCGCGAGTGCACAGAAAACAGGTGTTGCCGACGCCAGCGGTCGCTAGTGTCAACGGCGGAGCAAAAGTCGGCCATTCGGCGGCGTAAAACCAGGCCACGGTGTTACATGCCGGGGGGAGTGGCGTGAGGGCGTAGCCCGAAGGCCACTCCCCCCGGCATTGGCTTGATTTTCAGGGTCTGGTTTTGGCCTTTCGGGCCCGGCTGTGAGCGAGGCGATAGCTTTCGCCGTTCATCTCGAGGATGCTGACGTGATGGGTCAGACGATCGAGGAGCGCGCCTGTGAGGCGCTCGGATCCGAAGGTTTCAGTCCATTCGTCGAAGGGCAGGTTGCTGGTGATCAAGGTGGAGCCGCGCTCATAGCGCTGGGAGATCAGCTCGAACAACAGTTCGGCACCGGTCTTGGAGAGCGGTACGAAGCCCAGTTCGTCAATGATGAGCAGCTTGTATCCGGCCATCTGCTTCTGGAAGCGCAGGAGACGCCGCTCGTCGCGCGCCTCCATCATCTCGCTGACCAGCGCCGCCGCAGTGGTGAAGCCCACCGACAGTCCTTTCTGGCATGCTGCCAGCCCGAGCCCCAAAGCTACGTGCGTCTTGCCGGTGCCCGATGGCCCCAGAGCGATGGCGTTCTCACGCCGCTCGATCCACTCGCAGCGCGCCATCTCGAGCACCTGCATCTTGTTGAGCCTGGGGATAGCGGCGAAGTCGAAGCTGTCGAGGCTTTTGACGGCGGGGAAGCGCGCGGCCTTGATGCGCCGCTCGACCATACGACGCTCCCTGTCGATCATCTCCATCTCGACGAGACGGGCGAGGAAGCGGATATGATCGACGCCTTCAGCGGCACATTGCCGGGCGAGCTTGTGATGCTCTCGCAGGCACGTAGGCAGCTTGAGTGCCTTGAGATGGTGAGCGAGAAGAATCTCCGGTGCCTGATCGCTCATGCGGCCTCCTGCCTGTCGGACAGCAGGCTCATATAGGCTCTGGCAAAGGTCTTCTCGACCGTCGTGCGTGGCAGGAAGGGATAGACGTCCAGGTCCAGCCTGGGCGGCACGCGTTCGACCCGGCACAGGACCAGGTGCCTGACGGCATCGAAGCCGATGGCGCCAAGGTCGATGGCCTGTTCCACCGCCGCCTGGAGATCGGCGATGGTGAACGTTTCCAGCAGGCGCAGCACCTGTACATATTCGCGCCTGCCATGTTTGTGCATGCGCCCTTCCATCAACCGCTGGAGCGTCCCGAACGCTTCGGGCAGGTCCCAGCCCTGCAAAGGGGCCGCCTGGTCGAATGCGTTGATCTTCTGCTCAATCAGCGGGAGATAATGGAGCGGGTCGAAGATAACCTCCTCGCGGGCATGGCAACGCGGGTGACGGGCGATGACCTCGCTGCGGCATCCGATCACCACCGCATCGACATAGGCCCTGATCCAGACTTCCTGATGGCCCCAGGCCACCGGAACCGAATAATCGTTGGTCCTGTAGCGCACCAGGGATTGCGAGGAGACCCGCCCCCCGGTCTGATCGCAGGCCTCGAAGGGTGTAGCGGGCAGAGGCTGCATCGCCGCCAAATCGCGCTGCAAGCGCTCACCGATCGTCTCGCTCTCCCCGCGCACCTTGTCCTGCTGGCGCCTGCGGCATTGCTCCTCCAGCCACAGGTTGAACGCCTCCCAGGTCGGGAACTTCGGGATCGGCACCATGAAATTGCGGCGGCAGTAACCAACCAGCCCTTCCACATTGCCTTTCTCGTTCCCCTTGCCCGGGCGGGCATAGCGGTCGCGGATCACGTAATGCGACAGGAAAGCGCTGAACAGCGTGGCACGCTTGCGCGTGCCGTCTGGCAGGATCTTCGCCACCAGGCAGCGATCGTTGTCATAGACGATCGAGCGCGGCACCGCGCCGAAGAACGCGAAGGCATGGACATGTCCGTCCACCCAGGCCTCCGCCACCGCCGCCGGATAGGCTCGCACATAGCAGGCATCACTGTGCGGCAGATCGAGCGCGAAGAAGTAAGCCTTTTGCTCCACCCCGCCGATCTCCACCAGCGCTTCCCCGAAATCGGCCTGCGCATCTCCCGCCGGGTGCGCCAGCGGCACGAACATCTCCCGGCTGCGTTGCTCGCGCTCCCGGATGTAATCCTTGATGATCGTATAGCCGCCGGTAAAACCATGTTCGGTGCGCAAACGGTCGAATACCCGCTTCGCCGTATGGCGCTGCTTGCGCGGGACACCGCGATCCCCCTCAAGCCATCCATCGATGATCCCCACAAACCCGTCCAGCTTCGGGCGCTGCGGTGCAGACTGACGCCGGTAACCCGGCGGCGATGAAAACGACAGCATCTTGCGCACCGTATCGCGCGACACATTGAAACGCTTCGCCGCCGCCCGTTGGCTCATGCCATCCGCGCAAGCCAAACGGACCTGAAGATAAAGTTCCACGCTGTAGATCCCCACACCTCCCTGACTTGGCAGAAAGGCTTCAAGGTGGACGACTTTTACGCCGCCCGCAGCAGGACTATCCCGCCGCTAGCGTGGCCGAATATTGCTCCGCCGTTCTCACGCGGTCTCGCCAGATGGCAAACAGATCTGGGCAACACGCCGCGAGAGCGGCACGACCACGGTCTTTGCTGCCAAACCGCCGTTTGCGGTACGCGAAGTGATAAACACTGGTCCAGCAACGGGCGCGGTCAACTTCGCTCAGCGCGCGGACGATTCCTTTGCCTATGTCAGCGTTGGCGGCGATCAACCTGCAATCAAGGTCTATAGAACCGACAGCCTGGAGGCTGTGACAACCATCCCGCTACAAGCGGCTCCGACCGCGGTTTGGCCGTCGGGCGATGGTACGAGGATCTATGCCAGCCTGGCCGGAACCAACAAGGTCGCTGGGATCGACACGCTGACGTACACCACCGCGTCGACGATCCCGATCAGTACGGATGTGCAAAGCCTGATCTACGTTCCTGGTGCCGTAAGATCAGGAAAAGGTCTCGCCAATCTAGTGCCATCCGGGCGCGATGCAGCGCTTGCCCTGGCGGCGCGTTGATCGGTCTTACACCGTCTGTAATCTCCCAACGAAAGCCCTTTCCAAAATGACCAAGCCCCCCGTCAGGATCGTGATCAGCGGTGCCGCAGGACAAATTTGCTATTCGCTGCTCTTCCGGGTCGCGCAGGGTGATGTGTTCGGACCGGACCAGCCCGTTATCCTTCAACTGCTCGACGTGCCGCAGGCGATGGACGCAGTACGCGGCGTGGTCATGGAACTGGAGGATTGCGCGTTCCCGCTGCTGGCAGATGTGATCATTACTGATGATCCGATGGTGGCTTTCAAGGACATCGATGCGGCCATGCTGGTCGGGTCTCGTCCCCGCTCGAAGGGCATGGAGCGCCGTGATTTGCTCGCTGCCAACGCAGCGATCTTCAAGACGCAGGGCGCAGCGCTGGACGCAGTGGCCAAACGCGACGCCAAGATCCTGGTCGTCGGCAATCCCGCCAACACAAATGCCTGGATCCTTGCGCAAAGCGCGCCGGGTTTCCCTGCCGAAAACATCACGTCGATGATCCGCCTCGATCACAACCGCGCGCAGGGACAGCTTGCGGCCAAAGCGGGTGTCGGTGTCGATGCGATTACAAAGCTCGTCGTCTGGGGAAACCATTCGCCGACGATGTTTGCCGACTGGGGAAATGCCGAACTCGATGGCCAAAAGCTCGCCGACCGTATTGGAGACGAGGCTTGGTACCGCGAAACGTTGATCCCCACCGTTGCGCAGCGCGGAACCGCGATCATCGAAGCACGGGGTGCGTCCTCGGCCGCATCGGCCGCAAATGCGGCGATCGATCATCTACGCGACTGGGTGCACGGCGCAGGCGACAATTGGGTGTCGATGGGCGTGGTGTCAGATGGCTCCTACGGTATCCCGCAAGGGCTGGTGTGCGGCGTGCCGGTGCACTGCAAAAGCGGTGGGTATGCGCGTATCGAAGGACTGATCCTCGATCCATTCCAGCGAACGATGCTCGATCGCACGATTGCCGAACTGGTCGAAGAACGTGAGGCGGTTATCGACATTCTGAAATGAACGACCGGTATATCTGATTGGAATGACCGTAATCTTTGGTTGGTGCGATTGATCTCCTTTCCCTATCATTGGGGCAAGGAGATCGGGCATGACCCTGGAACAACTCAGGATTTTCGTCGGTGTCGCTGAGCGCGAGCACATGACGCGCGCGGCCGAAGCGCTCAATGTGACGCAGTCAGCCGCAAGCGCTGCCATCGCCGCGCTGGAAGCCCGGCACGGCGTGCCGCTGTTCCACCGGGTCGGCCGTGGGATCGAACTGTCCGAAGCGGGCCGCATGTTTCTGGTCGACGCACGCGCAGTGCTTGGCCGTGCCGCCAGCGCGGAACTTGCACTGGCCGAATATGCAGGACTGGAGCGCGGCACTCTGCGGCTAGTCGCAAGCCAGACGATCGCGGGCTATTGGCTGCCCCGCCAGCTGGCCGCGTTCCATGCGCGCTACCCCGCGATCTCAATCGAACTGGCGATCGACAACACCGAGGGGGCCGCGGCGCGCGTGCTCGACGGTGCGGTCGAGCTCGGCTTCGTCGAGGGTGTGATCGACGAGCCCGCGCTCGCGCATTGGACGGTCGCGAACGACCGCATGGTGCTGGTAAGCGACCGCGCAGCCGACACGATCGACGAGGACTGGATCCGCGCCGCACGCTGGATCGTCCGCGAGCAGGGATCGGGCACGCGCTCGTCGTTCGAGGAGGTGCTGCGCCAGCGCGGCGTCGATCCGTCGGACCTCACCGTGGCGCTGATGCTACCATCGAACGAGGCGGTACGTAGCGCGGTCGAGGCCGGGGCGGGCGTCGCGGTGCTGTCGCAGCATGTCGTCGCACCTGCAATCGCGGCCGGCACGTTGCACGATCTGCCGCTCGGTCTGCCGCGGCGTCCGTTCTACGCGCTGCGCCATAAAGAGCGGTATCGAACGCGGGCGGCCGATGCGCTGACCGATCTCATCAAGGAGACTGGCAAGTGACCGCCGATCTGAAACCCGTTCTCGATGGCCTGAAGCCCCTCAGCCGGCTCGACTCCCCGCGCGAGATGATCCGGCAGTTCACCCCCAACTGGTTCGCCGCTACGATGGGCACCGGCATTCTCGCGCTCGCCTTGCCGCAGGTGCCGGGCGTCGGCGCATCGCTGCACCCGGTCGGCGAGGCGCTGTGGTACTTCAACATCGCGCTCTTCACGCTGTTCGCCGGGCTCTACACCGCGCGCTGGACGATGTTCGGACACGAGGCGCGGCGGATCTTCGGGCACAACACCGTGTCGATGTTCATCGGCACGATCCCGATGGGGCTGGCGACGATCATCAACGGGTTCCTGGCGTTCGGCCTGCCGCGGTTCGGCGCTGGCGTGATCCCGATCGCCGAGACATTGTGGTGGATCGACGTCGCGATGTCGCTCGCCTGCGGTGTAGCGATCCCCTACCTCATGTTTACTCGGCACGAACATTCGCTCGACGGCATGACCGCGGTGTGGCTGCTGCCGGTGGTCGCGGCGGAGGTCGCAGGTGCGAGCGGCGGCCTGCTCGCCCCGCATCTGGCGGACGCGCATCACCAGTTCGTCGTGCTCGCAACGTCGTATGTGCTCTGGGCTTATTCAGTGCCGGTCGCGTTCGGCATCCTCGCGATCCTGATCCTGCGGATGGCACTGCACAAGCTGCCGCACGAGAGCATGGCCGCCTCGAGCTGGCTCGCGCTCGGTCCGATTGGCACCGGCGCGCTTGGGATGCTGGTGCTCGGCAGCAACGCGCCCGCGATCCTCGCCGCCAACGGCCTGGGGCAGATCGGCGCGGTAGCGCAGGGGATTGGCACGATTGCCGGGCTGCTGCTCTGGGGTTTCGGTCTGTGGTGGCTGGCGCTCGCGACGCTGATCACGATCCGCTACTGGCGCGCGGGCATTCCGTTCAACCTCGGCTGGTGGGGCTATACCTTCCCGCTTGGCGTCTCCACGGTCGCCACCTTCAAGCTCGGCACGACGCTTCAGCTCGGCTTTTTCGGGATCGTCGGCACTGTCCTCACAGTGGCGCTCGCAGCAATGTGGCTGCTGGTCGGCGCTAAGACGGTCGCGGGCGGCTGGCGCGGCAACCTGTTCGTGTCGCCCTGCATTGCCCAAGCCAATTGATGGGCCAAACCGATCGTCCTGCCGGATCGAACCGGCGAATCTGATCGACCCGTACCGGGCAGACAGGCGGACGGGTCGCGCATACAGAACATGACAGAAACGGGAGAATGTTGGTGGACAGCCTGGATATGAAACTGGCGCAGGCGACGAACCGCCGTCGCTTTCTCGCAGAGGCCGCGATCGGCAGCGGCGCGCTGATCGCCGCACCCGCGCTGGCGCAGAGCATGGTCGATCTGCACCTGCCGGGCGGTCCGTCGGAACGGCCGATGACCAGTGCGTTCCCCGGCAAGGGCAACATGATCCTCCAGCGTATCCACCCGCCTTTGCTGGAAACGCCGATGAGCGTGTTCAATGGCGACGTCTTCACGCCAAACGACCAGTTCTTCGTCCGCTGGCACTGGGCTGACATTCCGACCGCGATCGATGTCGAGGCGTTCCGGATCAAGGTGCACGGCGCGGTCACGCGGCCGCTGTCGATCTCGCTCGCGCAACTGCTGAAGTTGCCACGCGTCGAGCTGGCGGCGATCAACCAATGCTCGGGCAATTCGCGTGCGCTGTTCCAGCCGCCCGTTGCCGGTGCGCAGTGGCGTCACGGGGCCATGGGCAACGCCAAATGGCTCGGCGTGCGCCTGCGCGACGTGCTCGACATCGCCGGCGTGAAGCCGGGCGCGGTTGCGGTGCGGTTCGGTGCGCTCGACCAACCGGTGGTCGCGGGTGGACCGGATTTCGCCAAGTCGCTGTCGATCGACCACGCACGCGACGGCGAAGTGATGCTCGCCTTCGGGATGAACGGCGAACAGATGCCGCTCCTCAACGGCTTCCCGGTCCGGCTGATCGTACCCGGCTGGTATTCGACCTATTGGGTCAAGATGCTGAACGACATCGAGGTGCTCGCCGCACCCGACGACGGTTACTGGATGGCCAAGGCGTACAAGATCCCTGACACTCCAGGCGCGAACGTGCGGCCTGGCCAGAAGGATTTCCCGGCCGTGCCCATCAACAAGATGATCCCGCGCAGCTGGGTCACGAGCCTCGACGAAGGGCAGGCAATCGCGTTCGACCGGTCAATCCCGCTGGGCGGCATTGCGATGGGGGGCGATTGCGGCGTCGCCAAGGTCGATGTGTCGACCGACAACGGCAAGACCTGGTACAAGACAGTGCTCGGCCCCGATCACGGCAAATACAGTTTCCGCCGCTGGGACGCGCAGGTGCCGCTCACGCATGCGGGCCCGACCAGGCTGATGTCGCGCTGCTGGAACACCGCCGGCATCGCGCAGCCGATGACGCCGATCTGGAACCCGGGCGGGTTCATGCGCGGCAACATCGAAACCACCAACATCGTCGTCGGCTGAGGAGCGCTCCCCCATGAAAACGCCTTCCATCGGCACGCTGTCGTTCGGGTTCGTCGGCGCGACCGTCGTTCTTCTGCTCGCGATTGGTGCCCCGAACAGCCGCGTCGCCCCGCCGCCTGCCGCCCCGACCGCACCACCGCCGCCAAGCGTCTCGGCGCGCGGCTTCTCGCTGGCGTCCACTTCGGTCGATCTCCCAACCGACGAAGGGCAATATCCCGCCGGCCCGCATGCCGACGTCATCAATGCGAACTGCACCTCGTGTCATTCGGCGAGCATGGCGCTGAACCAGCCGCCACTCTCCGCCGACCAGTGGACCGCGGAGGTCACCAAGATGCGCGAGGTCTACAAAGCCCCCGTCGCCGCAGCCGACGTGCCGGCGATCGTCGCTTATCTGACCGCCATGAGCGCAAAGCAGCCGGGCGCCGCGAAGGGCAAGGCGCAAGACCCCGATCCGAAGGCTGCGCCCGACGTATCGGGGGGATCAGGCTAAGCCCATCAACTCACGACACGCGGTTCTGCGCGCGAAGTGCTGTGCGGTGTGGCCTCTGGGGGAGGGCGTCGACGCCAATCGAAACACTGCTCGCGCCTGCGCGTTCGCAGGTGCGCCACGTGGCACACCTTACGCGATAATCGTCACCCGGCAGGGCCGAGACGCCGGCACGATGGCTCGGTCGGCACGCCCAGCGGGCCGATAGAGCCGTGCCCGCGGGGTCCCGCCCCACTCGTTGGGGACTTCGGAAAAGAGCGTAGGGTGCCGACTGCCTGCCTACTTGGTGCTATAAACGTCTGTACCGGAACCATATAGCTGCTATTCTGGATATATGGAAAACAACACGGCAATTTCAGCGCTCGGCGCGCTCGCACAAGGAACACGCCTCGACGTGTTCCGCCTGTTGGTGCGGCACGAACCGCATGGCTTGGCTGCGGGCAAAATCGCCCGTCAGCTCGACGTACCGCAAAACACAATGTCCGCACACCTCGGCATCCTCGCCCGTGGCGGGCTGGTGCGATCCGAACGTCATAGCCGCTCGATCATCTATCGTGCCGATCTCGACGGCCTGCGCGCGCTAACGCTCTTCCTCGTCAAGGATTGCTGCGCCGGCAACGCGGAGCTGTGCGCCCCGCTGATCGCCGAACTCACCCCCTGCTGCTGAAAGGACGCCCGTGGCCGTCGATATCGTGATCTATCACAACCCCGTGTGCGGCACGTCGCGCAACACGCTCGGCCTGATCCGCAATGCCGGCATCGAACCGCACGTGGTCGAATATCTGAAAACTCCGCCCTCGCGCGCGCTGCTGGTCGAGCTGATCGACCGCGCCGGCATAACGCCCCGCGGGCGCGGCCAATACGCCGCTGGCCTGCACGATCATGGGCGTCGAGCTGTTCGGCGCCGAGACCGCAGTGCCGGTCGCGGTCGCCTGTTTCGTCGCTTACGCCTGCTCCGGGCATAACGGCATCTACCTGTCGCAACGGGTGGCGGTGCCGAAGCGGGCGGGCAGCACCCTGCCGCCGGACCTGACGCTGCGCGATGCGCGCGCGCTCCGTCCCGTGCCCGACCTTTCAGACCTGTTCGCTCCTCACCCCACGGAAGGCTTATCCATGTCCGACGCCCACCACGTGTCGCAGACCGAGATCGGCTGGTCCGCATCTACATGAAGCCAGCCGACAAGGCGGTAAAGCCGGGCACGCGCTCACGCTGGGCTGCCAAGCCGCTCGACCGAACGCTCGTCGCGCAGGCCAAGGCGGACGGAATCATGAACGCTGTCGCCCACCATACCCACTACGGCTACAGCAACCACGGCCCGGTGCGTGAGAACGGCGCCGAGATCGCCGATCCGCACCTCACCATGTGTGTCGAACTGATCGGCCAGCGCGAGCAGCTCGAAGGCTTCTGCCGGGCGCACGGCGACCTGCTTGCGAACAAGGTCATCGTCTACAAGCACCTGGAGCATTGGACGGTCAGCCCGGCGGGCTTGCGCCAGGAAGATGCGGATACGGCCGAGCTGGCTGGCTGAGGCATGGGGCCATACCTGATTATGTTCGCCGGGACTGGTTCCGACGGCATGCTGCGGTATGGGCTGAACGGCCTCAGCCTGCGCCTGTTCGGCCCCGACCTGCCGATCGGAACGCCCATCATCAACGTGCTCGGCTCATTCCTTATGGGTCTGCTGGACGGCTGGTTCCTGTTGCGGAGCGGATCGAGCCGGGGATGGCGATTGTTCCTCACCACCGGCGGGCTGGGCGGCGTCACGACCTTCTCGACCTTCTCGCTGGAAGCGGCCTTGCTTTAGGAGAGAGCCGAAGTCGGGCAAGCCGCCCTTTATGTTGTCGGATCGGTTGGGCTGGGCGTGCTCGCGCTGTTCGGCGGCCTCGCTCTCGTTCGCTCCTTCAGCCCGGCTTAGCGGCGCCAACCGGCTCAGGAGCGATCATCTTCCTTGACGTTGTCAACCTTCGCCTTGTCTTTGGCGCGGACCGACTCCTCCAGCTCCAGAATCTCGGCCGATTCTTGCGTGGTGGGCTTCTTCTTGTCGATATCGCTCATGAAGTCCTCCGTCTGCAAAACTACTGGTACACCGTTTCGCGCCAAGGATTATTCAGGGTTTCTGCTCGGCGTCCCGCCGGTCCGCTTCGGCCGGGGTCTGCCGAGCGCGTTCGCGGATACGGCGTTCGAGCGGTGCGCCGACGAACAACACTAGCATCGCCAGCAGCAGACCGCCCACAAGTAGTGGCCACACCGCCAATCCCGCTGCCGCTCCGAGCGTCGCTGACACCCAGATGCACGCCGCCGTTGCTAGCCCGTGCACCTCCTGCCCGCTGCCAACGCGCAGGACCGCGCCCGCGCCGATGAAGCCGACGCCGGATAGGATGCCCTGCATCACTCGACCTGCTGCATCGGCGTTCACGTTCGGCAAGCCGCTGTGGACGATCGCCTGGACGGCGATGCAACTCGCGAGCCCGACCAGCCCCAGCGTCCGCAGACCCATGATCTGTCGGTTCTCGCGTGACCGTTCCCAGCCGAGCGTCATGCCGGCCGCCGTCGCCACGATCATCCTGCCGATCGCGTCGACCCAGAAGGCGAGATCGACCGACAAAGGCGGCGGATTCACTCGACCAGCACGTGGACGTGGTGCCAGGCCGTGCAGAGGTATCCGGCGAAGTTCCACATCGTATCGGGTAGTTCGGGCTGACCCTGGCCCGCATCGTCGAACGCGCGCACCACAAGGTGCTGGCGCCCCTTGGGCAGTTCCGCATCGAGCGACCAGCGCTGCCAGCTCCACTGCCCGTCCGGATCGTCGGAGAAATCGGCCTGCCGCCAGTCTCGACCGCCGTTCAGCGACACCTCTACCCGCGACACGTCGCGCTCATAGGCGACGGCATAGCCCTCGATCCGGACCTTGCCCGCGGGCAGACTCTCGCCCGAACCAGGCGAGCAGATCGCGGCGTTGAGCGGCATGGCGTTGATCGTCAGCCCTTGCGTCCAGTCCGCCGTCTCGCTGGTCACGTCGGCCGGAAAAAGCTTGTAATCGTGCGCCTGGATCGGCGCCTCGGAGGGCGTGTCCTTGACCTCGATCCGGGTCAGCCACTTGGCGCTACGCACGCCAGCATAGCCTGGCACGACCAGACGCAACGGCGCACCGTGCTCGGATGCCAGCGGTTCGCCGTTCATCGCCCAGGCGAGCAGCACGTCGGGCGCCCGCGCCTTGGTCATAGCGATCGAGACGCCGAACGGTGCCACCTCGCCTTCCACATCCACCTCGTCAGCGCCGGTGAAGCAGACGAACAGGTTGGACGCGTCCGATGCTCCAACTGCATCCAACAGGTCTGCGAGCCGCACGCCCGTCCACTCGGCATTGCCGATCGCGCCTATGTCCCACGGATCGCCTGAAGTCTTGCCCACCTGTTGGAGATCGGTCCGGCGGTTGCCGGCGCACTGAAGCACAGCCGTGACAGTCCGGACCGGAAAGCGCGCCTTCAACTCCGCAATCGAGATGGAGCACTCGCCCACACTGATCCCGCCCACCTCAATCCGGTGATCGGCCGGCAGGTCCGGCACGGGCCCATGGCTGCGCACATAGAACAGGTTCTGTGGCGTCAAGAACCGCTCGATCAAGGCGCCGGGCACCGGCTCGGCGTTGTAGGGCTCGGGGTTCCGCTCTATCATCAGCTCGCTCATGCTATTGTAACGCCTGACAATCGGTTTGGCCTCGGCCTCATCCTCACTATCTTGCCCGATCATGCGATGTGCAGCGCGGCCAGCAGCGTCAGGCTGATCGCGGCCAAGCCGAGCAACGACAACACGACGGCCATGGTCACGCGGCCCCCGGCCTTGGCGACGGTGCGGACGTCCACGCCGAGCCCGAGCGCCGCCATGGAAACGACGGTCAGCAGCGTGGCGCTCCGGCCGATCGGCGCGATGGCGACGGTCGGCACCAGACCCAGCGAGCGGCAGGCGACCAGTGCGAGGAAGCCGATGATGAACCAGGGCACGAGGTGGGCGAGGTCCATCCGCTTGGCCGTAGGCGCACCGGCGATGAACTCGCCTTCGGGAACCGACTGCGGCGCGAGACGAGGCGCCACCAGCGACAGAACAAGGCACACCGGCCCGAGCATCAGCACGCGCACCAGCTTGACGAGCGTACCCATCTGCACGGCGGTGGCGCCCAACGGCGAGGCGGCTGCGATCACCTGCGGCACGGCATAGACAGTGAGCCCGGCGAGCGCCCCGAAGGCGAGCCCGCCCATGCCGAGCGCAATCCCGAGCAGTGGCAGGCCAAGCACTACCACCACACCCAGTACCGCCGTGAACGCGATCGAGGCAGCTACGTCGTCGCTGTCGGCGCCGATTACCGGTGCCACGGCCGCGATGGCGGAGTTGCCGCAGATTGAATTGCCGCAAGCCACCAGCAGCGCCATCCGCGTCGGCAAGCCGAGCAATCGGCCGATCCCAAAGCTGAGCAGGATTGCGCTCACGACCACGCCGGCGATACCGGCGAGGAGCGGCAGCCCGGCCGCCAAGATGGTCGCGGCACTGACCGAAGCACCGAGCAGGACGACCGCCACCTCCAGTAAGTATTTGGCGCTGAATGCGATGCCTTCGTGCCACCTTTCATCCGGGGTCCACAGGCTGCGCACGGCGGTGCCGATCAGGATGGCGAGCACCAGCGCCTCCAGCCACGCCTTGCCGGCCAGTGCGCGCTCGCCCGCCTCCAGCGCGTAGGCCGAGCCGGTGACGGCGAGGCAGAGGCCGACGCCGGGCAGCAGCGCGGGCAATCTGCTAGTCTGGACGGTAGGGAATATACGATCGGGATAGGCAAAACTGGCCACGGCGGTGTTCCTTCCGTCGCACGATCTAAACCCTGCCTACCGATCGCTCCAACTTAGCCTTGTTGTCATTCCGATCGTCAATCGTGATCGGTTTCTATATCAGGTGCGGTGTGACACTGGAGCAACTGCGCATCTTCGTCGGCGTGGCCGAGCGCAAGCATATGACCGTCGCGGCGCGGCCTTAAACGTCACGCAGTCAGAGGCTTCCGCAGCCATCGCCTCGCTTGAGGAGCGACACGCAACCAAGCTCTTCCACCGCGTCGGGCGCGGCATCGCTCTGACAGAGGCCGGACGGCTGTTCCTGACCGAGGCTCGCGGAGTTCTTGCGCGGGCCGACGCGGCCGAGACGGTGCTGGAGGAGCTTGGCGGGCTGAAGCGGGGCACGCTGCGCCTCGTCGCCAGCCAGACCATCGCCGCCTACTGGTTGCCGCCCATCCTTGCGGCTTTCCATGAGCGCTATCCGGCGATTAGTATCGAACTGTCGATCGGCAACACCGGGCAGGCCGCGGCACGCGTCTATGACGGCAAGGCCGATCTGGGTATTGTCGAGGGCGAGATCGACAACCCGGCGTTGGCGCATTGGCCGATCGGCGAAGACCGGCTGTCGCTCGTCGGAGCACAGCCTTTCGGCGACGCCGACATCGACGTGACATGGCTGCGACGAGCACGCTGGGGGCAACGGGAGCCTGGATCAGGCACGCGATCGACGTTGAATAGCGAGTTGCGCAGCTTGGGAGTCGATCCGGCTGCCCTCGACGTGGCGCTGACGATGCCGTCTAATGAAAGCGACCGAACGGCCGTGGAGGCTGGGGCGGACGTTGCTGTCCTGTCGGCGCTAGTGGTCGACCCGGCCATCAAGGCAGGTCTGTTGCACGTCGCACCGATCACATTCGCTCCTCGCCCCTTCTTCGGGCTGCGGCATAAGGAACGCTATCGCACGAAAGCCGCGGATGCGCTGTTGGACGTGATCGGGTTGCAGCGGCGGTAGGTACGCATCGGCATTCTCAAAACGCCATCCTTTTTGGGACCGCCCGCGATCGCCATCTCCTTCCTGAAACCTGTCTGACCGCACTCTACCAGATTTGCGCCATAGTAGGACGGGACATCGCCCACGAGCGGCCGGATCTGGCAGTAGCTGTCGTTCGGCAGACCGTGCCGGGACGACGCCCTTGTCCCAGAAGGCGTAGATTACGGCGGAAAACCCTGTCGCCATCCTGGATGCACGACAAACGGGTGATTTACGCCGCCTGAGCTGGCCTGCCGGCGCTTAGCGTATATCTGGGTCCGTTCTATGTACCGACCCCATCCCCGACCCGCAGACTGATCCTGCGCCGTGGGCCGGGTAGACGATGGCCTGGTCGCCCAGCGCCAGCAATTTGCCGAGGCTGTCGAATAGCAATCCTGCAACTTCCTCAGCCCTTTCGGGATAGAAATCGGTTCGCCCCACGTCGCCGACAAAGAGCGCGTCGCCTGTGAAAACGCCGACGGCTCCATCAGGATAGCCCTTGTCGTGGATGACATAGGCCAGATGGTCATCGGTATGCCCGGGCGTTTCCATGGCCGTGATCGTCAGGTCTCCTCCGATCGCGAAGCAGTCCCCGTCGCGCGCGGTCTGCGCATATTGAACGGGCCGAGCGGGGTTAGGTCCGTGCAGAACCCTGGCTCCGGTCAGGCCGGCGAGGATGGGGGCGCCCGATATCAAATCCTCGTTGCGATGCGTTTCGAAGATGTGCGTAATCTCCATACCCGCAGCACGGGCCATCTCCAGATAACAGCTGCAATCGCGCCTCGGATCGATCACCGCCGCCTTGCTGCCGTCACCAATGAGGTAGGAGAGATGGGCAAGTCCCTCGGACTTGATGGGGCGAATGATCATAAGCACACCTCACTTTGCTGATCTTGGGAAATCCACGCCCCGCTGTGGGCGATCGCCATATCGAGATGAACGCGGCCTCACAGGCCCAAGATCCAAGCTCGCAAAAGCCACGCGACCACGCCAAGTGCTGCTACGCTCGCGGCCCAGATTCCGCCCATCCAGGCCAAGCGCGACAGAAGCGTCGATTGCTTCTTCATCAATGGTATCCATGCGTGCCGACTTTTCCGCGGAACACCCAATATGCCCAGACAGTGTAGGCGATGATCACTGGGATGATCACAGCGGTTCCCACGAGCATGAATAGCTGGCTGTCGTGCGGCGCAGCGGCGTCCCAGATCGTGATCTGGTCAGGAACGACATAGGGATACATGCTAATCGCAAGCCCCGCGAAGCCCAGCAGGAAGAGCATTAGCGCCAACAGAAATGGCGCACGCTCAGCGCGTCGCCGCAGGCAGCGGAAGAAAAGAAACGCGCTGATCAGTACCAGCAGCGGCACTTGAGCTGTCAGGAAGACGCCAGGCAGAGCGAACCAGCTGCGCCAATATTGGTAGTGCAGAAAGGGTGTTGCGGCACTTACCGCCGCGACGGCCACGAGCATGGCGATCCCAAACCTGAAGGATAGCCGAAACGCATGCTCCTGCGCGCGGCCTTCGGTCTTCCAGATAAGCCATGTTGCACCAAGCAAAGCGTAGCCGATGATGAGCGACACGCCGGTCAGAAGACTGAACGGCGAAAGCCAGTCCAGCCAGCCCCCTGCATACGCGTCGTTAGAAACCTCGATCCCCTGCAGCAGCGCGCCCAGAGTGATGCCCTGCGCTAACGTCGCTACCAGCGAGCCCATTGTGAATGCCGCGTCCCACAATGGTCGATGGCTCGGATCGCGCCAACGGAACTCGAATGCGACCCCGCGGAACACGAGGCCGAGAAGCATGGCGATCATCAGCGGATAGGTGGCAGGCAAGATGATGCCATATGCGACGGGAAAAGCCGCCAGAAGGCCGCCCCCTCCCAATACCAGCCAGGTTTCGTTGCCATCCCAGACCGGCGCGATCGAGTTCATCGCCTGATCCCGCTCTTCGCCAACATCGAAGAAAGGGAAAAGAATGCCGATGCCGAGGTCGAAGCCATCCATCACGACATAAGCGAAGATCGCAAAGGCAATGATCGCGGCCCAGATGATTGTAAGATCGGGATCGAACCACATCAGCCTCTACCTCCGCTTTCAGCATCGATCGCCGGGGCTGGCGTAATGCCGGCCGCGCGCGCCGGGTCGTGGGTAGGCTCGCTCTCGCCCACTACCGGGGTGCGGGCCATCAGCCTGAAAATGTAAAATACCCCCGCGCCAAATACGAAAAAATAGACCAGGATGAACGCGAGAAGTGAGGCAGCCACTGCGGGTGCCGCAAGCGGTGAGTGCGATTGTGCGGTCAGCAAATGGCCGTAAACGGTGTAAGGTTGACGGCCGACTTCGGTCGTGACCCAACCGGCGATGACCGCGACGAACCCCGTAGGTCCCATCACGATGGCAAACCGATGCAGCAAGGTCCAGTCGTAGAGACGTTTGCGAACCCTTGCCAAAAGGCTGACCAAGCCAAGGCCAAGCATGGCGAAACCCAAACCGACCATGATCCGGAACGACCAGAAAACGATGGGTACCGGTGGCCAGCGATCACGGGGATAGTCCTTCAGGCCCGGCAGCGGCGCGTTTAGATCGTGACGAAGGATGAGGGAGCTGAGCTTGGGGACCTCCACCTTGTAATTCACGCGGCCCTCGGCATTGCTGGGAAAGCCGAACAGAATGAGCGGCGCCCCTTTCGGGCTGGCTTCATAATGCCCCTCCATCGCCAGAACCTTCGGGGTCTGGTGCTCGAGCGTATTGAGCCCATGCATATCTCCGGCGAAAATTTGGATCGGCGCGACGATGGCGGCCATCCACATCGCCATCGAGAACATCTTTCGGGCGTGGAGATCTTCACGTTTGCGCAGCAAATGCCAGGCGCCCACTGCCCCTACGACAAGCGAGGTCGTCAGATAGGACGCAATCACGGTATGGACGAGCCGGAAGGGGAAGCTGGGATTGAAGATGATTGTCAGCCACGATCCTGCCGGGACAAACTGACCCTTGGCATTTATCGCGAACCCGGTGGGCGTTTGCATCCAGCTGTTGACGCTGATGATCCAGGTCGCGGAGATCAGCGTGCCAAGCGCCACCATGCATGTCGCGACATAATGCAGGCGGGGGCCGACCTTGGAGCGTCCGAAGAGCATCACGCCAAGGAATCCAGCTTCAAGGAAGAACGCCGTAAGAACCTCATAGGCCATGAGCGGGCCAATCACCGGCCCGGCCTTCGTCGAGAACACCGACCAGTTCGTGCCGAACTCGTAGGACATTACGATGCCTGACACGACGCCCATGCCAAACGCGATCGCGAAGATTTTGAGCCAGTATTGGAAGAGGTCGAGATAGACCTGTTTGCCGGTACGCAGCCACAGGCCCTCCAGGACCGCCAGATAGCTGGCGAGGCCGATCGAGAAGCTCGGAAAAATGAAGTGGAAACTGACCGTGAACGCAAATTGCGCACGGGCCAGGATCACCGGGTCCAGCCCGTCGAACATAATCAACGGCCTCCCGTCGCTGGCTTCGGGCCAGCAGGATCAACCCAGCCCCATTTGACAAATATCTTCCCGGCTTCTGGCGTCGATAGCCACCGAACGAAGCCCTGTGCGTCCTTGTTTGCGATACCTTTGCGCGTGAGGCCGGCGCCCATATCCCGGTAAATGCGATATTCCGGCTCGACAGCTATCGCGTCGGCAAGCGTAGGGTTCGCGCGCTGCCAGATGCCCCAGATGATCCAGGCGTCGAGCGAGGGGTCTTCGGTCCATGCCGATTTCGCTTCAGCGCTGGTCTTGGCATAGCGTACGATATTGCCGCGCAGGCCGGCGACTTTGCGAAGGTCGCCCGTCCTGCCTGCCATATCTTCCCAAAGGCCATTCTGACCGGCCCCGTTGACCACAACGATGCGATGACCGGGCTTGAACAGGTCGGAAAGACCGCCGATGTGCCGGGGATTTCCTGGCCGAACCAGAATGCTCGAAACGCGAAGATAGAGCGGGGTGATGGTTCCGGGATCGATATGACCACCCATCGCATTCTGCAGGTCGGTCATCATGGTTTCGGAGCCGCTGAAAATGATGTCTGCATTGCTGCGGGCCTGATCGATCCATTGAGGCGTGGGGCCTGCGACAACATCGACTTCCACCCCCTGCTGACGGGAGTACACCGCAGCCGCTTCCTTCATCGCAGGTGCGGGGCCGCCGGGGCCGAAGACGTGAACCGGTTCGGCGTTAGCGGTGCTGGCGAGGCTCAATGCGCCGAATAAGGTGATTAAAATCACGCGCATGTTCTCGTCCTTTCAGGTGTGAGAGCGTCTGGCATCAGATCTCAAATACCGTTGGTGTGGGGTCCGGCGTCACCGTGCGGCGGCGTTCGAAAAGGCCACGCAGCGCGTCGACCGCGCGGATCTCCAAATTGCGCCGGTTATGGCCAAATTTCGCAGGCACGCCCTGTGCTGTCACGAAGGCCGCCACATAGGATTTCAAAGGATCGACACGTTCGCCCTCCACGAACAGACGATCGATCCGATGCCCTGGGGGATTTTCAGCCTTGAAGTACATTTTGACGCCGCGCATCCGCTTCACGTAGCCGCCCATCTGTTCATACGGATCGGCGGCAAAGGTTCGCTCGAGATTGGCTTCGAGCATTTCGACGATCTCCGCACCGGTGAGTTCGACGACCGAGACGGGCGGGTTTGTCGGAATGATGTTCCACAAATCATTGACCGTGACCGGCCCTGGAGGAATGGGAGCGCCGTAGCGCCAACCATTCGAGAAGGCGATCCGGGTGCCTGCGGCTTCCGCAATTGCCTCAAGCAGCACGTCATCCATGGTTGAGCTCAGCATCGCGTAGCGGTGCAGGGCGGCGGTTATCTGGCCGACTGTCTGGCTCAAATCCGTTGGTTCATTCCGGATCGCGCTATCGATGAGGTCTACAACCTCTGGCTGCTCGGCCAAGCTCGCATCAACCGGGATCAGCTGGTGGCGATGGCTCGCAACCTTGCCCTCCTTGATTTCAACGTCGAGGCGCCCAACGAAAGACCCGTGGCAACCCGACTGGAATATGACGGTGCCGTTGACAACGATTGCCTCGTCCATGCGATTATGGGTGTGGCCGCTTACGAGCACGTCCACACCATCGACCTCGCCGGCCAGCTTCACATCCTGGGGAAACCCCAAATGCGACAGGACGACGACGAGATCTGCTTTTTCCTCCTGTCGCACATGCGCGATCCAGCGCGGCAGTTCGCGGTTGCCGATCGTAAAATAGACCCCCGCGCTGAACGAGGCCGGCATCGTCTTGTCGACGATCGGACAGGCAAGGCCGATGATCGCTACGCGCAGGCCTGATCGCTCGACGATCCGATAGGGTGGGAAGAGCAGCTGATCATCTGCCTGACGATGGCAATTGATGGCCAGCACCGGGCAATCGAGCAGCTTGGCAAGATCGCAGACACCCTCCGGGCCGTAGGCAAACTCCCAGTGAACGGCCATGGCGTCGAGCGCGAGAGCATTCATCGCCGGAACCAACGCGCGGCCCCTGCTGGCGACGGCCAGATGCGTGCCATGAAACGTATCGCCATTGTCCAGAGCGATAACCCCGCCGGGCCGCTCGTCCCTGACGGATGCGAACAGCCCTGCAATTCTCGCAATCCCGCCAAGCTCGGCAAAGGTCCAGGCACCGCCTTCGTCACGGACCATCTCGTGATGGGGCAACGCGTAGCCGTGGAGATCATTGATCTGCAGAAAGGTAAGTTGCGTCATGACTGTCTCCAGCGAGGCTTTGCGCGATCGTCATCACCTTGCGCGAGATAACGCGCATTGGTTCTATCGGGAGCGCCGCTCCGCATGTTTTGTTGGTCGGCCGCCATACGTCACGGTGCCTTGGGCGGACCGTTGGGGTGGGCCCGCGCCTTCGCGACCGCCTTGCGCAGGTTGGGAAGATCGAACGCGCCGGGCAGAAGATATGGCCCAACAAGAAATGCCGGCGTGCCCTGTAGCCCCAACGCTGGTGCCTGGACGTTCGTACGGGCGAGCAGGCCGTCAATATCCGCCTTGTGCGTCACAAGATCCTTCTGAAGCCTTGTCCAGTCGACGCCGGCCCTTTTTGCAGCGGCACGGATAGCGGCGGAATCGATCCGGCCCCCGCCCTCGTAGAGAGCGGCGTTGAAGGCTTCATGCTTGCCTTGCCACTGGCTTGCGATGGCCGCTCGTGCCGCTTCAACGGAGGCACCGCCAAAAATCGGCCAGTCGCGATAAACGATCCTGATCTTGGGATCCGATGCAAGGAGCGCGGCAATGGTCGGGTGCATGCGCCGGCAATAGGGGCAGTTGTAGTCCGCAAACTCGACGATCGTGACGTCATAGCCTTTGGGCGCGAATTTGGGCGCGATGGGATCGTCTGTAATCGCCTCTCTCGTGAATGTCTGCGCGGAGGCCTGCGTCGTTACGGAGCCGGGGCGCAAGGCCGCGAAGCCGACGATGCCCAAAACGGCGGCAAGCAAAGCGAGGGGAATGAAGCGTTTCATCGAGTGAACTCCCGAAGGTCATCCATGCCTGCGTCCAGGGCGGCACGAGAGATTTCTCCCAGATGACGGGTTCGAATGGTGCCATCGCTGGCGACGAAAATAGTTGTAGGTAGCGCTGCAGCACCAAGCGCTCGGCCGCTGTCCATTTTAGGGTCGAGCAGGACATTGGCTGGCTTCAGCATCTTGTCCGCCAGAAACGCCTGTATCGTGCGCGTGTCCTCGCCTTGGTCGAGGAAAAGGACAGGCACGTCGGGCCGTTCCTTTGCAGCTTGCACGAGCATCGGCATTTCCCTTTGGCATGGCCCGCACCAGGTCGCCCAGAGATTGATGACGAAGGGTTTGCCGCGCAAGCTATCCAGTCGAACCGCTTTGCCGGCGAGGTCGTGGGCCACGAGACCTGTCGGCAGAGGCGTCGGCGTCCCGTTCGTATTAAAATGCGCCGTGCCTGCCCAAAGTGCCGCAGCGATCGCGAGTGAGGTCAGCGCCGGCACAAGGCTCGGCGTCCGCCTAAGTAACAGCATCAAGGTGACAGCCGCCGCAATGATACCGGCCCAGGGAGCGAAGCCGCCCTGCCAGATCGCGAAAATTGCGGAAATATCCGCCCGAAAGCTGCTGAAATGGGCCGCGACATATGCGGCTCGCGCCGCCACGATGCCAACGATCACAGCCAGTGAAGCGACGTTCGCCGCAGTCGATCCGGTTCGCCGCGTACCGATACCATACAGCGCCAGGAAGACGACCACAGCCAGCACGGCCGCAAGGCGGTCCACAGGGACCATGAACGGTCCTATCGCGAGCACACCTGTCATGTCAGAGCGCCAAAGCGCTTTTCCAAAGCATGTAGCCCGCGACCACGAAAATGAGCACGGCAAAGACCGTGGTCAGGGTGCCTTGGGTGCCCGCAAGGCGCTTGGCAACTTGCGTCCCGAGCAGTCCGCCAAGGATGCCGCCGAAGATGAACACGAAAGCCAGAGGCCAGTCGACCAGACCGGAGAATGCATAGTTGACGGCAGTGGTCAGGCCGAAGGCCGCCACGGCAATGAGCGACGTTCCCACCGCATTGAGAATCGGCATACCGGTGGAACCGATCAGCCCCGGGACAATCAGGAAACCACCACCGATGCCGAAGAAGCCCGAGAACAGCCCGGTCCCCAGGCCATAGCCCACAACCTTGGGGGCTTTCTCACGATTGCATTCAGCCCCGGGGTTTCCGAGATTGCCACGCCCCCTCAGCATCGCGATGCCAACGATCACCATCACAAGTGCGAACAGGAAAAGAAGCTTTTGCCCGTCGACCGCCTTGCCGGCGGTCGAACCTATCAGGGCACCGACGATCCCGGCGCTGGCATACATGCCGCCGCAGCGCCACTTCACCGTATGCGCGCGTGCATGCCCGATAAGACCTGTTGCGGCATTGGCGGCCACGGCAAGGGCACTGGTACCGATGGCGACATGCGCGTTGGGTACGCGCACCAGATAGACCATCAGCGGAACCGCCAGGATTGAACCACCGCCGCCCACCAGGCCCAGCGTAAACCCGACGAGACCGCCAGATAAGACGCCCAGCACATACTGGATCGGTTCCAGCGTCATGCTGCTTTACCGATCATATGTGGATGCACCATCCACTCACGCCCCTTGAGCATCGCTTGCCAATAGATCGGTGGAAGCATGCGCTCCTTGAGGAACCACGCCGCTCGCGAGGGCTTGGTCCCGTCGAGCAGCCAGCTCGGGAAGCTGGGCAGGAGCTTGCCGCCATAGCCGAACTCGGCAAGGACAATTTTCCCGCGCTCGACAGTGAGCGGACAGGAGCCATATCCGTCGTAATCGGCGACTGGCTCTTTTCCTTCCAACGCCGCCAACACGTTCACGGCCACGACCGGTGCCTGCTTGCGCGCAGCGGCAGCCGTCTTGGCATTGCTGGTGTTGGCAGCATCGCCAAGTGCGAAGACGTTGGGATAGCGGACATGCCGCAGGGTCGCAGGATCGACATCGATAAAGCCGGAGTCGGCTGCAAGCGGGCTTTTGGCGACGAAATCCGGTGCCACCTGCGGCGGCACGGCATGAAGGAAATCAAACGGGCGCTCGATCCGCTCGATTGAGCCGTCCATCGCCTTGCGCTCAAACGTCGCCACCTGGTTGGGCCCATCGACAGCGACCAGCTTGGATTCGAGCTGAAGATCGATGCCGTATTTGCGAATATAGTCCATCAATGCCGGCACGTACGTGGCCACGCCGAACAAGACGGCACCGGCATTGTGGAATTCGACATCGATGTCGCTCAGCACACCCGCCTCGCGCCAGATATCGCATGACAGGTACATCGCCTTTTGCGGCGCACCGGCACATTTGATCGGCATGGGAGGCTGCGAGAACAGCGCGCGGCCGCCTTTCAGCTGCTTGACAAGATCGCGCGTGTAGGGTGCCAGATCGTAGCGGTAGTTTGATGTAACCCCATTCTTGCCTAGCGCCTCGCTCAGGCCCGGAATGGCATCCCAAGCGAGCTTGATCCCCGGCGCAGCCACAAGGACCCGATAAGTAATCGATCGGCCGTCAGCCAGCTCCACGCTGTTCTGGTCGGGATTGAACGCCGTGGCTGCGACGCGGAGCCAATCAACCTTGTCAGGCATGACCTCCGCCTCCGTATGGCGGGTCTGTTCGGGCGTGAAGACGCCGGCGCCGACCATCGTCCAGCCCGGCTGATAGAAATGATATTCGGCAGGATCGACAACCGCGATGACGAGGTTCCCGTTGCGCTTCAGAAGACTCGCGGCCGTCGCGATCCCTGCGGCGCCGCCACCGACGATCACCACATCATAGGTTT
Source organism: Novosphingobium resinovorum (assembly GCF_001742225.1). NCBI lineage: Bacteria > Pseudomonadati > Pseudomonadota > Alphaproteobacteria > Sphingomonadales > Sphingomonadaceae > Novosphingobium > Novosphingobium resinovorum. Next base: position 62,344 of record NZ_CP017078.1, on the reverse strand, counting down.
TTCCTCCGGCGAGGCTGTTGCCCTCCATGCTGCCAAGGGTCGCCCTGAGGGGCGACAGATCATAGCCCGCGGCGCCAGTCACTTGCAGAGCTGTTTCCGCTCTCGACGATCGCGCCTCGAGCATGGCCCATAAAGTCGCCGACCGCATGCCGCTGCGGCAAAAGCCAAGAACAGGTGAATCCAGCTGTGCAAGGGCGTCTCGCATGCGATCGGCATCGGCCGCTGTCACTGCGCCGGACGTGGCGGGCACATGCGCGAAGCCCAGCCCATATTGGGCTGCAAGAGCCGCCATCTCTGCTGCCGAAGGTTGGCCCGCATCCTCACCATCAGGCCGATTGGAGACGATCGCGCGATAGCCCATTTCGGCGGCCAGCTTCACGTCGGCAGGGCTGAGCTGCGGCGAAACGGCAAAGGTCGGACTCAGTGGCTTGATGGCCATGGGAAACTCCTACGTAGCCGCCGTGCCGGCGGAGGGTCGGGAAAATAAGAAGCGATGGATGGTGGCGCCGGCGAACATGGCCAGCACGAACAGAAGCGCGGGACCGGGGCGAAGCGCGAGAGCGGCAATCGCTGGTCCCGGGCAGAGACCTACCAGCCCCCAACCCACGCCGAACAATGTCGCGCCCAAGAGGAGCTTCGCATCGATCGGATGCGTTGCGGGAAGGTGGAATTCGTCCGCGGCCAACGGTGCCCGGCGTGGCTTGGCAATGCGCCAGGCCACCGCCATGGGCATCATCGCGCCAACCATGACGAAGGCAAGAGTGGGGTCCCAGCTTGCGAATACGTCGAGGAATGCACGTACCCGGGCTGGGTCCGTCATCCCCGACACCGTGAGGCCCATGCCGAACAGGACACCGCAGACGAGCGCGATGATGACCTGACGGTTCATGACCCGAAACCAATCAGCCGCATCGCCGTCACGGTGGCAATGCCCGCCGCCATGAATGTCGCGGTTGCGGCAAGCGAGCGCGGCGAAAGCCGCGACATGCCGCAAACGCCGTGCCCGCTCGTGCAACCCGAACCTAGCCGGGTTCCAAAACCGACGAGCAAACCTCCAACGATGATCAGGGGCCAGGATGCAGTCATACGCATCGGCGTAAGAATGACACTCGCCGCGACAAACGCCCCAATCGGAAGGCCCACTGTAAAGGCCAAGGCGATCATTCGCGGTGCGCCGCTGTCTGAAGCGCCGGTTGCTCTGGCAAAAAGACCGCTCACCCCCGCTATGCGGCCGATGCCGAGCAAGAGGATGGCCGCTGACAGGCCGATCATCACACCGCCAATCAGCCCCTGAAGGGGGATCGCAGAGGGAAAGGCGGCGATCACAACGCATCCAGCGGGATCTTGAGGTAACGGGTGCCGTTCGCCTCTGGTGCCGGCAGGTGCCCGCCTCGCATATTGACCTGTACAGCCGGCATGATCAGCGCCGGCATGGACAGGGTAGCGTCTCGAGCGGTGCGCATCGCCACGAACTCTTCTTCGCCGACCCCCTCATGAACATGGACGTTGCCGGAACGCTGTGCGCCGACCGTAGTCTCCCAGACGTACGTATCGCGCCCTGCCGCCTTGTAATCGTGACAAAGGAACAGGCGGGTTTCAGGCGGCAGCTTGAGGAGGCGCCTGATGGAATGGTAGAGTTGGCGGGCGTCGCCGCCAGGGAAGTCTGCGCGTGCCGACCCGTAATCGGGCATGAAAAGCGTATCGCCGGTGAAGACTGCGTCACCGATCACGTAAGCCATGTCCGCAGGCGTATGCCCCGGGACGTGCAGGGCTATCGCCGGGATGCTGCCGATCGAAAAATGGTCGCCGTCATCGAACAAGCGATCGAAATCGCTGCCGTCGCGCGCAAACTCGGTGCCGGCATTGAAGAGTTTGCCGAATACCTCCTGCACGCGAATGATATCGCGGCCGATCGCGAGCGTGCCGCCTAGCTGCGTCTGAAGATAGGGCGCCGCTGAAAGATGATCCGCATGGGCATGGGTTTCGAGCAGCCATTCGATGGTGAGCCCCTCGTCGCGGACATATTCAATGATGGCATCGGCAGACGCCGTATCCGTCCGCCCTGCGGCCGCATCGAAGTCGAGAACGCTATCGATGATTGCTGCCATTTTGGTCGCAGGATCGTGAACGACGTAGCTGGCCGTGCTGCTGGCATCGTCGAAGAAGCTCTTCACGTTCAATGTGGGCGCGAGCTGTGCTGCGCAAACCTGGACGATCGCGTCCGTCACATGGGTATCGGACATTGGTACCTCCACGACTCTCGTAATTTCAGACTTTCATAGAACATGTAATACTGTAAGATGGTTGCGTCAAATCTTACAAAGGGGCAATCGGCCATATGGCCAACGAGACTGACATCACCGCTGATCGACCCCGCCAACCGCAGCGGCCGCTGCGCATCGGCGATACCGCGCCGAATTTTCACGCCCGCACGACGCAGGGTGAGGTCAGCCTTGACCAATATCGCGGGCGCTGGGTCGTATTTTTCTCGCATCCAGCGGACTTTACGCCGGTCTGCACCAGCGAGTTCGTCGCTCTGGCCAAGGCGATGCCGGAGTTCGACGCAATGGACGCAGTCCTGCTCGGCCTCTCCGTCGACAGCCTTTATTCTCACATTGCCTGGCTTCGAGCGATCCGGGAGCTGTTCGACGTGGAAGTGGCATTCCCTGTGGTCGAAGATCCCTCGATGGCGGTAGGCCGGGCCTACGGCATGATCGATGAAAACGCGTCAGACGCCTCGGCGGTCCGGGCAACCTATTTCATTGATCCGGAAGGCATCATCCGCGCCATGACGTGGTATCCGATGACGATCGGCCGTTCGGTCGACGAAATGACCCGGATGCTCGCTGCCCTTCAGCGAACCCAGGATGGAACAGTGCTGACGCCCGCCGGGTGGCAGCCGGGTGAGGATGTCCTGCTCCCGCCCTCGCAGGCCGCCGCTGATGCACTGACCCGGGCTGCACCAGCCAACTGGTTCCACCTCACGCAGAGCGACCAATGAGCGCGATCTACCAGGCGCGGACCCAGGCCGAGGCGGCAGCCGAAAAGCTCAAGATCTACGCGCAGCCACAGCGATTGATGATCCTGTCGCTCCTCCTCAATGGCGAGCACATCGTCAGCGAGATCGAGCGACTGACGGGCATCATCCAGCCTGCCCTTAGCCAGCAACTCGCCGAGCTGCGCCGCGCAGGCGTCGTCACGATGCGCCGCGCCTCGAAGCAAGTACACTACAGCCTCGCCAACGATGACGTAACGCTGTGCGTGCGCTCGATAGAAGCCATCTTCGGTACCGGAGAGGATAAGGCGCTGGCACTTGAACGGGTCGTTGCGGGCGAAGGAAAGTCAGCAACCCCGTCTATGCTCGCTCGGCCCACCGCCGCTGCCGTATTTGCGCGGATAGGATAGCTGCCGGCGACCACCGGGATCGAACAAGGAGTGTGATTGTGGCCTCTAGACTCAAGAAGCTTTTCATGGTGGCAACCAGCTGCGCATTGGCAGCGTCGAGCGCTGCGCTGGCGGCACCGGAACCCGCCATCCATCCGCTCGTCCAGACTTTCGGTGCTGTCCATCCTGTCCAGGGCGCTCAGGAACGACCTGATCCGAAATTGACGTACCGCGTGGTGTTCAGCGTCACGAAAGCGGCCATGACGCCCGACAAGATTAATCCCAGCCTCGAAAAAGTTGCCCGATTTCTGAATTTGCTCGCGGCTGACAGCGTCCGACCACAGCGCGGGAACATCGTCGTCGTCATCCACGGGCCTGCGACGCCGATCGTCACGACCGACGCGGTCTACGCCTCTCATGCAACGACGACTTCAAATCCGAACGCGGCGCTCATCGCCGCGCTAGAGGCTGCAGGTGTTTCCGTCAGGGTCTGCAGCCAGGCAATGGTGGGGAACGAGGTCTCGAGCGATCAGCTTTTGCCCGGCGTGGAAATTGACGACGCCGCCCTCGTCACAATGGCAAACCTTCAACTGCGCGGCTTTGCGTTGATCCCTGACTGATTTCATGAAGGGCCGATCCCGTTCGAAGGCAACGTGCCCTGCTACGGCGGCGGCGAGGGTAATTCGTCCGCCAACATCCACCGACAGGAACTACAACTCTCCCCCAGTCATTGTGGAGGATAGTCGGCTGATGTCGGCTCAGCGAACGTGTTGCCGCCTGCAATGGCGCGGCACACTCGTAGGGATCGATCAGGAGGACTCGGAATGGCTGCCAGTGGCGATACGCTCTCGGTCAAGGCACCGGGGATTATCCTTGGGATTGGCCTGGGCGGATTTTGCGATGGTATCTTCCTGCATCAGGTTTTCCAGTGGCATCACATGTTCAGTAGCAAGATCACGGTAGATACCGTGGACGGCCTGAAGATGAACACGCTGGGAGACGGCGTCTTTCATACGGTGACCTGGCTGTCGGTCCTGTTCGGGCTGTGGCTGCTATATTCCCGGGTAACCCAAGGCCGCCGGAAGGTTTGGAGTTCCCCGGTATTGTGGGCATGGATGCTCAACGGTTGGGGTTGGTTCAATCTCATTGAGGGGCTGGTCGATCACCAATTGCTCGGCATCCACCATGTCCTTTCAGGTCCAAACCAGTTCCTCTGGGACATGGGCTTCCTTGCCTCGGGCGTCATTTTCATCGGTCTGGGTTGGATGATCGCCCGCAAGTCGACCCCAATCGATCTTTCGTACGCTTAACCCATGATCTGCGGCACGCCTTATGGACCGTCTATGGCGGTGCCATTGGGGTTCTTGCTGTTGCTGACAGCAGTCTATCTGACCGCAGCATTCAAAGAGCGAAAATGGAGCATCTGGCGCACCGCATCGTGGATGAGCGGTGCCGGGATACTGGCATGGGGATTACTGCCCCAATTCCTTCCGTTTTCGCCGGGAGATTTCCGGCAACACATGCTCCAGCATTTGATGCTGGGAATGCTGGCACCGATCGGTCTCGTCATGGCGGCACCTATTACGCTGCTGCTACGAGCTCTGCCCGTCGGACAAAGTCGGATCGTGATCCGTATTCTGCAAACCCGCATGCTGAAGCTATGGGCTAACCCAGTCACCGCCCTCGTGTTCAACCTTGGTGGGATGGCGGCTCTCTATTTCACGTCGCTGTTTGTGTGGATGATAACGAACCCAGCCCTGCACTATCTGGTCCACTTCCATTTTGTCGTGGCCGGTTGCCTTTATGCTTGGGTGATCGCCGGTCCCGATCCGGCCCCAGATCGTCCTTCCGTTCCATCGCGGCTCGTTGTGCTGGGTATCGCCGTTGTCCTTCATTCCGTCATGGCTCAGATGTTGTATGCGCGGGTGCTGGTTTCCATCCCGGTCCCAACTGACCAGCTGCAGCAGGCCGCGGAACTCATGTACTATGGGGGGGACATCACGGAGATTCTGCTCGCATTTGCGATGGTGAGTACCTGGCGGCCTAGCCGAGGAAAGACCCCGGGCAAGGGACAGCTACAGCCACAGGCAAGATAGCGCACCGTATCCTCCATCCAGGACCCAGAAGAATCTTGTCGGTGCGCAGGTTGTCGTTCGCGGTATGCGCCTTGCGATCAGGGAACGTCCGGTCACTAGCCATAAGCCGTCGCTTCAAGAGAGAACTGAGAACGGCAGGATTGTTGTCTAATTGATTCCTGCATTGTGCTTCCTTTTTCCCGTTCGCCAATGGTTGTCTTCGAGGTCATCGGACTGCTGTGGTTGCTGTTTGTCCGAGCCTTCATGATCGCGGCCGAGCGGAATAGGTGGACGTCTCTGAGTCCCAAACGAGGTGTGACCCTCTACAAACCTGACGAGATCGTCCTGGGCATGGCTAAGCGGGATGAGGAACGCTGGGTTTAGGCCCAGCGGAACTCCGTCTCGTTCAGCCAAAGCGAGTGAAGTAATGCGGCGAGCTTCCGCGCGACGGCCGTTCTGGCACGCTTGGCGCCCTTCGCTTCGACCATTTTCCTGCCCCACGCCTGAAGGGCAAACGGCCGCTTGACCTGAGTCAGCGCGACGTTGGCCGCTTCGTAGAGCGCCTTGCGCAACATGGGATCTCCCGCCTTGGAAATATGTCCGCTGACATCGCGTTCTCCCGATTGACTGCGTCGGGGCACAAGCCCCGCATAGGCGCCGACATCGTCGCTTCTGGCAAAACGGCGCGGATCTTCGATGGTCGAGGTGTAGGTGAGCGCGGTGATCGGCCCAACGCCTGGAACGCTCATCAACCGGGCGCAGACCTCATCCGCCTTTGCCCGGTCATTGAGCAGGCGATTGTATGCGCGCAGCTGCTCCTCGATAGCCTCCATGGATGCAATGAGCGGAGCAAACAGAGCCTTCAAATCCGGGCGCTGCGCGTAAAACGCCGACAGGCGTTCGGCACGCCGGCCCGGTGTTCTGGCGGTGCCCATGCGCAGGCCGAACAGCTTCAGGAGCCCACGCAGCTGATTGGCCATGGATGTCCGCGCGGTGATGAGCTGGGCGCGAATACGGAGGGCTGCCCTGTCGATATGCGTGGCCGACGCCTTCATGTGGACGCGTTTGTACCAGCCGGTGCGCGCCAGTTGGGCAAGCCCTTCCGCGTCGTGGACGTCGCTCTTGTTCACGCGGGCAGAAAGGACGCCCTTCGCGTGCCGCGCGCAGATACATTCTATCGCGACACCACGCTCGACCAGCCCATGATACAGAAACGTCGATAGCGTTCCCGTCTCCAGCACCACGCGCGCCAGATCGGTACAATGTTTGTTGAGCCATTTGGCAAGAACATCGGGATCGCTCGCGACAACATCGCGCCGCAAAACCTTCCCGTCGACGTCGACCACGCAGATATGCGTCGTCTTGTCACTCACATCCAATCCTGCATAGATCGACATCGGTCATCCTCCTGCATTGAAGCGCCAAGGCGACTTCGTACCATGCACGAGGGTGGCTAAATCAATTACGCGGTGTCCCAGATCACGTTAGAATCGGTCTGCTTGATTCGCCCGAGGCGGGCAGCGCACCGCTAACGGAATTCTTATTTCGTGCTCCTCCTCTACGCTCATTCGCCAATCTCCTGGGCCGGCGACCTATTAGGAAGAACGCCTAGACCTTGGGCCTGGGCGATGATGCGTCTCACGCCCTCAGGTGACCATTGCATCCCCCCTCGCGGGGTTGGCTCTCGCAAATCCTTACTCAACCAAGCCGCAATGCCGCGCAGCGTGGCGTTTGGCTCAGTTCTGAGCTTGTCGGCGACAAGTAGAGCAACGCGGCTATCACGCGAAAGGCGCGGCGCCGTTTCAAGGATCACAGGATCTGCGTACCCTGCATCAACAAGCGTTCGGCACGCCTTCACCAGCGTGCGTTCAGAAAACGAGCGCACCGGGGGCTTGAGCGTCCGAATGTGCCGCAACACCAACGCCCAAGGCAACTGCGGCCGCAAGCGCTCAACGAGCGGCAGCCAACCCCGCCGGCCATCAATCAGTTCGTGGAGATGCTTTTCCCTCAGGCTGTGACGCAAGTTATCGATTGCTGACGGATCCCGTGCGCGCATTTTCGGATTTCCCGGCTTAGCGCCGCGCGCGACAGCCGCCTTGAGGCCGGCGCGCGTACGCTCGCGAATAAGCGCCCGTTCGAACTCTGCAAAGGCGCCAAGCATCTGTGTCATCAGCATGCCTTGCGGGCTGCTGGTGTCGATCGGATCGTTGATCGAGCGAAAATACGCGCCCTTCTCACGAAGCGCTTCGACCATTTCCAGCAAATGCGACAACGATCGTGCGAGGCGATCAATCCGCACAACCACAAGGGTGTCCCCCTGCCCTACCGCTGCGAGCGCGTTGGCTAGTTTTGGTCTGCTCCGGCTAGCGCCGCTGGCCCGGTCCTCGAATATGGTCGTGCAGCCGGCGCGCCGGAGCTCAGTGAGTTGCGCGAAGGTATCCTGTTCGTCGGTAGATACGCGGGCGTAACCAATAAGGGGCATTTGTCACAATCCATCTAATGGGAACAACCGGTCGGTTGTCCCCGTGTGATAATCGCTCCAGCTTCCGTTGACCATCGCCCGTGGCGGATCAGACGCCTAGCCTCCATCCGCTTGAATCGAATGTGCGAAGGTTAAGAGAGGCCCCCTGCCCTGCTCTGTCTCATCCTGCGGAGACGCCTTGCGAGCGTCGTAAAAAGCAACGCAATTCTGCCGTGCAGCGCGCAGGCGTCCGCTCGTATTGTCACCTGAATCCGGCCGTATTCTTTCAAACGGTTTGCCGAGAATTTAACGATGCTGGGGAGTCCGGTCGTAGTCCGGTCGTAGTCCGGTCGTATCCTGAAAACGACAAAAACCCAGGCTGCTGTAGTCCATTCTGATATGTCCGTGAAGGACACTTATCGGACATGCAAACAGATGGAGAGAGCTTCTGTCGTTCCCCATCGTCGTAGGCATAGCAGGCCGTTTTCAACGTATCCGGCTCCTGATCGCCCCATCTCACTCCTATTTAAAACAAGAAAGAAACCCTTCGCCGCCGCAGCAATTCTGATTAAAAGCCGCGGCTGTCACTTTACCCGCGGTAAAGTGACAGGAATGTCCCATTTGCATTGCAGTACGGAAAAGGGATTCACATCTGGTGTCGGCCGTGCTTGATTCATGAAATGTTCCAGGCCGATCTTTTCCGCGACAGCAGACCTTCCGAACCGATGCGCCTTGCTGCACCGCCCACGACCACCACGGTCTCGATCCTCGAGTGCCTTTCCACCAGCTGCAAACGTCCGCGCTACGCGTTCATGGTGCTCAACCTGCTTGTCGAAGCCAGTCAGCGCACCGGCTCTGCCGGGCCCTACGTCCTCGTCGGTGATCTGCGTGTGCCGGTTCGCGACTGGCTTTGCGATGCTTTGGTCCCCGTCGCTCAGCGCGACCCCCGACGGCTTTCAATCGAAGGTCGCGTCCGCCAGATGCTCGAGGATGCTTGTGAGTTACCTCTGGATCCTGACGACGCGCAGCGTTTGGTTGATGAGATGGTCCTGGAGCGTATCCGCATTTCAGGTCGTACGAACGTAAGTCGGGCCGTGAGCGAATTGGTCCGAGCCGGATTGGTCAAAAGGCACTACCAGGGCTTCCGGGTTGATCACCACAATCGCGGAGCGAAGCGACAGGCCGTCTATGTCGTGACCGAACCGGTAATGCGGGCTCTTTCGCGTGCGACTACCTGACGTCGGGATGCCGCTGCCGGACGAAGAATAGTACCCTTGCCTAACTTGACAGCGAGGTCGCGGGTTCTCGGGTCGGGAAAACCGGGCCACGCACTGTCATTTTCTCAGCCACAAAGGGACGCTGAAGCAACCGGATCTCGGCGTAGGAGCCCCTGAGCCAGATATCGATGTCGTCATGATCGAGGATCGTCACCATTGCCTTGGGGTGGATCGGTTCGACCAGCGAATTGGCATCGCACGTCACCATGGTGAAGCCGTTCCCCTCTCCGGTGCCCTGCCAGAACCCGGCCACGGCGAAGACAGGCTGATCCGTAACCGAAAACCACATCTCGCCTTTGAGCGGCGGCTTGCCGTCGCCAAGGTTATGCTTTTGGGGCGTGAATTCGCAGAACTCGGTGAGCGGCACGACGCACCGGTTTTCCCGCCGGTCGGCAAGCCGCCTCCATCGCGGAAGGGAAAGGTTGCGAACGTTGGTCATCGGATAGGGCGCTTTACCGCCTAAGACGTCCCAGTTCATTATGTCCCATGCCCGAACGCCATCCTGCTCGCGGATGACGTACGCCCTCCCCCTGGGACGTAGCTCATGGGGATCGAAGCGATTGTCGCGTGGGCGCTCGCTGAAAAGCTCGGCGACCGATCCCCAGATCGTCTCGATCTCACCTTTCATGCGGGCGCGGTTACACATGGGTCAACTCCTGCGAGACGTTGGTAATCTATGTTCGGGCGTCGGTCCTTGGCATCTTCGCTCTTTAGAGATTACCTTGTTCATCCACCGGAACCTCGTCGCCGGGCGCGAAGTAGAGGGCGGCACATTCCGCCCGCAAACATCCGCCTTCAAGCACAAGGTCGTTGCGAAACGCGTCCTTGATAAAGTCCATCGTGTCGAGGTGACGGTCCTCAAAATACATTTGGTGAACGTCGCCGCGACCTGCACCGTAGACTATGCGACCGACCTTGGCCCAGATCGAGGCCATCGTGCACATGCCGCACGGCTGCAGGGTCGAGTAGAGCGTCGCGCCGCGGAGGTCCATGTCGCCATGCGCCGGTCCTGCTCCGCGAAAAGCCATCATTTCGGCGTGAGCAGTCGCGTCGCAAGTCTCCTCAGTCTCATTGACGGCCCGGGAGAGCTCGCGGCCGTTCAGCACGATGATGGCCGCAATCGGCGTGTCCTGCGGCGCTGTGCCTTTCGTTTTCGCCAAGTTAATGGCTTCACGCATCCAGGCCCTGTCGTTGTCGTCTATCATGGTGAATCAGGCGCCTGCGGGTCGCAGGCCGGCTCCGGCAGTACTCGAAGCTGCCGGCTCATCGCGGGAGTAGGTCCCGATCAGGAAGCCGGCGGCGAGGATTTTGCCATGTATCGCCTCGAGAAACGCGGAGCGTCCCGGGTTGGCTTCGAGGGGAGGAATCTTGGAGAGCGCGAAAAGCTGGAACACGTAATCGTGCGCACCGTGGCCTTTCGGAGGATCTGGCGGCAGCCAGCCTTCGGCCAGATAACTGTTCCGTCCAACGTCGCTGCCGTCCGCTGCGCCATCCCCGTCCGGCAGGATCGCACCCTCGGTTAGTCCGCTAACATCGGGCGGGATATTCCAGACAAGGGCATGAACCAGGGGATGAGGGGCGGGTGCGTCGGGATCTTCGACAAGCAGCGCCAACGACATTGTCCCTGCGGGGAGAGGTCCCCAGCTCAGCGGCGGCGAAATGCCTTCCCCGTCAGCGGTGAATCTGATCGGGAGGCGCTGACCGTCTGCGAATGCGGGACTGGATAAGGGAAACAGGCGTTCCCCCATGTCTTCACGAACAATTGCCAGTTGCGAGTGTCCGGCGCGGACATCCTTGAGCAATTTGCCCAGCCAGGCAGGTACGTGTTCGAGCACTTCGTGATCCTTTCCACACTGGATGGTTTTTCCTGGCTCACGCATGGGTTGCCGCGCGCGGCACTCACACGAGACGCACGGGCCCAGCCCCTCGATCTGCGTCGACCGGTCCGCCTTGTCCCTGAAGGTAGGCGTCAACGTCGGCCATGAACGCGCTCTTGAAAGCCACCAGGTCAACGGTGCGCCAGGAAGCATCGTGCGCTATGCCTTCGATCCTGCCAATCAGAACGTTGTCGTCCCGGCAATACATGATCGGGGTGGTGAACTCGCGATGGTGCAGGCGATTGGCGGCAACCAGAAGGGAGCTTTCGATTTGAGGCATCGCTCCCGTCAACGCACAAGGGTCACAAAAGTCGCCAAGACAGGTGAATTTACTGGAAGCGCATTGATTTTTTCGGGCTCGATCCAACGCGCTGCCGGACGCCAGAGCTGTTCCATTCACAAAGCGCGGTATCGTTCCTGCAACTATGACGACGCCGTATCTTCATACCGTCCGGCAAGCCGCAATTGACGCACAATCCCATTGAATGCCGCAGTCACACCTTGGGCGCGTCCGATCTCGTTCTCCTGGCGCGCCGCGTCCCAGTACAGTTCAAGCGGCCAACGCTCACGGCAATGAGGAAGCAGACAGCGAAGCGCCAGGCGGACTTCAACCGTATCGACCCGCACTTCACCGCAGCGGGTTACACCGCTGCGCAGGATATGGACTGAAAGCGCAATGACGATGCGCTGGTGTTTTGGCAGGCTTGCGCCCATCTCAGTGAAAATCATGCGACTTGAAGCGCACGGCGTCCTCAGGATCGCGGCCATCGGCATGAGGCGGCCAGTAGCTGTTGTAGGGCGTGGGGCTCCAGCCACCCTCTGGTCGAACAATGTCCCCGCGATCCGGCGCGCCGGCATGCCGCGCACCGTCCCCCCTGCCCGTCTGGTGCGGGAAGGACATCTCGCCAACCTTATGCAGCAGATCGCCATGATCGATGATCCGGTCGCAGATGACGTGGATCACCTCGCCCTCCTTCTGCACCCGGCCCTTCAGACCCACCATCGAGGCGGACATAACCGTGCGGCGCTGGGCCTCGAAGCGATCGGGCCAGAGGATCCCGTTGGCAATGCCGGTCTCGTCCTCGATGGTGATGAAGAGCACGCCCTTGGCCGAGCCCGGCTTCTGGCGCACCAGGATGATCCCGGCGACCTCGACATTGCGGCCATCGCGGATGTTCGCAAGGTCGGCGCAGCGCGTGACACCGCGCCGGGCGAGGTCCTCGCGCACGAATGTCAGCGGATGGGCGCGCAGCGAGAGCTGGAGCGAACGATAATCCTCGATCACCTCGCGGCCATCGGTCAGTGGGCGCAGGGCAACGTCCGGTTCGATCCCTTCCGCGCTGATCGCTTTTGCTGAACGATCCGCCGCAGCAAAAAGCGGCAAGGGCGCTTCGCCAAGGCCCCCCACCTTCCATAGCCCCTGCCTCCGGTCGGATCCGAAGGCGCGAAAGGCATCGGCATCCGCCAGCTTCTCGATCGCGGCGCGCGGCACACCCGAGCGGCGCCAGGCGTCCTCGACGGACGCAAAGGGGACACCGCCTCTTGCACTCACGATGCTTGCGCCATCGGCATTGGAAAGCCCGCGCACCTGCCGCAAGCCCAGCCGCACCGCATGATATCGGCCCCGTGTCGGCTCAAGCGAGCAATCCCAACGGCTCGCATTGATGCAGACGGGCCGGACCTCAACCCCGTGTTGGCGCGCGTCGCCGACAATCTGAGCCGGCGCATAGAACCCCATCGGCTGTGCATTCATCAGCGCGGCGCAGAAAACGTCGGGATGATGATGCTTCATCCAGCTCGAGGCATAGGAGATCTTGGCAAAACTCGCCGCATGGCTTTCCGGGAAGCCATAGGAGCCGAAGCCTTCGAGCTGGCGGAAGGTGCGCTCGGCGAAGTCGCGCGGATAGCCGCGCCCGACCATGCCCTCGATCAGCTTTTCGGAAAAATGCGAGACCCCGCCGGTCATCTTGAAGGTCGCCATCGCCCGGCGCAGCTGGTCGGCCTCGACGGCGGTGAAGCCCGCGCCGACGATCGCAACCTTCATCGCCTGTTCCTGGAAGAGCGGCACGCCCAATGTCTTTTCCAGAACCGCGCGCAGTTCGGGGCGCGGGTATTCCGGCTTCTCCAGTCCCTCACGGCGGCGAAGATAGGGATGAACCATGTCGCCTTGGATCGGGCCGGGTCGAACGATCGCGACCTGGATCACCAGGTCGTAGAAACGGCGCGGCTTCATGCGCGGCAGCATCGACATCTGTGCCCGGCTCTCGATCTGGAAGGTGCCGAGCGTGTCGGCCTTCTGGATCATGGCGTAGACGTCGGGGTCGTCGCTCTGGAGGTCGGCTAGTCCGACTTTCAGGCCCTTGCTCTCTTCCAGCATGGTGAAGGCCCGGTTCATGCAGCCCAGCATGCCGAGCCCCAGCACATCGACCTTCATCATCTTCAGGGCATCGATGTCGTCCTTGTCCCATTCGATGATCTGGCGATCCGCCATCGCGGCCGGCTCGATCGGGACGAGGTCGTCGAGGCGATCATGGGTGAGCACGAAACCCCCGGGGTGCTGGCTCGACTGGCGCGGGACGCCGATCAGCTGGCGCGCGAGATCGAGCGTCAGGCGCAGCCGCCGATCGGACATATCGAGGTTGAGTGCCTCGGCCTGCTTCTCGCCGACACCCTCTGCCGACCAGCCCCAGACGAGACCCGCCAGCGACGAGGTCAGGTCTTCGGGCAGGCCCATGGCCTTGCCGACATCGCGCACGGCGCCGCGCGCGCGGAAGCGGGTAATGACCGCGGTCAGCGCCGCCCGGTCGCGCCCGTAGGTCTCGAAGATCCACTGGATGATCTCCTCGCGCCGCTCATGTTCGAAATCGACGTCGATGTCGGGCGGCTCGCGCCGCTCGCCCGAGACGAAGCGCTCGAAGAGCAGCTCGTGCTTGATCGGATCGATCGAGGTGACGCCGAGCACGAAGCAGACGCAGGAGTTCGCTGCCGATCCACGCCCCTGGCACAGGATGCCACGGCGCCGCGCCTCGGCAACGATCGAATGGACGGTGAGGAAATAGGGCGCGTAGTTCAACTCGGCGATGAGCTTCAGTTCGTGCGCGATCTGGTCACGGTAGCCCTGCGGCGGATCGCCGCCGAACATCTCCTCTAGCGCTTCATACGCCATCTGCTCCAGGGCCTGCTGCGCGGTCAGGCCCTCGATCACCTTCTCCTGCGGATAATGGTAGGTGAGATCGCTGAGCGAAAAGGTGCAGGCCTCGGCGATATCCACGCTTGCGCGCAGGGCATCGGGATAGGCCGCGAAGCGCCGCTGCATCTCTTCGGCAGACTTGAGCGCGCGATCAGCGTTGACCTCGCGGCGATAGCCAAGGTCATCGACCCGGCAATTGTGCCGGATGGCGGTCACCACATCCTGCAGCAGCCGGGCATCGGGCAAATGGTAGAGCACGTCGCCGGTGACGATAGCCCGCACGCTGGCGTCCCTCGCCTGCCGCGCCAACGCATCGATGCGAACCGCATCGTCAGGCCGCCGGCGCTGGAACAGCGCCATATGCGCGCGCCTGCCATAGACGGATCGGAGATCGGCGAGCGCTGCAGCATTATCCGCATCCGCCTCGTGCGGCAGGAGAATGGCGATCACGCCCTCAGACCAGGCTTCGAGCTCGGGCCAGTGCAGCAGGCAAGCCCCTTTCCCCGCCCGGCGCTTACCGATAGTGAGGAGGCGCGTGATCCGCGACCACGCCTTCCGGTCAGTCGGGTAAAGGAGCAGCCGGCGACCGCAGGACAGATCGACCCGGGTTCCGGCGATGAGGCGTACCCCGGTGGCCTTCTCCGCCTCCCAGGCGCGGACCACCCCGGCGACACTGCCAAGGTCGGCAATGCCGATGGCGGAATACCCGAGCTTCGCCGCGACCGAGAACAGCTCGTCCGGGCTCGACGCCCCGCGCAGGAACGAGAAGTGCGTGAGCACCTGGAGTTCGACATAGGCGGTCATGCGAACACCCCGTGCATCCACCACGAGAGATCGCCGGTTTCGCCGGCAACGCCGTCGCCGCGGCGGAACACCCAGTAGCGCCCGCCCGCCTTGTCCTCGACGCGGTAGTAGTCGCGCACAGCCCAGACTTCACCGTTGCGCCGCCACCACTCGCCATGGATGCGCTCGGGCCCGTCGCCGGCCACGACCGTGTAGGACCGTCCGCGCCATTCGAAACGGCGCGGAGGCTGATCGGGCAGCAGTGCGATGACGCGCGACAAGGGCTCGGGCCGCGCGAACAACCGCACCGGCCGCTGCCACGCCGGCCAGGAGCCGGCTGTCGCGATCGGGCTGGTCGGCCTCACGGCACGTTCGGGCACATGGCTCTCGACCGGCGCAATGCGGAAAACCGCGCCCGGTCCGATCCTGCCTGCCACGACGTCGACCAGGCGCGCCGGATCGCGCAGCGTACTTTCCCCAGCGAGGATCGCCCCCAGGTTCTCTGCATCGAGCGGCTCGGTATGCGGCGCCAGCAGCCGGAACTGTTCGAGGCCCATGCCGGGATCGATGCGCTCAATCCTCAGCTTCAGCAGGCGCAGCAGGTGCGGCACTTCGCGAGTGGGCCGAGAGGTGCCGATCGCCACCACCTGCTCTCCGCCATCAACGCGCAGAGCAGTCAGGCGCAGCGAGCGCGCACCCAGCCCCCGTCGCTGGAGCACTTCGGCCAAATCCTTCAACAGGTCGTACATGACCTGACCAATCGCTTCGGCCGTGCCGATCGGCTCGAGCAGCCGACGCTCGACCGCAGGGATGACCACGTCCTCCCGCGCGGTGATCGGTTCAGCCTTACCGCCAAGCGCTTGATCGAGCCGGTCGATTGCCGCGAGCCCGAGCCTGCGTGCCAGCGGCCCGCGCGCCACGGGGATCAGGTCGGCGATCGTCTCGAAACCGAACTTGCGCGCGGCGGCCAGCGCCCCGCCTTCGAGGCGCAGCGCGGCGACCGGAAGCGGCGACAGCGCCTTCACCACGCCGCCGTGAGGGATGATCGCAATATCCTCGCGGCCGTAGCGGGCCAGCGCGTGCGCGGCGCCCGCGGTCTCGGCAATTGCGATGCGCGCGGTGAACCCGGCGCGGCGACAGAAGGCCTGCAGCCGCTGGCAGAAACGCTCCTCCCCGCCATGCAGGTGCGCGGCGCCCGTGAGGTCCAGCCAGATGCCGTCAGACGGCGAGACCGCGGCGATCGGCGACCAGCGGCGGATGCCGAACAAAGCGAGGCGATCGAGCAGCGCCTGGTCGGCCTCGGGCTCGGAGGCGCGGAAGTCGAGATCGGAGACGAGCGCGCGGGCATGGGTTGCCACCATGCCGACATGGATGCCCAATGCCCTTGCCGCCGGACAGGCCGAAACGATCTCGTCGCGCCGACCGACCTTGCCGATCAGCGCCAATGGGGCAGCCATGACCGGCGGTGCATCGCAGACCTCTTGCGCGACCACTGAAGAGACCGTTCGCCTGAACGGATGCTCTGCCGTCTCGGAGCGCCGTCCCAGTTCGCGCATCGGCGGCTTGGCGTGCAGCGGCAGCGCCGCGATCTCGCGCTCGACATCCAGGCGTGTGCGGTCCTCGCCCCTGACGGCGCCCTGCCCTCCTGCGTTCTGCCGCTCGCGAGCCCAGCGCGCACCCGGTCGCCATCCGCCCCCGCGAGGGACCGAGCAGGCACCGGGATTGTCGTCGACGGGAAGCTGGAGTGCGCGCGGCTCAGGCCGCGGCGCGGCGAACCGGTCCTGCCGTCTCAGCCGTTCGATGGCCAGGAACGGCAGGAACAGCGAGACGACCCGTCGCATCGCATCCCTCCACGATCAGGGAAAAGCCCTCGCCGCCGCGCTGGCGTGCGAGTTCGACCAGCCAGCGCGGGCGTCCGACGCCGGCGACGCCGAGCCGCTCGGAGGGCGCACTGGATATGCGCCAGCGCGTCCAGGCCGCCGAAGGGTCGGCAAACGGGTCACGATCCCGCCCGCGGTGACGCCGCAGCAGGAGCACCGGAATGTCGGCCTCGGCAGCCGCAAGCTGCAGGCGGCGGGTGGCAACCATCGAAACCTTGCTGGCTTCAGCGACGACGGCCGCCGGCGTTCCATCGCGTAACGCATCCTCGACCACGGCGAGTAGCGCCGCATCGTCGCGCGGCTGCGCGTGGATGACGTCTGCGGAAGCCAGGCCCGCCTGTTCCAGGCCCGGTGCGTACAGGTCATTGCGGCAGCTGACCCACAGGACCGGTGCGGCGGAGCAGCGGGCTTCGCGCGCGGCGATGCCGGCAAGGAACAGCGTAGCCGCGGCATCATCGACCAGCGAGCAGGTCAGCGCGGTCGCTTCATGCAGGGCGCCGGCGCGCAGGCCACCGGATCCGAGGCGGCCATCCAGAGCATCCATACCAAAAGGCATGGTCCGATGATCAGCCAGCGGGGTCGCCAGCGTGCGGAGGGCATCGATGCCCGGATGCGTAAGCGATGAAACTAAGGACATGGTGATTCTTTGAAAGACTCAGAAATGTTCCTTTTATGTTCTCACTTGGGGGCCGGTACGGTCAACCGGTTTGATGGACGAGCGGATTGCGACATGGGGACAAGCCTGTGCACACCGCGCAATCACCGGGCTCACTACCATCCTGCAGGATTGTGGGGAGTGTCCGTGAAGCATAGCATCACACGCTGGAGCTCGGAGCGAAGTTAGACAATGCCGACGCTATCGAAACTGGATGGACCCGCTGGCCTGGTTGGCCGTTCCCAAGACGTTCCCACCCTTCCATTCGGTCAGTGGGCGAGAAACCAACGCCTGGGGCGCGATGACCCAGACGAAGTGGCGAACGCTGGGAGCCAGAAGATCGCAGACAGCCAAAGGTATATTCGGACTGCGAAGCGCGATCGGATAGTTGCTCAGGACTGACGCGGGTTGGGACATAGCTGCCCTTCGCTGGGCGCTCAGCAAATGACAGCTATGTCCAGAAGCGGACACTCACGGGAGCAATAGGTATTCCATCAAATGAAGGCGGGTGCATCATTGCGTGCTTACTTGTTGCTGTCTCAGCCATCGCATCGCACCCGGTGCAGGACAGATTTGAGTTTTGTCCTAGGTGTTCTCGCCAGACCAATAGCCAGGCGCCGTGCACAGCAATCCGGCGCTCTTTGGCATTATTCAAGCGGCGAACAAGCTTGAAGCCTGGTCATTGGTCCGCCTATTGCCAAAGCATGGCCGGATGAAGAATGCTCAGGGGTCCGGGGCAAGGGCGACGACGCTGCGCATGACGAGGCGAACCAGGTCCGGAAGGCCTCGCGCACCCGTCTTCATGTAGATGGATTTCGAGTACGTGCGGGCGGTCGACTCTGTCCATCCAAAATGTTGTGCAGCCTCCGTCAAGCTCATGCCGCGGGTCAGGGCGAAAGCGAGCTTGGCTTCGCGTGGCAGCAGGCCGAACAATTCGGCGAGCCGCCTCCAGCGGTTGGCTCCACCCCAGTTGTCGCCATGCAGATAGGCGACGGCGACTGCAGGTTTGCGGATCGCGATCGTGGTGCGGTTTATCGGCAACAGCAGCATTTCAAGCAAAGGGTCGTGCGAGATCGACAAGGCACGGGCGCTCGTCTCCCTGTCGCGAGTGAATCTCTGGATGGTCGCCGCGATTTCCCGGCCTGTCTCGAGGCGGTCGCTGACCAGTTTGTCCGATGGCCCCCTGCGCAGCACCCCGGAGCTTGCGAGAAGTTGCTCGGCCTGTTCGTCCGAGCCGACAATACAGCCATCAGAGTCGAGCGCGACCCATCCGAAATGAAGCCGTCGGATCGCGTCACCGGAGACCAGGGCAGCGAAGCGTTCGCGCTCAATCGTTGCATATAGCCGCAGTACGCCGCGCAGGATCGGTGCAAGGTCATCGAGCACCATGTCGTGCTCCGCGCTAAAATCCCCGTGATGGCGAGCCACGCTGATCCATGCCTCGACGCCGCTGGGCTCGCGGACGCGCATCTGTCGTCCGGCACTGATCCCGCTCAGCTTCAAGAAATCGATGTGTCGCTGTCGCGTCTCCTCGCCCTCGGACGCGAGCGCGGCGCTCAGCGAATGCGAACGGCCCTCTGGTAAGTCAATGCCCGGGGGAAGCCAGTCGGGGGGGTAGAAGCTGTCGTAGCTCTCTCGGAAGTTGGCCAGATTGGCGTGATCCGACAAGAGGATGATCCACTCGCGCGTGGGCCGCATGGGCGGCCGGAATGCGAAGACGACGTGGTCCGCTCCCACCGCATCCTTCAAGCAACGGATGAAGCCTGCCCACAGCGGGATTTCGTAGACTCCGCCGAGCAGGGCTTCCGAAAGGCCACTGCTGATCGTCTTCATCGGACAAGTCCCGCATGGTTCACCATATGGTGATGCCAATCGACGCGAGCGCATGTCAATGCAGGCGTACGTCGTGGCACAAGCGTTCGACAGCAAGAGGCGCGCCGAGCCGATAGAATAAGATCGCGACCGGGCGAACTCGGGCGCGCTGCGTTGCCGATCAACGAACAAGACAAAACACTCAGGGGGGAGAAGATATGAAGGGCATGACCTCGCACTTCGTCGCGCTTATGGCGGCGACCGCGCTGACGGCCATCTCGGCCGGCACGGCGCTGGCACAGAGCGGTACCGGCGGCGGTGACCAGTCTGACATTATCGTGACGGCACGGCGCGTCGAGGAGCGGCTCCAGGACGTGCCGATCTCGATCACCGTGTTCAACCAGCAGCAGCTTGCCAATCGCAACGTGATCAACGGACAGGATCTCGCCGCATTCACGCCATCCCTCGCGACGGACTCGCGGTTCGGCAGCCAGAACGCGGCCTTCGCCATCCGCGGCTTCGTTCGCGCGAACGGCACTCAGCCCTCGGTCGGCGTCTACTTCGCGGACGTCGTGGCACCGCGCGGAGCGGCGAACAGCCTCCCGATCGGTGACGGCGCCGGCCCCGGAGCGTTCTTCGACCTGCAGAACGTCCAGGTGCTCAAGGGGCCTCAAGGAACCTTGTTCGGTCGCAACACGACAGGCGGTGCGATCGTCCTTGTCCCGCAAAAGCCCACGGGCGAATTCGGGGGATATGTCGAGGTTTCCGTCGGGAACTACGACCTGAGGCGCCTCCAGGCCGTGCTCAATCTACCGCTCGGGGATAGCGCTCGGCTGCGGATCGGCGGCGACCGGCAGACCCGCGATGGCTACCTGAAGAATGGCAGCGGTATCGGACCTGGGCGGTTCAACGATGTGGACTACACGTCGTTGCGCGCCAGCTTGGTCGTCGATCTCACGCCCGATCTCGAGAACTACCTGATCGGGTCTTACAGTCGCTCGGATACGAACGGGGATATCCAGAAGCTGGTTCGCTGCGGTGCGTTCGGACTTGGTCCGCTCGGCTGCCTTCAACTCGCACAGGAGGATGCGAGAGGGGCAGGGTTCTTCACCGCCCAGAACTCCATGCGCGACCCCCGAACGCTGGCAACCACCTGGCAGCTGATTGATACCACCACCTGGCGGGCTTCCGACGCCCTCACTGTCAAGAACATCGTCAGCTATGCCGAACTGCGCCAACTGTTCCGCAATCCCTTGTTCGGAACCGCCTTCGACGCGAGCGTCCTGGCGCCGGGGTTCATTGCGCCGGGCACCATCATCGATTTTGCGAGCAGCCGCCCCATCCCGGGCCGCAACTCCTCGGAGCAGTCCACGTTCACCGAGGAACTGCAGCTGCAGGGCAGCGCGTTTGCAAACCGGTTGACGTATCAGGGCGGCGCCTACCTGGAGGTCAGTGACCCACTGGGCTTATCCGGTTCGCAGGCCCCGGTGCTGCTGTCGTGCGCCGACCCGGACGCGCTCGTCTGCGCCAACCCGCTGGGCCAGGGCGCGACGAACTACAGTTCGACCCGCACCCGCTTCAGGAACGTGGGTCTTTACGGCCAGGCGACCTACAGCCTGTCCGATAGGTTCAAGCTGACCGGAGGGCTTCGCTATACCTGGGACAAAGTGTCGAATCAGACGGCTCTCATCAGTTATTTGTTCCCAGCAGGCATCAGCCAGTCCGGGCCGATCGGGTCCTTCTGCACCAACCCGGATCTGCAGGCTCCGAATTGCGAGAACGATCTGCGGCAGAAGTCCAGCGCCCCGACATGGCTGATCGGTCTGGACTACAAGCCCGATAACGACGTCCTGCTCTATGCGAAGTATGTGCGCGGCTATCGCACAGGTGGGGTCAATCCCACCGCTCCGACCGGCTTCGGCACCTTCGATGCCGAGAAGGTCGATACTTACGAAGCCGGAATCAAGACCTCGTTCCGGGGACCTGTGCGAGGGACGTTCGACGTTTCGGCGTTCTACAACGGTTTCGCGAACCAGCAGCTGGAACTAGGGCTCACCGCCAAGCCCGGACGACCGGTTGCCCCTACCGGCGCAATCATCAACGCAGGTCAATCGCGCATCTATGGTGCGGAAGCGGAGATTTCGATTTCTCCCTTCGCCGGCTTCACCGCGGATGTCAGCTACGCCTATCTCAACACCAAGATCTTACGGGTTGCAGATATCCAGACGCCCGCTTCCAGCCCGTACAACGTTACGGCGACGGTGCAGACCGGTGACCCGCTGCAGTTCGCGCCGAAGAACAAGGTGGCGGTCACCGGCACTTATGTGCTGCCGCTTCCGGACAGCATCGGCAAAGTCTCGGTGGGTGCGACGTACGTCCATACCGATCGCCAGACGGTGAACTATTCGATCCATACGACCGCCGCGCTCGGCCTGGATGTCGGCTCGATCGACCCCACCGACCTGCTTTCGCTGAACCTGGCGTGGAATGAGATCGCCGGCAAGCCGGTCGACCTGAACTTGTTCATGACCAACGCGACGAACAGCAAGTACTATCGCGGCTATGCCGGCCTCTACACGTCCGCCGGCTTCGAAGTCGCCTCGATCGGCGAACCGCGCATGTATGGTGCAAGATTGAAGGTGCGCTTCGGCCGATAGCCGAGCAACGACGAACTCACTGCCAGGTAGGACAGGCGAAAGACAGCATGAAGATCCGGTACATGATTCACACCGCCCTCGCCGCCGCTCTGGGTTGCGCGGGCTTCACGATGACGGCCGCACCCGCGCATGCGGCAGGTCAGAGCTGCGACAACAGCATCAAGGCCACGTTCAAGCCCGACGACCAGACTACCGTCGTGCTGGTCCATCAATTCCGCAAGGGCGAGGTGCTGCGCCTCAACGAACCCAAGACGCCGTTCTCGCAGCAGGCCGCGAACGATGTCTGCCTCGTCAAGCTGCTGGTCGGTCCCGGGCATCCCGGCCCGGACGGGGCGCCATCCACCTCGCCCGGCATCGGCCTCGAAGTGTGGCTGCCGAGTTCGCCGAACTGGAACGGGCGCGTCCATGCCGTGGGCGGCGGCGGCTACAACGGCGGGCCGCACGGGACGCCCGTCGCCATCGGCGACGGCCGCGCCGGCGCGCTGGCGTCGCAGGAAGGATCGGTGACGTCGTCCAGCGACGGCGGCCACCCGCGTTCCGGCGCCGTACCCGGCATGAAAGGCGGCGGCGACTTCGGGATGAACCCCGATGGATCGCTGAACCAGGTCTTGTGGCAGGATTTCGCGTCGCGCGCGG
The DNA here is from genome assembly GCF_001742225.1 of Novosphingobium resinovorum. NCBI lineage: Bacteria > Pseudomonadati > Pseudomonadota > Alphaproteobacteria > Sphingomonadales > Sphingomonadaceae > Novosphingobium > Novosphingobium resinovorum. The sequence continues at coordinate 39,657 of NZ_CP017078.1, read as the reverse complement.
TGCACGAGCAAGCGTTGAAGACCAAGGCGCTCGCCACGCTCTTCTACGGCCGGGCGCCCCATCACAGCTATTTCGAGGGCTCGTCGAATGGCGGGCGGGAGGCCTACAGCCTGGCCCAGAACCATCCCGAGGATTACGACGGCATCGTCGGCAACCTGCCGGCGATCAACTGGAGCACCTTCATCATCGGAGGGTTGTACCCGCAGCTGGTGTTCCAGCGTGACCTGGGCGGCGTCGTGCCCACGTACCCGCAACAGGACCTCGTCTCGCAAGCCGCCATTCACGCGTGCGATGTGGTCGGCGGCGTGCACCTGGGGTACATCATGGACACGGCGGCCTGCCGGTACGACCCGACCAAGGATCGCGCCGTTCTGTGCCGCACCGACGGCGGCAGCAACGAGACGGCGGACTGCGTGACGCGCAAGCAGGCGCGTGCGTTCAACAAGATCTGGTACGGGGCGACGGTCGACGGGACCGCGCCCGATCCGGCCGTGGACAACGGCTGGAAATCGGGCGTCGGCGGCAAGCGGATCTGGTTCGGGTACAACCGCGGAACGTCGCTCTACAATGCGACGTTCTCGAAGCTGTTCCGCACGAATGCGGGCGTGACGAACACCGGCGGGCCGTTCTCTCACTCTTCGGACATGGTCGCCCTGGCGCTGGGCGATGCCAGGCTCGCCTCGACCAACTTCGAGAACGCCACCGGCGATGGTGCGGACGGCTGGAAGCAGCTGTCCTATGCCGATCTGGCCAAGGCGGCGGCACGCGCGGAAGCGTCGCAGGCGCAGTTCGGGAACGTCGACACCAAGAACCCGAACCTGCAGGCGTTCCGCGCCAGGGGCGGTAAGCTGCTGGGCTGGCACGGCGTAAACGACGAGGCCATTCCGGTGCAGGGTTCGATGCGATACTACGATCAGGTCGCGGCGCTGCAGGGCGGACCGGCCCGGGTCCAGGCCTTCTATCGCCTCTATATCGTTCCCGGCGTCGGCCACGCGACTCCGAACGGCACGGCGAATCCTGCGGCTAATCCTCCGGTTGTCTCGCCGGCCCAGTTCTTCAAGCTGCTGGTCGAATGGGTCGAGAACGGAAAGGCGCCGGAGCGGATCGACCTGCAATCGCCTGGCGACAAGCCGGTCATGCGCACGCAGCCCATCTGCCCCTATCCGCAGCGGGCGGTCTACGTTCAGGGCGATCCGAACCATGCCGCCAGCTTCAAGTGCGGCGAGAAGTAGTCTCGGGAGCTTAACACCATGACGGCGGCGACCCGAGCAGGCATCGGCTTGCTCGGGAACGTCTGCCGCCGTCACGTCCGCCATTGAAGGAATCGAAACTTGGCAATCCTGGGCAGTGCATTTCGCAGCGTCGCCGCGCGGTTCCTGAAGCTGCCGCGCAAGAAGAACGGCATCCGCGTCGAGCGCAACGTCGAGATGCGCACTCGAGACGGCGTGATCCTGATCGCGGACCGCTACTTTCCCAAGGATGGCAAGCCGCGCCCCACAGTGCTCGTTCGCAGCCCTTACGGGCGCGGCTTCCTCCTGGCGTTCTCGGCCGCGCTCCTTGCCGAGCGCGGGCTCACCGTGGTGGTACAGAGTGTGCGCGCGACCGACGGATCAGGCGGCGTGTTCGATCCGGTGCGCCAGGAACGCGCGGACGGCGCCGATGCGGTACATTGGGTGCGTGACCAACCCTGGTTCGGCGGCAAGCTCTACCTTTTTGGCGGCAGTTACCTAGGGTTCACCGCCTGGGCGATCGCAACCGAGTGTCCCGAGCTGGTGGACGGTGCGGCAATCACGGTCTCCCAGGCCAATTTCGGCGATGCCTTGTTGGAGGGCGGCGGCCTCGCGCAGTTCACCGCTCTCAACTGGACGCGGCAGATGCACGATAGCATCACCTCGGGCACGTCGCCGTTTTTCGGCGGCAAGCCGGTCAACCCCGCGACGTTCATGCATCTGCCCGTCGGCACGATGGACCAGGCCGCGTTCGGCGCTACGGAAAGCTGGTGGCAGGACTGGGTGAACCGACGCGATCTCGCCGATCCATGGTGGCGCGCGATGGACTTCTCGGCCGGCGTCACCGCGCTGCGGGCGCCCACGCTTCTGATCGCGGGATGGCAGGACCTGTTTCTTCCCTATCAGCTCGAAGACCTCACCCGCCGCCTGGAAGCGGGCCTTCCGACCTGGATCACGGTCGGCCCCTGGGAACACGGCGGGCCGGGTGGACTGTTCGAAGGCCAGCGCCAGGCGATCGAATTCCTCAGCGGCCTCGCCCATGACGACCCGAGGGGGCCGGTCGAGCGGGCTCCGCTCAGGCTGTACGTGCAGGGCGCCGACGAGTGGCGCACCTTCGACAATTGGCCGCCCAAGGGCACTTCGACGCAGGAATATCACCTACATGGCGGCGGGGCGCTGCGCGAAGATCGTGCGCCCGAGGGCACCGGTTCTAGCGCGTACGTCTATGATCCGGCCGATCCGACCCCGTCCTTGTATGGCCCGGTGACCATGCCCCAGAAGTCGCGCGATCTGTCGCCTTACGATCACCGCTCCGACGTGGTCTCGTTCACCACCGGCTTTCTCTCTGAGGACCTGGAGATCATCGGCCCCGTGTCCGTCGACTTGTTCGTGCGCACCGATAACAGCCACTTCGACCTTTATGTCGCCCTCGCCGAGGTGAACGAGAAGGGGACGGCGCAGTTCGTCAGCAGCGGCTACCGGCGGATCGAGCCCGGCCCGCTGGAAGCCGACGGCTCGCGCCGCGTCACCATCCCTTGCTGGCCCACCGCGTGGCGCTTCGCGGTCCGGCGCAAGCTGCGCATCTACGTCGCCAGCGCGTGCTTCCCGCGCTATGCCCGCAATCTGGGCACGGGCGAGCCGATGGCGACCGGTACGGCGATGGTAAAGACGCGCGTGGAAGTGCTCCACGACGCGCTTCACCCTTCCCTCGTGAGAGTGTCGCACCAGCCGGCCGGTTACCGCCACCCGCCGGAGCGGTAGAGCCGGCGGCCGGGGCGTCAGGCAGCCAGGCGATCGGTCTCCAGATCAAGCAATAGTCGCTTGATGTGCATCACCGCGCCGCCGCTCATCGACGGGCTGTGGTCCAGCCCGAGAGCGAACCCGCCGATGTGCTCGAACCACGTCTCGTAAAGTATGCGCAGCTCCAGTCGGGCTAGGTGCATGCCCGCACACAGATGCGCGCCGCCGCCGAACGTGAAGTGCTTCGGGCCGGTACGGGCGCCATCCTGTTCGTTGCTTGCAGGCCACTGCATCAGCCAGGCTATGTCGCCGGCCCTGAGCTGGACGCCCGACATGCAGCAATCGCGCACGACAAGGCGCATCTGCCCCTGGAAAGCCGACTTGCGCAGCAGGATCTCTACAAGGTCGGCGATGCTGACCGCCTTCATTCGCGCCGAACGCTGCAATTCAGGATCGAGCGCCAGGAAGCGCATGCCGAAGCCCATGGCATTCACTACGGTATCGAGACCGCCGAGAAACAGGACGTAGCAGCTCGCCAGCACCTCGCTGTCGCCGATCGGCTGACCGTGTACGGTCTCGCGTAGCACCGAGCTAATGAGGTCATCGCCCGGTGAGGCCCGGCGAAGTGAGATCAATTCCTTCAACATCGCCAGCACACGGGCGGTGGCAATGCCGGTCGTTTCGGACTTCCTGTCCTGGCCTTCCGGGCTAGTAATTTTTAATGCGAGTTCCCGGAACTCTTCCTGACGGTCCTGATCGAGCCCCATCAAGGCCATGAAGATGGAGATCGGCATCGGCTCAGCCACCTCCCGTACGAAGTCGCAATGCGGGCGCCCTCGCAGCGGTAGAACCAGCGCCTCCGCCTTTGCCCGAATAAAAGGCTCGAGCCGGCGCATTTTCGCCGGTGTAAGCTGTCTCGCCACGACCATTCGCCACGGTCCGTGCTCCGGCGGGTCAAGGCACAGCGGGATCATGTCCGGAGCGCCCTGATTGAAGTCGGCGGCAAACAGCCTGGTGGAGAAATGTTCGGAGTCCGTCAGGGCGGAGTGGACATCCTGCTCCCGAAAAAATAGCCAGTGTCCTCCATTGTGCGGAGAATATGCGATCGGCGGCGAACTGTTGCGAAGCTCATCCATGCGCTTGAACGCGTCGAAGGTGAGCGCCACGTCGTTCGCGGCGTTGAAGTCGATCACCAGCTCCCGCGGAACGTGGCTCGGAATGCACAAGGGCGGACGCGCTTCGCTCATTCCCGTCTGCACGAAGGGTCTCCCTGATGATCTCTTTTCAGCGCCAAGCGGCCTAGCAGCGTCGAAGATTGCTCCACCTTAATGTAAGCGACGGATTATTCTGTCAACAACCGACTACTGAACTGGCGGCACTCGATGAACCATGATGACCCACCGGCGCCGACGCTGCGTAGCATGAACACGGATCGAACCAAGCGAGCTATCTTGAAAGCCGCGCAGCATACGTTCTCCAGATGCGGATACGCAGAAGCCGGATTGCGCGACATCGCCGCCAAGGCGAAAGTCAATCAAGCGCTGATCGCGCGCTATTACGGATCCAAGCTGAAGCTTTTCGAGGCAGCGCTAGAGGCATCGCTCGACGTCACGCATTTCACGCGCACCGATCGCGCAACTTTCGGAGCCACCATTGCCGACGCCTTCTGCGGGGCTGGCAAGGACGCAGCGTCGTCGGTGCCGATGCTTGTCTTCGCAGCGAGCGACAGCGCAGCTCGTCGCTCGGCGCTGGCGATACTGCAACGCAAGGCCATCGAACCACTCGAACTGTGGTTCGGCGGTCCCGAGGCATCCGAGCGCGCTGCGCAGCTGCTCATGGTGGTTACGGGCTTCTTTACATACAAAGTGATGTTGCCGCTCGAACCGCTGAGGGGCACTCCCACGCCAGCGACGCGCGCATGGCTGGCACGCACGTTGCAGGCCATCGTGGACGCGTGAACGCTCTTGCGCTGCCTTCCCAACAGCGCCGATCAATAGAAGGGACGATCAATTTCATATCCGGCGGGCCGGGGGAGCGAATGCTGTCGGCTCCTATGGCCGCTCGCAACGGCAGGCGATCTTCCGCTCGCCTCGTTCGACAACGATCACTCCGTGTAATCCATCGATTACCTTGTATCTGGCCGCTTACAATTATATTGGGTCGCTGCACAGCCGTCGGGCCCGGATCGTACCGGAGCTGGCGGATGCGGATTACAATGTCGAGGAGTAGCAGCGTGCTTGAGACTGCAGGTTTACCGTCCCATGTGCCGTCCCACCTGTTGATCGATTTCGATCCCAATCACGATGCGGGCCTGGCGGTCGACGTTTTCCAGCGTCTCGAGCAGATTCGCGCATCGTCGCCACCGATTGCCTACGCGCCGAAGGCGGGTGGATGGATGTTCTTCCGCGAGGACCTCATCCAGAAGGCGTTCTCCGACGGCGAGCACTTCTCCACGTCGCTGTTCAACGCCGGGGCGCAGAGCGGCGCGCCGGACATGATCCCGCTATGCCTCGACCCACCCGAAAACGGCCCGTGGCGAATGGCCGTCGTGCGCCAGCTCACGCCCGGCAAGATCAAGCGGCTGGAAGGCTTCGTCAGGGCGAAAGCGGAAACACTTATCGCTCCGATTGCAGCGCGGCCGAGCTGCGATTTCCTGAAGGAGGTGGCCGAACCGATGCCCATCTCCATCTTCATGGAACTCATGGGCTTACCGGCCGAGGGATACGAGGAGTTTCGCAACCTCGCCGTGCAGATCATTAGCCCGGAAGGGCTCGACCGGAACACGCCCGCCACCGCGGCCGCGAACGCGCGTATCATCGAGATTCTCGCCGACCTGATCGCCCAACGACGCGAGGAGCCGCGTGACGATCTCGTAAGCTCGCTCATTCAGGAAACAGTAGCTGGCGAGCCTATCGGCCCGAGAGAACTGCTCGCGATCTGTTATGTGCTGTTTCTGGGCGGGCTGGACACGGTCGTGAACGCTATGAGCTACGGCATGCGCTTTCTTGCGATGGACGCCGAGCTGCAGGACAGCGTTCGCCGGGATCCCGCCACTATTCCCGGCATCATGGAACAACTGCTTCGTCGATCGACCTTCGTCAATCCGCTGCGCCTGGTGAAGAAGGACATTGATCTGGAAGGCATTACGCTGAAGGCCGGCGATATCGTCTGGAACATGTGCGGCGCTGCCAGCAACGCGCCGGAATCGGATACCGGCGGACCTCGTCACCTGGCCTTCGGAGGCGGTTACCACATGTGCGCGGGCATGCATCTGGCCAGGCTGGAACTGCGCGTCTTGTACGAGACCTGGTTCAAGCACATCGGCCCGTTCGAGCTGGACACCGACGAAGGCCCTATCATGGCTGGCGGGCCGACAATGCTGATCAAGCGGCTGAAGCTCAGGCTGAATGCTGCCAATTGACTGCTTGGTACGTAGCACGCGCGGCCACAGCGGATCCCAAGTACACGGCGTTCGCCCCGTGCATATCTCAGCGGGCTTTCGGAAAATATTGACGTGCGGACAGTCGGTGCCGACCTGCTGCTAATCTTGCAGTTACGTCGGCACTGCAACAATCCAACGCAGCGGAGTACCGATGGCTGCTTTCGGTAGAAACGGACGCTCCTGAGATGATGGCGAACTGACTAGGGCTGGTCGGCACGAGCCCTATAGCAAGTCCTGCGCATCCTCGTCGGCAAGCGTTCTGCAGAAGGCCAATGTGGCCAAAGGAGAACGATCATGGAGATGCCTGAAACAGAACTCATCGCCACCAAGCGCCCGGTTTGGAATGCAGGAAGGACCGTGGGCGCCAAGCGGGCGCTGAAACCGAAGCAGATTTGGGAAATCCGTTTCTACCTCAATCAGCGCCGCCGCCTACGAGATCGGGCGCTGTTCGATCTGGCGATCGACAGCAAGCTTCGGGGCTGCGACCTCGTGCAGATCAAGATCGGCGACCTTGTAAGCGGCGGGCAGGTCCGAACGCGGGCAATCGTCATGCAGCAGAAAACAGGTCGGCCCGTTCAATTTGAGCTGCTGCCAGATGCTCGAGCGAGCTTGCTGGCATGGCTCGAACGCCGGGGCGGAACAGTGGACGATTATGTTTTCCCAAGCCGGGTTGATCACAATGGGCACCTGAGCACACGGCAGTATGCTCGGCTTGTCGACGAATGGGTGACAGGTGTCGGCTTGATGCGGAGCGAGTATGGCACGCACTCACTTCGCCGAACGAAGGCATCGATCATCTACAGGGCGACGGGCAACCTTCGCGCCGTTCAGATACTGCTCGGCCATAGCAAGATTGAGAACACGGTGCGCTATCTAGGGATCGACGTAGAGGACGCGCTTGCCCTTGCAGAAAACACGGAGATCTGAATCTGCTGGCGCCCGTGCCCAGGGCGTGCCGGGCACGGGCGCTGGGACATTCCCGACGTTCGCCTGTGACATGTTAAACGGCAGCCCTGATTACAAGCCGACGTTCCCGCACCTCCCGACGAACGGCCTCGGCATTATGCTCGGCTTGTAGATGAATGGTTGACAGGAGTTGGCCTGATGCGGAGCGAATACGGCACCCGCTCACTCCGCCGAGCGAAGGCATCGATCATATACAGGGCGACCGGCAATCTACGGGTTGTCCAGATCCTGCTCGGCCATAGCAAGATCGAGAATATGGTTAGCTATCTCGGGATCGACGTAGAAGACGCCCAAAAATACCGAAATTTGAGTGTTGGCCTCTCACCTATGGCGAGGGGCCATTTAGCGTAGCCACCAGCGGAGCATTCCGCCCACAAGCGCCAACGCGAAAACGCTAGCAGCCCAAATGCCGAAAAACCATCCAAGGCGACTCAGCCAGAGCGGCATCAATGATACCCCTCAATGCCAACCTTGCCCCGGAAAACCCAATAGGACCAGGCCGTATATGCCAGGATCACGGGCACCATGATCGAGGCTCCAACCAGCATGAACAACTGACTGCGGACGGGCGCTGCAGCTTCCCAGATCGTCACCCGCGCCGGAACGACATCGGGCCAGATCGAGACACCAAGGCCGACCAAGCATAGCCCGAACAGGGCCAACGCCCAGAAGAAAGGCTGCGCATCGCGCTTCAATCGGAGGCTACGATAAAACAGGAATGTTACGACGAGCGTGGCGAGCGGCACCTGCGCTGTCGCGACCACGCCCGGGAAACTCAGCCAGCGCTGAAAGTATTGCGTTTCGAGCCGCAGCGTTGCGAGGCTGATCACGCCGATCATGATGAGCAGGCCGATGCCAAGCCGCCCGGCATAGGTCACCGTCTGCCGTCGCAACCCGCCTTCAGTCTTCCAGTTGAGCCAACAAGCCCCGAGCAGGGCATAGCCGACTAGCAGCCCGACACCCGTCAGCAGACTGAACGGCGACAGCCATTCCCACCAACCCCCGGCATAGCTGCGCCCCTCGACCGTGATGCCCTGTAGCAGCGCGCCGAGCGCAATGCCTTGCGCGAAGGTGGCGACGACCGACCCTGTCGTGAACGCCTTGTCCCAGAAAGCACGGTGCGCCGGGTCGCGCCAGCGGAACTCGAATGCCACGCCGCGGAATACAAGGCCAAGCAGCATTGCGATCATCGGCGCGTAAAGCGCGGGAAGGATGATGGCATAGGCCAGCGGGAATGCGGCAAACAGGCCGCCCACGCCCATAACCAGCCAGGTTTCGTTTCCGTCCCAGACCGGAGCGATGCTGTTCATCGCGGTGTCCCGATCCTGCCCGACCTTGAAGAACGGAAACAGGATGCCGATGCCGAGATCGAAGCCGTCCATCACGACATAGGCGATGATAGCAAAGCCGATGATACAGGCCCAGATGACGGTGAGATCGATCATGACGAAGCTCCCTCGATGATAGCCGGCGCCGGGGTGATCCCCGCACTGCGAATGGGCGCATCACTGGGCGGCGGTTCATGTGCTTCAGGCGGCTTCTTCATGAGTTGAAGCAGATACCAGATGCCCATCCCGAAGACGGCGAAATAGACGACCACGAAGGCCAGCAGCGACGAGGCGACCGCAGGAGCATCCAGCGGTGAAGCGCTTTGGGCGGTCCTCAGCAGACCATAGATTGTGAAGGGTTGCCGTCCGACTTCCGTCACGATCCAGCCGGACAGCACTGCGATCAGTCCCGACGGCCCCATCAGCACAGCGAAGCGATGCAGCAGCGGCCAGTCGTAGAGCGCCTTGCGCCAGCGCGCGATGAGGCTCAGGATCCCGATCCCGAGCATCGCGAAACCGATCCCGACCATTACGCGAAAGGCCCAGAAGACGATACCGACGGGAGGACGATCAGCTGGTGGCACGGTGTCCAGGCCACTCAAGGGCGCATCGAGTTCGTGTTTGAGAATCAGCGACGACGCCTTGGGTATCTCGATGGCATAATACACCCGCTGTTCAGCGCTGTTGGGGATGCCGAACAGGATCAAAGGCGCACCGTGCGGGTGGCTCTGAAAATGGCCTTCCATCGCCATCACCTTCACCGGCTGGTGCTTGAGAGTATTGAGCCCGTGCATGTCGCCGGCGAAGATCTGGATCGGAGCAACGAGCGCCGCCATCCACATCGCCATAGAGAACATCTTGCGTGCGCCGGGATTGGTGCGGTCCTTTAAGAGATGCCATCCTCCGACGGCACCCACGATAAAAGCGGTCGTCAGATAGGCGGCAAGGACCGTGTGAAAGAGCCGATAGGGGAAGCTGGGATTGAAGATGATTGTCAGCCAGCTTGGCCCCGGCAGGAACTGGCCGTTGGCGCCGACCTCATAGCCAACGGGCGTTTGCATCCAGCTGTTGACCGACAGGATCCAGAATGCGGAAATAAAAGTCCCCAGCGCGACTGCAAGCGTCGCGACGAAGTGCAGCTTGCGCCCAACCTTGTTGATCCCGAACAACATGACCCCGAGGAATCCGGCTTCTAAGAAGAAGGCGGTCAGCACCTCATAGGCCATCAGCGGTCCGATGACAGGTCCCGCCTTGTCCGAGAACACTGACCAGTTGGTGCCGAACTGGTAGGACATGACAATGCCCGAGACGACGCCCATCGCGAACACGACGGCGAAGATCTTCAGCCAGTAGCGAAACAGGTTCGCATAGACGCCCTTGCCGGTCTTCAGCCACAGAGCTTCGAGCACGGCCAGATAGCTTGCCAGCCCGATGGAAAAGGCCGGGAAGAGGAAGTGAAAGCTCACCGTGAAGGCGAATTGCGCCCTTGCGAGAATGATGGCGTCCATGAATATCCCCGTTCAGCTGGCGAGTTCGGACCAGCTCTTGAATAGCATGTAGATGGCAACGACGAGCACGAAGACTGCGAAGAGGCTGTTCAACCGGCCCTTTTCGGCGGCCAGTACCTGCGATGCACGCGTGCCGATGACGCTCCCGACAATGCCGCCCACGATGAACACGCCGGCCAGACCCCAAAGGACGTAGCCCGAAAGCGCATAGTTGAGCGCTGTCGTCAGACCGAAGGCCGCGACCGCGACGAGCGAGGTGCCGATCGCGCGCAGGATGGGCATGTGGGTCGAGGCGATCAGCCCCGGCACAATGAGGAAACCGCCGCCGATCCCGAAGAAGCCGGAAAAGGCGCCGGTCCCGAGACCATAGCTGACAACCTTGCCGACATTCTCCCGATTGCATTGCGCGCCCTCGACGCCCTGGTCGCCGCGACCGCGAAACATCAAGACTGCCACAACGATCATCAGGATCGCGAACAGGAACAGCAGCTTGTGCCCATCGATGCTCTTGCCAAGCGTTGAACCGCCGAGCGCACCGACGACGCCGGCAGCAGCATAGATCCCCCCGCACCGCCAGTTCACGGTGCGGGCATGGGCATGGTTCCAGAGGCCAGTAAGCGCATTGGCCGCGACGGCCAATGCACTGGTGCCGATCGCCTCATGCGGATTGCGGACGCCTACGAGATAGAGCAGCAGCGGCACGGCGAGGATCGACCCGCCGCCCCCGACAAGCCCGAGGACAAAGCCCACCAGCGCGCCTGACAGTCCGCCGAGGGCATATTGAAGCGGCTCAAGCATGGCTCAGTGCGCCGCTTCGATCGCGTGCGGCGCGACCATCCATTCCCGGCCCTTGAGCATGCCATGCCAGTAAACCGGCGGCAGGATGGTGTCCTTGAGGAGCCAGGACAGGCGCGAGGGCCGCGTTCCGTCGATCAGCCAATTGGGAAAGCTGGGCAGCAATTTGCCGCCATAGCCGAACTCGGCGAGCACGATCTTGCCAGCCTCGACCGTTAGCGGACAGGAGCCATAGCCGTCATAGTCAGCGGTCGGCGGCTTGCCCTCGAGCACGGCAAGTACATTGACCGCGACAACCGGCGCCTGCTTGCGCGCCGCAGCGGCGGTCTTGGCATTCGAGGCGGAGCAGGCGTCGCCCAATGCAAATACATTAGGATAGCGCACATGTCGAAGCGTCGCCTCGTTGACTTCGATGAAGCCGGAGGCTGCTGCGAGGGAACTGGTGCGCACGAAATCCGGCGCGACCTGTGGCGGCACGACGTGAATCATGTCGAAGCGCTCTTCGACGCGTCCGGTGCCGTCGCTATCCTTGCGTTCGAAAGTCGCCACTTTTGCGGCGCCATCGATCGCGACGAGCTTCGATTCGAAGTTGAGGTGCGCGCCATAGCGCTCGACATATTCCATCAGTGCCGGGACATAGGCGGCAACGCCGAACAGCACCGCGCCGGCGGTGTGGAACTGGACGTCGATGTCTTTCAGGACGCCTGCCTTTTCCCAGCGATGACAGGAAAGGTACATCGCTTTTTGCGGCGCGCCGGCACACTTGATCGGCATTGCGGGCTGGGTGAACAGCGCCCGTCCGCCCTTGAATTGCTTCACCAGTCTGTTGGTGTAGGGCGCAAGATCATAGCCATAGTTGGACGTCACGCCGTTCTTGCCGATCGTATCGGCCAAGCCCGGAATAGCGTTCCAATCCAATTTGATACCCGGACAGGCAACGAGAACACGGTAGCGGACTTCGCCGCCATCACTGAGGATCACCTTGTTTTCGTCGGGGGCAAAATCCGAGGCTGCTGCGCGGATCCAGTTCACTCGGCTCGGCATGACCTGCGCTTCAGTGCGTCGTGTGAACTCTCTCTCGAAGACACCGGCGCCGACCATAGTCCAACCGGGCTGATAATAATGCTCCTCAGATGGCTCGATAACTGCAATATCGAGCTTCGGATTGCGCTTTAGAAGGCTTGCTGCCGTCGCAATCCCCGCTGCACCGCCGCCGACAATCACGACATCGTGAATATGGACTACAGGGGCCGATTGGCTCCGAGAGGAGGAGAGGTCATACAACTTCGTCGACCTCGCGCCGGAGCGGCAAAAGGCGAGAATCGGCCTAGGAAGGCGCGCTAGCGCACTTGCCATGGCCTCAACATTCGCATCGGTAATCGCCCCCGAGACTGCGGGCGCATGCGCGAACTCTAAGCCCAGTCGTTCGGCAGCTTCACGAAGCTCCGTAGCGGCAATCTGACCCTTCTCCTCGTTATCAGGTCGATTGCAGATGATCGCCTTGTAACCTTGGGCGGCGATTGCCGGAAGGTCGGCGAGATCAATCTGCGGGGAGATTGCAAAGTCCCGATTGAGCGGCTTGATGTCCATGGCTTCTCCTCGATCCCGCTCTGAAGCGGGCCTCTTTTCATTTTGTAATGATGCGGTGCGCGGTCATGCCGGCGAGCATGGCGGCGACGAAAATTCCGGCTTCAATTGGTGCGATGGCAAGGTCGGCGAGTGCGGGGCCGGGACATAGTCCCCCGATCGCCCAACCGATCCCGAACAATGACGCTCCGCCAAGCAACTTGGCATCCAGCAAGCTTGTACCGGGCAAGTCGAACGCCTCGCAGACGATCGGTCGCGGCATCCGCTTCTGGACCAACCAGGCGATCGCCATCGGCACCATCGCACCGACCATCACGAAGGCAAGCGTGGGATCCCAGGCCCCGAACAGATCGAGGAAGGCGCGCACCCGCGCGGGGTCAGCCATGCCGGATATGGTGAGCCCAGCTCCGAACAAGGTGCCCGCTAGCAACGAGATGGCAGGGACCTTCACTTCCCAGTGCCGCAGGTTGAAAGGCCGAGCGGGCGGTAGAGCGGACAGAAGCTGACCGCGCTTGTCAGAAGGAATATAACTGCGACGATCGCCAAGCCGACACCGAGGTCCCCGCTGATCGTTCCGGTCCACCAGAGATAACCGATCGCCAAGGCTGCGATGGTGCGCAGCATCCGATCGACCGTTCCCATATTCCTCTTCATGTCCGGTGTCCTCCGACTATCCGTTGATGAAACCGAAAGCGCGCATCAGCCCAACGGTGGCGAAGCCGCTGACCATGAAGGTCAGCGTTGCGACCATCGACCGGCGCGAAAGTCGGGAGAGACCGCAGACCCCGTGACCGCTCGTGCAGCCTGAACCAAGGCGCGTGCCGAAACCTACGAGCAGTCCGGCAATGACCAGTTGCAGGACTGATCCTGTAAAAAGCGGTCTGATACTGCTGGAAGACAGTATGACGAGGAGCGCACCAAGCGGCAGTCCGGCGATGAACGCGAGCGCTATGGCGCGCGGTGTGCCCGTATCGGAAATTCCCGACGCGCGGGCCAACATACCGCTTACACCAGCGATGCGACCAAGTCCGAGCAGCATGATCGCTGCCGCAAGCCCGATCAGCAGGCCGCCAACCAACCCCGCGACGGGGGTGGCATTGGGGAAGCCGGGCAGCATCATACTGCGTTGACCGGAATCTTGAGGTACGTGACGCCATTGTCCTCGGCAGGCGGGAAATGACCGGCGCGCATGTTCACCTGGACAGAAGGCAGAATGAGGCGCGGCATCGCGAGCGTCTTGTCGCGGGCCTCGCGCATCGCGACAAATTCGTCTTCGCTTACCCCGTCATGGATATGGACGTTGGCTTGGCGCTCGGCCTCTACGGTCGTTTCCCAGACATAGTCCTTGCGCCCTTCCGGAAGATAATCGTGGCACATGAACAGCCGCGTTTCCGGCGGGAGCGACAGAAGCCGCATCGCAGATTGATAGAGGGTTCGGGCATCGCCACCGGGAAAATCAGCACGTGCCGTGCCGTAGTCGGGCATGAACATGGTATCGCCGACAAAGACGGCGTCGCCGATCACATAGGCGATACAGGCCGGCGTGTGCCCCGGCACATGCAGCACGGTTACATCAAGATTGCCGATCCGGAAGTGATCACCGTCTTTCCACAAATGATCGAAGTCGGAACCGTTGCGCTCGAAATCGGTGCCCGCGTTGAAAAGCTTACCAAATGCCTGCTGCACCGTGATGATTTGCTCGCCGATGGCGATTTGCCCGCCCAACTTCTCCTTCAGATATGGCGCAGCTGACAGGTGATCCGCGTGAGCGTGCGTCTCCAGGTGCCAGTCGATAGCAAGCCCCTTCTCCTCGACAAAAGCGACAAGCGCGTTTGCCGAGGAGAAGGAGGTGCGACCCGAGGCGGGGTCATAGTCCAGCACGCTGTCGATGATCGCAGCGTGGCGGCTCTCGGGATCATGAACAACATAGGTCACCGTGAAGGTCGGCTCGTCAAAGAACGCCTTGATCTGGGGGGTGTCCGTTTGAGCGGCTGAGATCTGCGATGAGGCGGCTGCAAGAGCGGAGTCGGCCACGGAAAACCTCACAAATTCACATTTACATATATCGTGTAATCGAATAATCTTGTTGCGTCAAGAGGGAGGAGCGTCGAAGGAGACGTCATGGAAATGGCCCAAAGAATTGAATCTCGCTCACCGCGCATTGGAGAGCCCGCGCCAGACTTTCGCGCCCGTTCGACCGGGGGCGAAATTCAGCTTTCAAAGTTGCGTGGACGATGGGTGATCTTTTTTTCCCATCCCGCTGACTTCACGCCAGTTTGCAGCACCGAATTCGCTGAACTCGCCCGTCGGCAGTCGGAATTTGATGCCCTTGAAACGTCGCTGTTGGGACTGTCAGTCGACAGCCTTTACTCGCACATGGCGTGGGTCAGAGCGATCCGAGAGACGCTCGGAGCGGATGTCCGCTTCCCGATAATCGAGGATCCGAGCATGGCGATTGGGCATGCCTATGGCATGGTTGACGAGCAATCTGCTGACAGCATGGCTATGCGTTCGACATTCTTCATCGATCCCGAAGGGGTCATAAGGGCGATCACATGCTACCCCCATAATGTTGGGCGATCGGTCGATGAGATGCTGCGGTTGCTTAAAGCACTGCAAGTGGTGGGCAGTGCCCAGAAACTTGCGCCTGAAGGATGGCGGGAAGGACAGCCTTTGCTCTGCCCACCATCTGACATCGCAGAAGATCGCCAGGACTGGTTTTGCCGCTTTGCGGACGCGCTATGAACGAGGCATTTTACGAGGACCGCGAAGCTGCGACCGTCGCGTCCGAAAAGCTCAAGGTCTTTGCGCAACCACAGCGCCTCATGATCCTCTCTTGCCTGTTACGCGGGGAGCGCAACGTATCGGAGATCGGCGAAGCGACAGACATTGTCCAACCAGCACTCAGCCAGCAGCTAGGGGAGTTACGCCGGGCCAATCTCGTTCAAACGAGAAAGGAGGCCAAACTCGTTTGGTACGCGCTTGCTGACGAGGGGGTCGCTTTGTGCGTCCGAACAATGGAAGCGATTTTCGGAGGCCTGGGTAAGGTCGAAGAAATCCGGCCGTCTGCCAAACCGGAGCGTCGTCCATCATTACCTGAAGGGGTGGCCGGATTTGCTCAAGTGCTTGATTAAGATATTTACGCGCTGTTTGCCTCGTTTGGCTTTGTAGCGAGTGCTGCGGTGGTCGCTGCAAGCGACACGCTCTTAACGTCGTAGAAGAAGTTTCATGTGCGCAGCTTTTGGGCCTTTGTCCTAAATTGCTTTCCCGACCAAGCTGCCAATGCCAGCGGTCAAACCCATGGCCAACGCCCCCCAGAACACCACACGACCGACAGGTTTGAGCGGGTTTGCACCGCCAGCGGCAGCTCCCACCCATCCCAGGAGCGCCAGGAACAGGAGCGATCCCAGCGCTTCGCCTGTTACGGTGAGCGACGCCGGCAGCAAAGCCGCAAGGATGAGAGGCAGCAGGGCTCCGGCCGTGAACGTCGAGGCAGACGTCAATGCCGCTGTGATCGGGCGTGCGGCAGTCATCTCGGTGATGTGGAGTTCTTCGCGAGCATGAGCACCCAGTGCATCATGCTCCATGAGTTGTTTCGCAACCTCATGCGAGGTCTTTTCGTCGACCCCTCGCTGAACATAGAAACCAGCCAACTCTGCCAATTCCGCATCGGGATTGTCAGCGATTTCCTGCTGCTCCCGGCGCAAGTCCGCCGCTTCGGTGTCAGACTGAGAGCTTACCGACACATATTCGCCCGCCGCCATCGACATCGCGCCGGCCACCAGACCCGCTATACCAGATATCAACATGGAAGAACGGGAGGCACCGGACGCAGCGACGCCGATCATCAGGCTAGCCGTGGATACGATGCCGTCGTTGGCGCCTAGCACCGCGGCACGAAGCCATCCGATACGAGAGACGAGATGGGTTTCCCGGTGGCTGCGCATCGTAATCCCCTTTGAAGCCAAGCCATTTCTTTGACCCGCATTATAGCCTGTTCGCTATCTCGTGCCAGTCCGGCAAGCTCGATCCGCACAAATTTGGAGGCGCGACGCCGTATCGGATCACAAGCGTCAGAAGAAATTCATATGGTCAGGACGATGTCAGATCGGTTCGGTAATATGCCGGGTAAAACCATCGCCGGATGAGAGCATGCGCATTCTGATCATTGAAGACAATCGCCACCTGGCAGATCTGACGGCGGAGGGCCTTACGCGTCGGAAATTCGTATGCGATTGTGCCTATTCGGCAGCGGAGGCGGATCTGGCTCTTGGGTCGGCTCAGTATGATGCACTCATCCTCGATCTGGGCTTGCCCGATGGTGACGGCGTACATTGGATCAAGAAGAGGCGTGACGCGGGCCTTGCGGTGCCGGTCCTGATGCTGACAGCCCGCAGTTCGCTCCAGCAGCGGGTCGATGGACTGGACGGCGGCGCTGACGACTATGTCGTCAAACCGGTAGAGGCGGATGAGCTGGCAGCGAGGATTCGGGCACTACTTCGCCGTCCGGGAGCTCGGGCAGCGCCCGTGTTGGAGGTGGGCAGCCTATCCTATGACACGAGCGCTCATCGCGCGCGGTATCAGGGTAAGGCCATCGATCTGTCACCTCGCGAGACCAGCCTGCTTGAGTTACTCATGCGGGAGGCTGGTGCAGTCGTTCGTCGATCTCGTATCGAAAATGCACTGTATAGTTTTCGAGACGAGATATCCCCTAATGCAGTGGATGCCGCAATCTCGCGGCTGCGTCGTCGACTTGAGGAATGCGGAGCTCGCAACATGCTCCATACGATCAAGGGGCTAGGCTACTTGCTAGAAGACCGGGAACCGTGCTGAAGCGACTTTCGGTTGGCCATCGGCTCATCGGTGGCCTGCTGCTGGTTGGCGCCATCGGTACGGTGTCGCTGATCTACGCTGTCCTCTCGGAATATGGCATACCGTTTAGCGCCTTGCTCGATCCGACCATGCGCGACGCGGCATCGACGGAACTGTTCGATCATGTTCTCATCCCACTGGTGGTGCTGATCCTGCCAATGGGCCTTGCAACCACATGGGTCATCAGAACGGCGTTCGAGCCCCTGAGCAAAGCGGCGCGTCATATCGAAACCGCACCGACCGAACGCGGGATGCAGATCGATGAAGCCGATATGCCTGCTGAAGCGAAACCGTTCGTGCGATCCATCAACAACCTGCTTCACCGACTCGACACCTCAGCTCAGCAACAGGCGGATTTTGCGTCTGACGTCGCCCACGAATTGCGGACGCCGTTGGCCATTTTGTCTCTAGAGCTTGATCGACGCGAGGGATCGGATGGAGATCCTCTGAAGGCGCAGGTCAGCGCCATGCGCCGTCTTGTGGATCAGCTCCTGCTACTGGCGCAGATCGACGCGGACGCCACCATGCCCATGACGCCTGAGCCACTCGATCTCGAGACATTGGCTGAAGACAGTGTCTCGTCCCTGGCAGCGACCGTCATCGCGCAAGGACGCGAGATCGCGATAGAGTCCGAAGGCCAGGTGCCAAAGATATACGGCCACAGGGAAGCGATCGGGGCGGGAATCCGAAACCTTATTGAAAATGCCGTCCGCGCGACGCCCATGGGTGGCACCGTGACGATCATATCCGGGCCCGGAGCGATCATCAGGGTGCGCGACCAAGGCGCCGGCCTCAGCGAAGAGAAGCTGGCGCAACTCATCCGCCGCCATCAGCGAGCAGACCATGCCAGCCCCCATGGCGCGGGTCTCGGCCTCTCCATAACCCATCGGATTATGAGCGCACATAACGGTCATATTCGAACGAGCGAGACCTTGAGAGAACTCATCCTGGATTTCCGCCTGCAGTAATTTCCCATCGTCAAGACGCCGTCAGGTTGAACCCGATATCGCGGCGAAATGGAAAACGGACGCAAATATCTGGTGGGCGGCGCCATTGTAGCCGTCGCAGTCGCGGGCTTGGGCTGGACTATGTTTCCTCGCTCGGAAACCGTCTCGGCGGGAACGCAGGTCAAGACCGAGAAAGCTGCCGGCATGCTTGCCGTGCTGCCGGACAGGGCGAGATTGCTCGGCATCAAGGCCTCTCCGGCATTGCCTGCATCAGAAGCGCCGATCGCCGATCTCCCCGCCACGATCAGTCCGCCCGCTAATGCGCGTGTGGCGGTGACCGCGACACTTCCGGGTGTGGTGATGCGCACCATGGTCGTGGAAGGCGACAGCGTACGGGCCGGGCAACCACTGGCCGTGGTTTCGAGCCGCGACATTCTGACGCTGGGCGCCGATCTCGCGCGTGCAAATGCACGGTTGGGCGTCGCGCAGACGAGTGCAGCCAGGCTCTCCCAGCTGGACAAGGAAGGGGTGATAGCCGGAGCGCGAGCCGACGAAGCCCGCGCAGTGGCCATGGAGGCGCGTGCGGACGTTCGCGAGAAAAGCCGCATTCTCAGCCTTGTCGGCGGGCATGGGAGCAGCGGCACCTACACGCTGACAGCTCCGATCGCGGGCAGAATCACGCGTGCCAAGATCCAGACAGGCGACCCGTTGGACGGGACGACTGCTCCCTATGTGATCGATGCGAATGGCCGTTACGAAGTCGTCGCCCAGGTTCCCGAGCGGCTTGTTGGACAGATCAGACCCGGCATGACGGTCAAACTCGGCGCGCTTTCTGGCACCGTCACATCTGTCGGCAGCACCATCGACGCGATGACGCGATCTGCCTCGCTGAAGGCGAGCCTTCCCGCTGCTCCAGGGGTCATTGCAGGCGCCACCGGCAATGTCACGATATTCGGGCCTGCACCGAAAGGCGCAGTCGTCCTGCCTGCCGCGGCCGTAGTAGATACAGACGGCAAGTCGGTGGTCTTCGTCGCGGTCCGGGGCGGTTATGTTCAGCGCGAGGTGACAAAGGGCGGCGCGGTGGATGGCCAAGTCCTCCTCCTGACCGGCGTCAGCATCGGTGAGAACGTCGTCACTACGGGCACAAGCGCGCTCAAAGCGCTCGCCATCTCGAAATAGGTCGGGCCCATGCTTCAGTCACTCGTCGCGAAGGCTCTGTCCTATCGCCTGCTCGTCGTAGCGCTTGCACTGGCTGTCGCCGGCCTCGGCGCATGGGCCTTCGTTCAGCTACCCGTGGATGCGTATCCCAATATAGCGCAGACGCAGGTCAAGATCATTCTCAAGGCTCCCGGCATGACGCCGGAGGAGGTTGAGAGCCGCGTAATTGCCCCGATCGAGATGGAGATGCTGGGCATTCCCCGGCAGTCTATCCTGCGTTCGTCCGCCAAATATGCGATCGCCGATATCACCATCGACTTCACCGACGGCACAGATATCTATTGGGCGCGCCAGCAAGTCGCGGAGCGCCTTTCCGGAGTGATGGCGGATCTGCCGGCGAGCGTGTCGGGCGGCCTGGCGCCGATTTCCACGCCTCTGTCCGATATCTTCATGTTCACGATCGAGGGGCCGCTCAGCCTCCAGCAGAAGCGGGAGCTTCTCGACTGGACCATCCGTCCCGCTCTGCGGACTGTGCCCGGCGTCGCCGACGTCAACGCGCTTGGTGGATATGTCCGTACATTCGAGGTCCGGCCCGATCCTCTCGCCTTGGCCGGAGCCCACCTCTCCGTTGCCGACATCAAGACGGCCATCGACAGTGGCAATCGCAACGACGGAGCCGGCCGCCTCGTCACTGGCGAAGAATCCCTGATCGTTCGGGCTGTCGGCGCGATCCGGTCCGTCGCCGATCTTCAGTCGCTGGTCATAACGAGCCGTGACGGCCGTATCGTCCGCCTGGGAGATGTAGCGAGTGTCGGGACCGGAAGCCTGACGCGCTATGGCGCGGTGTCCAAGAACGGCAAGGCAGAGGCGGTCGAGGGCCTTGTGATCGCTCTTCGCGGTGCCGATGCACGGCAGGTTGTGACCGGCGTCAAAGACCGTCTGGCAGAGGTCGAGCGTGGCCTTCCAGCCGGAACGCACATCGCGGTCTTCTACGATCGGTCCGATCTGATCGGCCGAGCGATTGGAACGGTTGAGGAAGCGTTGCTGGAAGCGACCGTCCTGGTCGTGATCCTTCTGATCGTTTTCCTCGGTGACTGGCGAGCCGCCGCGATCGTTGCGGTCACACTGCCGATGGCCGCGCTGGTGACGTTCCTGTTCATGAGCATGGCCGGGTTGTCCGCGAATCTCATGAGCCTCGGTGGACTGGCCATTGCTATCGGCATGCTCGTGGATGGTGCGGTCGTTGTGGTGGAGAACGTCGTAGAGCGTCTGTCGCACCAACAGGATGACTCCCATCCGCGCCTTCACCAAGTCTTCCGCGCAACCAGCGACGTGACTGTGCCGGTATCGGCGGGCATCATCATCATCGCACTTGTGTTCCTTCCTCTGCTCGCGCTGCAGGGGCTGGAAGGCAAGCTGTTCGCGCCGGTTGCCCTCACCATTGTCTTCGCCCTTGCGGGATCGCTCCTGCTGGCGCTGACGCTCGTCCCCGTCCTTGCTTCGTTCGGCTTGAAAAGCGGACATCATGGAGACCCATGGGTGATGCGCTGGCTAACGCCTCGCTACCGTGCGCTTCTGAATGGCGCGTTTGCGCGCAAGAGCCTGGTCTACGGCCTTTCGGCTCTCGGACTGGTCCTCGCCGGATTGGCCTATGGAGCGGTGGGCAAAACCTTCATGCCGACGATGGATGAGGGGTCGGTCATCGTGCAGCTGACGAAACTTCCCTCCATCAGCTTGGCCCAGTCCGTCGAGGGCGACAAGGCGGTCGAGCGCGCCTTGATGGGTGTCCCCGAGGTGCAGGAAGTCATCGCGCGGGTTGGTGCTGACGAAATCGGGCTTGATCCGATGGGACCTAATGAGACCGACACCTTCGTCCGTCTGAAGCCGCAGTCCGAGTGGCGCGGCAGCAAGGAGTTCGTCCTGGAGCAGATCCGCAAGGCCGTCGACGGCCTGCCTGGCATCCAGCCCAGTTTCACCCAGCCGATCGAAATGCGTGTCTCGGAAATGCTGACCGGCGCCCGGGGCGACCTGGCTGTCAAGATTTTCGGACCGGATTCGGCGGTCCTCGCGGATCTTGCAGGTCGCGTGCAGCATGAGTTGGGCCAGGTGCGCGGCGCGACGGAAGTGTTGACGGTCGCGAACGACAGCGTGGACTACCTGCAGCTCGACATCGACCGAGCAGCCGCAGGCCGGTTTGGCATGCCGATCGATCAGTTACAGGACACCTTGCGCGCACAGGTGGAAGGCGTTCGGTCCGGTATCGTCGCCGAAGGTCAGAAGCGGATCCCGATCGTCATCCGCGGTGACGAAAGCATCCGCAATGATGCGACCCGGTTTGAAGACCTGCAGATCATGACGCCGGGTGGAACGCTCGCCCGGGTCAGCGACATGGCGCAGGTGAAGCATACGCAGGGTCCGGTGAAGCTCGACCATGAGAATGGTTCCCGCTTCGCTCTGGTCCAGGCCTTCGTCTCTGGTCGTGATCTGGTGGGCTATGTGGACGAGGCGAAGGCCGCAGTCGCGAGCAAGGTGCCGCTCCCGCCCGGCTATCGCATCGTGTGGGGTGGCCAGTTCGAAAATCAGCAGCGTGCATCGGCTCGGCTCATGATGGTCATTCCCGTCGCGCTGCTCCTTATCTTCTTCGTCCTGCTCGCCACCTTGCGTTCGCTGCGGGCCGCCACGCTGATCCTGGTCAACATTCCCTTCGCCATGGTCGGCGGCCTGATCTCGCTCTGGGCATCGGGAGAGTATCTGTCAGTGCCTGCTTCCGTCGGCTTCATTGCTCTGCTTGGCATCGCGGTGCTGAACGGCTTGGTGCTGGTCTCCTATTTCCGCCAACTCCGTCAGGAGGGGCAGAGCATGACGCAGACGGTGCGCCTGGGTGCCGAGCGACGCCTCCGCCCCGTCCTAATGACCGCGAGTATTACCGCTTTCGGCCTGGTCCCCCTGCTGTTCGCGACCGGTCCGGGATCCGAAATACAGCGCCCGCTTGCCATTGTGGTCATCGGCGGGCTGGTCACGTCCACGTTGCTCACTCTGGTACTTCTCCCGATCCTTTTCGAAAGGTTCGGAGAGGGCCGCGGCGAGCAGGATTTCGAAGAGGTGCTGGCCAATGGCTGAGCTTCTGCTGGTCCTCCACTGTTCCCCTCCGGATGCGGGAACTCTGGTGGAGGCTATTCGAACCGTTGCGTCCGCGCCGATCCATCGCCGTGAGGAAGCCGTTCTCGGTCGCGACTTCAGCGACGCCGGAACGCATGAGCAGGTAAGAGGAGTCCTCCATCGGATCGCATTCGAGCTCGTCGTCGAGGATTCCATGATCCCCGCCATAATCGCTGCGGTTGCCTCATCGCGCCGCAAACAACCTGTGCGCTGGCACTCCTTGCCGATCATCGAGCGCGGGAGGATTTCATGAAGAAGCTGACTGCCCTCTTGCCGCTATCCATCTCGATAGCGACTGCGCTCGCAACTGCCGCGCACGCGCAAGCGACTGGTCTTCAATGGTCCTTGCCGCCTGAGGAGCAGGTGGTGAAGGCGCTTGACGGTCATCCGACCGTCGAGGCAGCGGGCAAGCGCGTCGGCGCTGCATCGGCGGCGAGCGATATGCTCCGCGTTGGCCCTCACGAGGTCCAGCTCACCGGAAGCTACATCAATCGCGACGTGCGGCTGGAGCGGAATTATACGGAGTTCGACGGCACGGTCAGCCGATCTTTTCGCTTGCCCGGGAAGGCTGCCCTGGATCGCGAGGCAGGCCAGCTTGGTGTCGAGGTCGCGCAAAACCGGATGGAAGATACGCGCCATCAGGCGGCCTTGTATCTGTCGCAGCTCTGGTACGACTGGCTGACGGCAAGCGAGCTCAACCGCACGGATCAATCGAACGTCGCATTACTCGAACGCGGTCTCGCTGCCGTGAAGAGGCGAGTGCAGTTACGCGATGCATCGATGCTTGACACCGACCAGGCCCAGGCGGCGCTCGATCAGGCCAAGGGTGTCGCGGCAGCCAGCCTGGCTGATATGAAACAGGCGCGAGCGCTGCTGCAATCGAACTTCCCCGATCTGGCCCTGCCGTCGGACGCACCATCCTTGGCTGATCCAGTCCTGCCTTCTCAGGACCTGACTGCACTTCATGATCTGGTGATCCAGCGCAGTCATGAAATTGGGGCTGCTGATCGCGAAGCTCTGCGTCTTGAAGTCGTCGCACGGCGGGCGAAGGCTGATCGCTTGCCGGACCCACAGCTGGGCGTCCGGGCCTTTAGCGAGCGTTCTGGCATTGAACGCGGTGTCGGTGTCGTCTTCTCGATCCCATTGGGAGGACGATACCGGAAATTCCAGCAGGATCAGGCGGAAGCCAATGCCTCCGCTGCCTCTATGGATCTCGCGCAAGCGCGCCGGATGGTGCTGGCGATGGCCGATACTGATATGGCGAACGCCTCTGGCCGCTACGTCGCTTGGCAGCGGCTTCAGGGTGCTGCCAGAAGTTCGCTCGACGCCGCCACACGGACGGAGCGCGGGTACGAAGGGGGCATTATCGACCTGTCCGATCTGCTCTATTCCCGACGGCAAGCACATGATGCGGACCGGCTGGCCATAGACGCACGCAGCTCTGCGACACGAGCTATCGTGAAATTACTCATCGATTCTCATACGATATGGCAAGGTAACGAGAAGGAGCCATGAGGGCGTAGGTTGGCAATCGCTGTAGAGAATGAAGTCATCTTCCCATTCACGCGGAGGAATCTGAAATGCAGAGTTCAAAACCTGGAATCCCAGTCCGGCCCCTAAAAGACTCAGCCCGAGCAAAGGCGAAATGGGACCCCGTTGTTAAGGTGACCCATTGGTCAATCGTTCTTGCTGTCATCGGGAATGCAATTTTCACGGAAGAGGGTTCGGGGCCGCACGTCTGGGTGGGATACGCCCTCGCAACCGTTTTGGCGTTTAGACTGCTCTGGGGTTTCGTTGGACCCAAAGAGGCACGGTTCACAGCGTTCCCACCGAGCCCGCGTAAAGCGCTTGCCCATATCCGGGAGATTAGAGCCGGACACAATGAAATCCATCCATCGCACAATCCGTTAGGTGCATTGATGGTCTACGCTATTTGGGGAACGCTTAGCATCATCATAGCGACCGGCATTGGCATGGCTGGTCTGCCCTCCACGAAATGGATTAGCGAGGCTCCGTCCCACGCCGTTGGTCGAGGCACAGATAACAGGGACAGCGTCTTACTCAAAGGTTCTGAGCGGAAAGAGACAGTCGATGACGCAGAGGACGAGCCCTTGAAGGAAGTGCACGAGTCAGCGGTAAATTTGCTGTACGTTCTGATTGCCCTCCACCTTGCCGGAGTTGTTTTCGAAACGAGGAGGAGTGGGAAGTATATCCTTACAGCGATGCTTCCCGGCCGAGCACAATAGGATGGAGGTGATGCTGCAACGTGGCGATGGCGGCTCGGCTTTCCGATTAGTCGATGATTGATGTGCTGGCCTACAGAACGGCTTGGACCGCAAGATCGGTGGCAGCGTTACGCTTTGCCTGTACAGCCTTCCGTTCGGAATAGCGGTTGACGAGCTGGCCGGCGTGCGGGCGGGTCAGGATCGTGAACCGCACCAGTTCCTCCATCACGTCGACGATGCGGTCATAATAGCTCGACGGCTTCATGCGGCCGGCCTCGTCGAATTCCTTGAACGCCATCGCCACGCTCGACTGGTTGGGGATCGTGATCATGCGCATCCAGCGGCCAAGCAGGCGCAGCGTGTTGACCGCGTTGAACGACTGCGAGCCGCCCGACACCTGCATGACCGCGAGCGTGCGACCCTGGGTCGGCCGCATGCCGCCGAACTCCAGCGGCGGATGGTCGATCTGCGCCTTCATGATGCCGGTGATCTGGCCGTGCCGCTCGGGGCTGCACCAAACCATGCCTTCGGACCAGAGCGCGTGCTGGCGCAGCTCATGGACCGCCGGATGATCGTCACCCTTCACCTGATCTGGGAGCGGCAGGTCGCTGGGATCGAATATCCGCACCTCCGCGCCGAAGAGGATCAGCAGTCGTGCCGCTTCCTCAGCCGCGAGTCGGCTGAACGAGCGTTCGCGCAGCGACCCGTACAGCAGCAGGATGCGAGGCGGCGGCTGATCGTCGCCCATGCCGGCGGCGGGCCGGGTGATCGCGATGCCGCGATCGAGTGCTGGCAGATGGTCGGCGTCGGGTACGTCACGAAGGCGCGTCATCCAAGATCCTTGACGAGATAGGTCGCGCGCGGACCGCACAGCGACGTGAACTGCGCGGTCGCTGCGATGAAGGCCGGCGCGGCGTCGCGATCGGCATCGGTGTAACCAAGCCTGCGAAAGAACTCCCCGGTGCCGCTGGTCAGGAGGTGCAGCCGCTCGACCGCGCCATCAGCAACGCCTTCAAGGCGTTCGACCAGCATCCGGCCATATCCTTTGCCGCGCCGGGTCGGCAGCACGACCAGCGAGCGGAGCAGCCGGTCGGTGCCGCTACCTTCCAGGCCGATGAACCCGATCAGCTCTTCATCGTCGGACAGGCTGAAGAACATCTGGTCGGGACCGCCGAGATCGTCGGTCGGGAGCTGCGCGGCGCCGAGCGCGAGCCGCAGGACATCATCGGCGTGGCGAGCCTCCGAGAAATATACCTGCGTCATGCCGCCGCTCCCGCTTCATACCAGGGACGGGTCCGCTTGACGATCGCCCAGCCACAAATGGAACTGGCGCAGGAGGATGCGACTTCGCGCAGTCATGCGAAGTGGCGAACCCGGCAAAACCAGGCAGCGATTATCATGATGGTAATCCTCGGCAGGCCTGGCAGCCGCAAGAGCGCGCATTGAGCCAAGCCAAATCGGACGCAGGTGCATGACAGCGAAGGAGGCGGACGCGATACACGCACCCGTCCCCTCAGCCCCTCATGCGACGACGAACGATCAGATTGCCGGAAGCCCCCTCAGGGGTGGACGCAGATAGGGTGGCGCTGTCGAAGCTCGCAGCACCAGAGGGCGCGTGCCGAGCGCCAGCACGAACAGAATCGCAGCCGCCAACAGAATTGGGTCCGCAGCAGCGAGGGACGGCGCCGACAAGCCTGAGAAGGCGCAAGGCTGTTCTGCCTTGCCCTGATGACCGTCGCTACCGGATTTCCCATGTTCAAGGCCGGGGATCGTAATGACCATCGTCATCGGCCCGGTACCCGAGCAAATGCTGACCACGATCCGCCCGTTCGAAACGGTTGGCATGAACCCCGCCGGCATGACGATCTTCATCATCAGCGCGAGTACAAGCACCGCGCAGGCAAGGGGCCGATTGGCAAGGACAAGATTGCGAAGTCGATGCACCGATTGCGCTCTTAGCTACGAGACGCGCTTCTGTCATGTGCCATTGATGGTGAGACAATCTGCCCATTTTTAAGCGTTGGCCGCTTTTGGGGAACCCGGCCGTTCGCGTTCCCGCTCATAAAAGGCAATTTCTGGTCGGGACCGGTCATCCAAGAGGATGAGCAGTCACGAAGGCGGGGTTCACAATAAATTCGAGAACCAATCCGGGGCGGCAGCATGTCAATCGACCAGGCCCCAGAAACCGCTCTTGCGCCCGTGCATCTTGCGTAATCTCGCTTCATAATCGGTGTGAGATTCATGCGCGCCAAAATCGGAGATTTGTCGCGAGAGGCTGGCGCACTCGAGGAGATGGCGAGCAGCGTGCTTGTAACGCGTTGACCGGGCATGGATCAGAGTGAAATCGATCATGGCGCGCAGCACAAGGCTTGCTGCCAACGGATATTTCGCCGAAAGCGCGTCAGCGGCAGGCGTTAGGATTTCGTAATGGTCGCCGTCGATCTTCTCGAAGCGACCGATTACAAGGTCGGCGGCACGGTCAAGCTTCGGCCATGTCACGAAGAACGACAGTGCACCAAGAACGCTTTTGCAGGTTTGCGCGTGGTCGAAGGCACGCGTCTCAGCATCGATGTCCTCGAAATCGGCCAGCTGCTTGAGGTATTCACGCAAGTGCCTGGACGACAGCGAACTTTCGAAGCAGGACCAGCGCATGTCCTGTGCCTCACGCCCCCTCCCCAATGCGTCCAGAACGGCGATCCTTGCATCAACCCATTTGAAGTCCGGCCAATTGAAGCTGGAGTGACTGGGATTGTTCTGCGTTGCCGCATCAAGAATTTGAAGGGCATCGTCAGCACGATCTGCGGCGACGAGGCGATTGGCGATTTCAGCTGCGATCCGGGGCACCTTGCGGGTGGGTTCGTCGTACTGCGCGATGAACGCATCGACATCGCCTAATGCGTCAGCGATCTCCATGAGAGCGAGCTTCACCGTGCTATCTCGGCTACGCTCGTCAATCTCATCCTGGTAGATGGCACCGCTTGATGCCCAACCCACGGCTACCCGATCCTTGCCTGCCGGCCTTTTAACCGGCGTCTTCGCCAGCGCAGTCATACGACCGCGCAGATAGGTAAGCCCGCGCTCTCCCAGAACGGCAGCAAGGGTGCCGATCAGGTCGTCGTACTGGCCATACTCATTGGCGCTCAAAGCATCATAGACCGCGTCACCCAGCGCCTCCGGCCTGGGATTTGCCCGCACGGCAATCTCCGCCAGATCCGCGACAGCCTGGTGAAAAATGGCAATGACCATCCCGCTACTGTCATCGCAGCGCCCGAAGATGGAATTGGCCAGGCCAAGAAAACGCCACATCAACGCCAGACCCTCAGCAGGGTCCGACCGCGCGACCTGCTCGACAATGGCCTTCCTTTGCGTCTGAAGGTCCTCGATCAGGGCTTTACGGTTCTGCCAGTCGACGAAGGATCGCGATCGTCGGATCGTGCTGAGCCGCTTGTCCACCTCACGCGCCACCTCAGCCGGGCTTTGCGCGCCAGCCAGTTCGAGGCGCAGGCGGCGCTTGGCTAGGGCATTTCCCGTGCTGATTTCAATCAGCAGTTGGGCGAGACGAGCCGCCCCCAACTCCTCAAGATTCTTCGCGTTCAGGGTTTTCTTGGAAGCCAAAGTCTCAACTCGATCCGGGCTGGTTGCACGGTTAGTGCATAACGGGTTTTGTGAGCGTAGATCCCTCGAGCATCTGATGTCGAGCCCGGGCGCAAGACAACACGGCCTCATGGATTTCGGTTTCCATGATTTTGGTGAGTTCGCGCACGTGTCTGAAGGTCGTCTCGAGCTGGGTTCGGCTTTCCGCCTGGATATCGCGCGCGACCAGGTCCTCAATGCCGCCCATCATCGCGCGAAGTTCACCAAGGTGCCCCAGGGACATATGGGCTCGCTCCGGCAGGTCGAGGGTTTCATGACCACCGAACAGACCTTCAACAAAGCCTTCCAGCTCCTGTCGGCGCACTCGGGCGTACCTCGCAAGATTCTCAGCCGACGGCTCCAGATCAAGCCGGTAAAGCCTGAAGGGCGCTGTACGGCTATTATGCTTGGTCAGGCTGTTCCAAAGCTGATTGATCAGCACATCGATCAGATGATTGAGATCACCCATGGAATCGAACGGCGGAAATTCGCCGCCCCACAGCGCCTTCACCACTGGCAGCGGCGGAGCCGCCACCAACGGTGAGGCGATTGCTCCGAGAAATCGCGTGCGCACTTCATGGTAAGGAACCGGACAAGCGTGCTTCTCCAGCACATCGCGAACGACTTGCTCCTTCGGCGTTCTGAATTTTGACGTCATGTCTTCACATACCCACCAAAGACTGGCGATGCTATCAGTCGAGGAAAGCACGCATGATGCGCGACCGGCTAGGGTGCTTGAGCTTCCGCAGTGCCTTCGCCTCAATCTGGCGGATGCGTTCACGGGTTACCGAGAACTGCTGACCGACTTCCTCGAGAGTGTGATCGGTGTTCATGCCGATGCCGAAGCGCATGCGCAGAACGCGCTCCTCGCGCGGCGTGAGCGACGCCAAGGAACGCGTTATCATCTCCTTGAGGTTCGCCTCGATCGCCGCGTCCACGGGGATCACCGCGTTCTCGTCCCGGATGAAGTCACCTAGGGAGCTGTCTTCCTCGTCACCCACCGGGCTTTCGAGTGACACCGGCTCCTTCGCGATCTTGAGCACCCGCTTGACCTTCTCGAGCGGCATCGAGAGCTGCTCAGCCATCTCCTCGGGCGTGGGCTCGCGGCCATGCTCGTGGAGGAAGCGGCGGTTGGCGCGGACCAGCTTGTTGATCGTTTCGATCATGTGGACCGGGATGCGGATCGTGCGGGCCTGATCCGCGATCGAGCGGGTAATCGCCTGCCGGATCCACCAGGTCGCGTACGTCGAGAACTTGTAGCCGCGGCGGTACTCGAACTTGTCGACCGCCTTCATCAGGCCAATGTTGCCTTCCTGGATCAGGTCGAGGAACTGCAGCCCGCGATTGACGTATTTCTTGGCGATCGAGATCACCAGACGCAGGTTCGCCTCGACCATTTCCTTCTTAGCGATGCGCGCCTCGCGCTCGCCCTTCTGGACCATGTTGACGATCCGGCGGAACTCGGGGAGCGCCATGCCGATGGTTGCGGCGATTTCGGCGACCTCGTTACGGATCCGCTCGGCAGGGCCGGCTTCGGCGGCGGCGAACGCGGCCCACTTCTTGTCCCGGCCCGCCATCTCAGCGACCCAGGTATCGTCCAGCTCACGGCCAACATAGGCTTCGAGGAAATCGGCGCGCTTCACCTTGTAGCGCTCGACCAGTCGCAGCATCTGGCCGCCCAACGTCGTGAGACGGCGGTTCGACACGTAGAGGTTGTCGATCAACTGCTCGATCTTGGCCGCATGGAACTTGACCGATTCCACCTCGGCGGTCAGTTCGGCGCGCAGTTGCAGGTACTGTTCCTCGCGCGCCTCGGGGAAAATGATACCCAGCCCGGCCGCTTCCGTTCGGTCGGCCTGAAGCCGCTCGAAGCTGTGGAACAGCCCGGCGATGAGCGCGAACTTCTCCAGCGCCTCGGGCATCAGCGTCGCTTCCATCTGCGCCAGGCTGATGCCGCCCTCCTCCGCATCCGCCTCTTCGCGGCGCGGGCTGGCGATCGGATTGCCATCCTCGTCCACCTCGGCGGCGTCCTGCTCCTCGGACTCCTCGTCATCGCTGAACGAGGGACCTGCGGTCTTCTCGCTGATTTCGCCGCCGTCTTCGCCTAACGTCTCGACCTGCGGCTCCTTCGCCAGCATCGCGTCGAGATCGAGAATTTCGCGCAGCTGCATGTGGCCGGCGTTGAGCGCCTCGGACCACTCGATGATCGCATGGAACGTCAGCGGGCTTTCGCACAAGCCCTGGATCATGATGTCGCGGCCTGCTTCGATCCGCTTGGCGATAGCGGCCTCGCCCTCGCGGGTGAGCATCTCGGCAGCGCCCATCTCGCGCAAGTACATGCGCACCGGATCGTCCGTGCTGCCGAGGTTCTCGGCCTTCTTCGGTCGCGGCTCACGGCTCTCGAAGACAGCGCCGCCGTCAACGCCCTCTCTGCCATCGTCGGCGCCATCATTGGCCCCTTCGTCGGCAGGCACCCGATCCCCGTCGCTGTCGTCCGACGAGGCGGCGCTGGCGGGCGCGTCATCGGCATCCGGATCGTCCTCGTTCTCCACGACCCTGATGCCCATCTCCGACATCGCCGCCATGACGTCCTCGATCTGGTCGGCGGTCATCTGGTCCTGCGGCAGCGCGAGGTTCAGCTCGTCGACGGTGATCGTGCCGCGACGCTTGGCATAGGCGATAAACTTGGCGACTGAACCTCGGCTCGCCTCAATGATTGGCTCTTCCATTTCTTTGCCGCGTTCGCTTCTGCTCATACTTGGGTCGTCAACTCGTCTTTGAAGTCCCGTTCACGAGACCATGCAAGGCATATGTAGCCGCCCCTTTGCCGGACAAGTCCGAGCAGTTCCAGCGTGCTTTCCACGATGCATGCGTATACCGGCACTGAGGTCGGCTCCGCTAACATGATCCTTGAGCAGTTTTTTGCACTCGCCGAGCATCGCTCAGCATTCGCTTAGGATTGAAGGGTTTGGTAACCCTGCTTTTCAAACTCCGCGCTAACCAGGCTTTCATGCTGATGCATCAATGACGGGCATCAGCATGAAATAACCGCATATCGCGCTACTGCATGGCCACACATGCAGCACTGTGAATTTCAGCGCGCCTACGCCGCACCATTGCAGGCTCATCCCACGTCTGACTGAGATTCATCTTCCCGTTCGGTGATGCCGTCGTTCCACTTCAACCAACGCTTATATTCTTACCGATCGGGAAGATATGACCTTGCCTCCAGATGATAAAGATGCCATCTTACCGAACGGGAAGATATGATACACACCGCTCAACAATTCGGCACAGCGATTGCGACCGCCCGCAAGGGCCTTGGCCTCACCCAGCGCGAGCTTGCGCTTGCGATCAACACTGGTGAGCGCTTCATCGTGGATCTTGAGGCAGGCAAAGCCACAGCCCAGCTCGGCAAGGCCCTGGCTGCTGCGCAGGCTGTCGGGTTGCGACTGACGGCTCTGGGCTCGTCCGACTGAAGCGGCGGATGGAACTTGCCATTACTTTCGAGGGTCGTCATCTCGCTACGCTCGTGGCGGCGAACGACGAGGTCCGGCTTTCCTACAGCGTCGCCTGGCAGGCCGCACCGGACCATTTCCCGATTTCGCTCAGGATGCCCGTCGATGGCAGCACCTATAAAGGAGATATCGTTCTTCTCTGGCTCATGAACCTGCTTCCAGAAGGCGATCCACTGCGCGCAATGACCCGTGTTGTGGGAGCGACTGCGGACGATGTTCTCGGGCTGATCGCGCGTACCGGGACCGATCTTGCCGGCGCGCTCAGCATTGGCCTCGATACACCGGGCGGGACGCCCGACTATCGCGAGATCACGGGCAGCGATGCTCTGGAGCGGATCATAAGCGATCTGCCTGCCCGCCCCTTTCTCGTCGACGAGGAAGGCGTCTCGATGAGCCTCGCCGGCGCGCAGGACAAGCTTCCGGTGGCAAAGCTCGGCGATGCGATCGGGGTGCCGATGCATGGCGCCCCATCCACGCATATCCTGAAGCCCGACAACCCGCGCCTTCTCGGCAGCGTCCAGAACGAGGCGCTGTGCATGGTTCTGGCGCGGCGCGCCGGGCTACTCACTGCGCCAGTCACGACAGGCCTTGCCGGACAGCGATCCTATCTCCTGGTGACGCGCTACGATCGTGAAGGCGAGCCGGGCGCGGTGCGACGAATTCATCAGGAGGACTTCTGCCAGTCTCTAGGTCGCCCTCCCGTCGCCAAGTACGAGTACAACGGCACCGGTACGCGCGGCCCTTCGATCGCGGATTTCTTCGCGACCGTGCGCGCGCATATGACTGCGCGGGAAATCACGCAGCTGCTTGACGCGGTGATCTTCAATATCGCCATCGGCAATGTCGATTCCCACGCAAAGAACTATTCGGTCCTGCTCACACATCAGGCTAACCGCTTTGCTCCGCTCTACGATCTCATGTCGGGCCTGGGGTGGGCAAACATCACTCAGAACCATGCCCAGGCCATCGGCGGACAGCGACGGGGGCGGCACATCTACGCGAGGCATTGGCAGCGCATGGCTGAGGCTTCAGGTCTTTCCCCCAAGGCCACGGTCCGGCGCGTGGAGGCCGTGACCGCCCGTCTGTTGCGCGAACTGCCGCGGGCCAGCGAAGAGGTCGCAGCCATGCCTGCAGGCCCCGGATTGATGCTCAAGGTCTTTGAACGCGAGATTGCGCAGCGCATTGGAGAAGTGCGCGCTCATGCGCAGGAGCCCGGCGATGAAGAGTACGGCGCTCCGGGAAATGATGACGCCGATCAGATCGACGCGACTACCTACCACGGCTAGCTTCGGAAATACCGTAATGCCCCGTTCGTGATGCGGCGAGATTTTCGGATAGAGCCACCGCCTCCCGAACCGCACCCTCGCGCCAACCTGCCTAACAGGCGAAGGGGCGCAAGGTGGGCGAGCTCACCTTCGTCATTATCCATCTCTTTGCCGCAGAGCGCTGGCCGGCGGGTTGGCAATCGGATCTAGAAATCTTCACGAAGCAAAAATTTCGGTACCTCGAGGCAAACGGCTCGGGGATCACCGGTAGATGTCCCGCTTCTTAGCGGCTCGACGTCTTGGACAATGAGGAGATGGACACGGTTGTCACCCTTGCCGCTCAGTCTGAGATGGAATTGACTGACTACCACTTTTTTGGAATACGTGTCCGGGATTACCGATCAATTCGCTGCCTTTTTGCCGAACCAGGTTGATTCGGGGCTGCGGAAGGGGACACACACATGTTGTCGGGCCAGATTCTCGATGCAATGATCAGTTCGTGTGAGAACGCCAAGAGTGTACTGCGCCAAGCTGCCATCGACCCTGCCGATCGCAAGACGCTCAATATCTCAATGGGGGCCACTGTCGCTGCCGACATGCTCGGCAGGACGCCCGAAGCCCTCTCGAAAGCAGAAGCGCGTGGACGCCTGCCTGCGCCCAAGACTGCCAGCAATGGCCGCCGGTACTACACAGTCGAAGATCTGATCGCCATTCGCGAAGCGCTCGGCATCAAGATGGGCAAAGCCCCTGATGAGCGGGCCGTGGTCCTCGCGGTCCAGAACTTCAAAGGTGGCGTGAGCAAATCAACCACAGCCAAGCATCTGGCTGATTATCTTGGTCTGCGCGGCTATCGCGTTCTCGTGGTCGATTGCGATCCGCAGGCATCGATGAGCGTAATGTTCGACGTCAATCTCGAGGCCATGGTCGATGAGACCCATACGCTTTCGAATTTTCTGTCTCCTCGCATGGACGACGCCGACTCGTTTCGTAAGACGATCCAGAAAACCGCCTGGCCGAACATCGATATCTGCCCTGCCAATCTTGGGCTTCAGGACACCGAGTGGGAACTGACCGCCACCATTGAAGAGGGCCCCGACGCCATCGCCGGTGCATTCCGCATGCTGCGCATCGGTCTTGAGGAAGTGCGGTACGATTACGATGTCGTGATCCTCGATCCGCCGCCGGCGATGGGCTTTCTGGGGGTCAACACCCTGACTGCGGCCGATGGGCTCCTGATCCCGGTGCCGGCGCGCCAGCTGGATTATCTTTCGACGATCCATTTCATGCAGACCTGCCGCGAGGCCATGACCCTTGTTTCGCGCTTCGACACCTCGATCGACTACGGGTTCATCCGCGTAGTCTGCACGATGTTCCAGCCCAACCGGACAAACGAAGCGCAGATGCTGCAGGTCATGGAAAAGACCTATGCCGGTCAGTTGCTTTCAACCCCCATTCTCCTGTCGGAGGAAATCAAGAACGCCGGCCTTCAGATGTCCTCTATCTATGAGATCAACAAACCTTACGGTTCCCACCAGACCTACACGCGATGCCGTGACAACCTCAACATGGTTTTCCGCGAGGTAGAGAAGGACATCTGCAAGCAATGGCCCTCACGTATTGGCCAGTTGGGCACCGACAGGCTTACGGAGGCGGCATGAGCTCTGGAGGAAAACGGCGCAGCCTGCTCGCTAACGCGATCGAGAGCATTGGTGCCGCCCAGCCTGTAGTAAATGACGAGGCCGCGGCTTCGGCGGCACCCGATGTCGTAGAGCGCCCGAGCGAACCCGTCCCGGCGCCCTCGTTTCTCGAACGCAGGGGCGCGGGCCTCGACGAACTCTCGAAGACGGTCAAGAAGCTCACGATCCGGATCAAGCCGAGTGAGTGCACGATCTGGCCGGGCAATGCGCGCGACTACGACCAGCTGTCTCACGAGCGTTGCGCGAGCCTCATCGATTCCATCCGCGAAGAAGGCACCAACAGGGAACCGGTCGTCATCCGGCGCACCAAGAACGGTCCAGCGTCTTATGAGCTGATCGTCGGCACCCGGCGCCATTTCTCGGTCTCGTGGCTCAACGCGAACAATCACTCGGAAATCGAGCTGATCGCCCGCATCGAAACCCTCGATGACGAAGCCGCTTTCAGGCTCGCGGATCTCGAGAACCGGGAACGCGAGGACGTCACCGACCTCGAGCGAGCGCGCAACTATCAGCATGCCGTCCAAGCGTACTATAACGGCGGCCGGGTTCAGATGGCCGAGCGTCTGGCGATCCCGCGCCAGAACCTGCACAACCTGCTGCAGCTTGCCGAACTGCCTGACGAGGTCATTGCTGCATTCGCTGAACCGAACGATCTCAAGGTCCATCATGGAATGCGCTTGTCCCCCATCCTCAAGGATGCGTCGCGCAGGGACAAGATCCTCGATGCAGCCCGGGTTGTTTCTGCCGAACAGCAGGAGCGCCGCGACGCTGGACTTGCAAAGATCGAGGGCGCCCGCGTGTTCGAGCGTCTCATGGCAGCGTCCGCTGAGCACAAGCCTAAGGCCGCGCCCCGCTCCAAGCCAGCGGTCATGAGCCAAGCAGGCGGCCGAATCGCGGAGGTTCTCTCAGATAGCAAGGCGAAGGGCCTCACTGTTAACATCAACCCGCAAAACACCAGCACGGTGGACGAAATTCTGGAAGCATTGCGTCCCGTTATCGAGAAGGCCAAATTCTCCCGATAGAAACACAGATTTCGTATGAATTATCGATTTAAAACAGAAACTTACGCGCTGGTAAAATATCTTTTACGCGCCAGCTGGAATTAAACGATGCCAAAGGAACAGCGAGAAGACCGGCAAGTTGACCTCTTCCTCCCGCAACTGACGACCCTGCCCCTCAGGGATCAGCGCGAGACGATGGAACGGCCCTTTTTCTCGCTGTCGAAGCGCAAGCGCCTCAAGCCGATCGATTACGTGAGCCCGGATGGCAAGGTGACTGTGCATGTCTCGGCCAACTCCGAGTACGGCCTTGCGACCATCTATGACCTCGATATCCTGATCTACTGTGCCTCAGTTCTAATCGAGCACAAGCGGCGCGGCACAAACGACATCCCCCAGACCCTCCACATCGTTCCCCACGACATGCTCAAGACGTTGAAGCGTGATGTTGGCGGGCGCGCATATGACCTCCTTAGCAACACCCTCGACCGGCTTCAGTCGACGACCGTCAAAACCAACATACGCTCAGGCGATGCGGTCGAGACGACTTTTTCGTGGATCGATAGCCACAGCCAGATCCGCGATCGCAAGGGATCGATCCGCGGCATGCGGATCACCCTGGCCAAATGGTTCTACGACGGCGTGCTCATGGAAGGCGGGGTTCTTGCTATCGACCCTGCGTACTTCTCCCTCACGGGAGGCAGGGAGCGCTGGCTCTATCGTGTAGCGCGCAAGCATGCTGGGGGAGCAGGCCCCGACGGGTTTGCGATCACGATGCCCACGCTATTCGAGAAGAGCGGCGCGGAGGGTGACTATCGCCGCTTCAAATTCGAGATCACGAAAATCGCCAAGGAAGACGCCCTGCCCGGCTTCTCCTTGAAGATCGAAGCAAGAAACGGTGCCGAACCGATGTTGCGAATGGTTAAGCGCAGCAAGGACGAGGAACTTCCGGTCAGCGGGACGACGGGGCGTTCGGGCACATCGCGGTCAACGGCTGAAGCGACGGGAGACGACCAAACTGCGGCTCCAGCCGTCCCCTCACCTCCCCCGGCGTTTCCCGAAGGTCATATTGCCTACACCGCGTTCGGCTCGATCGCCCGTGCAAGCCTGCCTAGCCCTCAGCGAGACCATGGTCTTGTTGCTGATGATTTTCGTGCGTTCATGCGACAGCGTGACATCGCCAGAGACGCACCGAACATAGCCCAGATCTTTGCAACCTTCTGCTCGAAGCAACGGGCGGCCAGCTGATTGACCCGGTAATTGTCGGTTCCCTCGCAGACACCCTGACGATCCAAAGCATAGTCTGCCCACCGAGGTTACCGCCCTTCCCCAGTCGGTACTTCAGGAACAGCTTTCTTTCACCGACCCTCACCAGTCCCAAAAGCTGATCGAGCAAGGCCGCTGCCCGCAGCCTGATTGTTCGGCAACGCGTGCGCCCAAATTCATCATTGCGGTCCCCGTTCCTGAAGTACCGATCCGGTCGCTGTCTTCCACCAGGAGGCTCCGGGCCCCTGCCCCACGCGCTGAACCAGGCTGCCTTGCCCTCCCCTGCCCGCCCTGTTTGGATCCCAGCGGCGACACCTTGTCACGACAGCGCTGCACGCACATCGCAGCCACCAGAGGCGCTCCGACCTCAAACCCGTCCTGGCGGACACATCCTCCCTGACCCCGGATCGAAGTGGGCGATCTATTCAACCATCGGACCTTCAAACCAGCGATCCCATCGAAATCTCAGCGTTCCTGAAATACCGAAGTCTGCGCCTGCCCTCGCCCTCGCCCTCGCCCTCGCCCTCGCCCTCGCCCGAGAAATGCATCAAGGTTAGCTAGGTCAACCGAAACCGACCTGAGATTGACCTGCAAGGATTCAGACCGCTGACGGGGTAGCATCCAACCGCCAAGTCGAACTTGGCATCGGAACTGTTATTACCAAAACGCCGGACGACATCCCGGTGCGCCGTATCTGCGCCGGCAGGTGTGCCGAGAGGCAGCGAAAAAAGGCAGGCGCGCGGAGGGCAGGGCAGGGCAGGGGCGGTCAAGTGCCAGGCAGTATGGTCCTCACCGTTCGTCCCAAACGGGTTCATCGCACGGACCGCCGGGCCGACCGCAAGCGTCCCCAGCAAGGAACGGCAGCATCGCAGCCCGTACAAGATGGCACACTCGCGTTCCCAATATACCGTGCACCGCCAACCTTGGACGTTTTATTGGTGGGCAGAAGCCGTCTGGCTGCGGAGGAAGGCGCTGGCCTGCGTTCTTAAAGTACCGAACAGAGCACGAGATTTCGCATTTTTTCCGGTTCGACGTCGTCTGCCGACATGCAAGACCATGTCCCTCCGGCTCCCGAGACGTCCTGACAGAGCAGCTGTGGCGGGGTCTTCAAGGTGCGTTCCTGAAGTCCCGAACCCCATGAGAGCGCTCGGCAGGCCAATGTGCAGTCGCGATGTGCCTCGGGACGGATGCATGGGACGAGGATTCCACCACCTCGGGCGGCGAAAAACAGCCGAGATTGCGAGGTTCAGGAGCTGGATTTCGGCTCGTAAAAGATATTTTACGAGCCTCTGGGCGCCACTCGAGAGATAGTCACACACGGTACAACGGGAACGCGAGATCAGGCTGGTCATTCGGCGAACCGCGGTACTTCGGGAACGCCAGCTCGGTACTTCAGGAACCGAAACACGGGAGATCGGGAACGCTCGATTGGGTACTTCAGGAACGATTCAACGGTATTTCAGGAACAGGGGGATCGCCGCGACTCAGGGTGAAATCGCGAGTCGCAGGGAGAGCGAGCGCCCGGTAACTTTCTATCCTTATTTCTAAAGGAACTAACGGTGCCTTCGGCACAATCCTCTCCTTTTGAATGAATGGGATATAGTAGCAGGACTGCAGCCCATCGGATGCCAATTCCCCAGAGCTTCTTTCCATTACCCTCAAGGCTAACTACTCCATGACCGCAAAACACGCTGCCCGCGAGATTACAGCTTTCCTTGCCGGTGACAGGGCCGAGACCCTTTGTGTGATGGGTCCGTTGGGTGTCGGCAAAACGTTTGCGTGGAAGCAGTACCTTGCAGAGACCGCGCTGAAATCACCTATCACCCGCAACTACGCCTACGCCTCCCTCTTCGGGCTCAATTCCCTGGATGAGCTCAGGCACGCCATCTATGAGAACACGGTGCCTGCGAGCAACGCTGGCGCTACAGCCACCTGGGATACGCTCGCGTCTGTGTGGGCGAATGCGAAAACTGGCGTGCGCAAGGTTCGGAGTGCATTGGGCGTTGCCTCTGGCATGCTGACGATCGCTGGGGTGAACTTCGGAGCAGTTGGCGACCTCATTGCCCGATCATCGTTTCTGCTCGTTCGCGATCAGATAATCTGTCTTGATGATCTGGAGAGGGCAGGGGAGGGCCTTGCGGCGAAGGATGTCCTCGGGCTGATTTCCTTCCTAAAGGAAGAGCGAAACTGCAGTGTGGCTCTCCTCCTCAACGACGGGGCACTGAAGCCTTGCGAGCGTGAGGATATGCAACGGCTCCTGAAAAAAGGTTATCGATGTCGCGTTGGCATTTGTCCCGACGCCGGCCGAGGCCGCCCGGATAGCC